>JBBSDJ010000014.1:0-34411 GCA_038249555.1 Caulobacterales bacterium
AAAGCCGAACAGGAGCACAAACCGGCGCGCCAGCTTGCCGCCGCCGTCATTGCTGCCGCCGCGGATCGCCAGGTATTCGCGCACGACGATCACCGCGAGCACGATCAGCAGGACGAAGTTCAACCCGAGGAGCCAGGGCGTGGCACCTGCCGTCGGATCATTTGGTGCAGCGCCGGAAATCGCTATGAAAGTCGCAAACACCGCGACGAGCGCCGCGATGATGAAAAGGCCCTCGAAGAGGGCCCAGCTGGCTTTGGTGGCAGTTGAGTTTGTAGCTGTCGACACGCAATCCGGCTCAATAAGGGCCCCGGCCCCGTTGCAATCCGGACACACATTACGTGGCCTTAATGCAACACTGGTGCATTAAGGCCACGGAATGGGGCGTCGTCAATCAGTCTTCTGCAATTCCGAGCGCATTGATCTTCGCGCGCAGGGTGTTGCGGTTCATCCCCAGCAGCTGGGCCGCCTTAACCTTGTTTCCGGAGGTCACCGACAAGGCAAGCCGGATCAGCGGGCGCTCCACCCGGTCTATCACCGAGCTGTGGACCTGCGAATCGCCGCTCTCCCCGCCCGTCACCAGATCGCCCATGACATAGCGATGCAGCAGCGCTTCGACCTCCGCTTCGAAACCCGCATGCCCATTGGCCTGCTCGGACGCGCCCATGCGCATCTCGCGTTCGACATCCATCAGCGTGATGATCGTGTCGGAGCTCAGCACCGCGAGACGGATCACGAGGTTTTCGAGTTCGCGTACGTTGCCCGGCCAGTCATAGGCGGCCATCAGGTCGAGCGCCGACTTCTCGAATGTACGGGCCGCGAGACCCTGGCGCTGCGCGCGGATCAGGAAGGCGCGGGCGAGTTCCGGGATGTCTTCCTTGCGGTGTCGCAGCGGCGGGATCGCGAGGCGCATCACGTTAAGGCGGTAGTAGAGGTCCTCGCGGAACTTGCCCTCTTCGACGAGCTTGCCGAGATTGCGCCGTGTCGAGGCGATCAGGCGCGCGCCGCCGGAGTCGCGCAGCAGTTTGACCAGCTGTGCCTGCGCCTCGGCGGGCAGATCGCCAATCTCGTCGAGATACAGCGTGCCGCCTTTCATGTGCACGGCGCCGTCCGTGCCATTCACGCCGAACAGCTCGCGGTTGATCTCGGCGGCCGGCATGGCGGCCAGGTCCAGACCGATGAACTTGCCATTCTTGGAATGGCCGAGCTGATGGATCGCGCGCGCCGCCAATTCCTTGCCGGTGCCGCTCTCGCCTTCGATCAGCACGGTCAGGTCCGTATTCATTACCTTGGCAATCAGGCGGTAGACTTCCTGCATGGCATCGGAGCGCCCGATCAGCGGCAAGCCGGCATCCTGCACGGCCTTCTGCGCATCCGGATGGATCAGCCGCTCGACGCTGGGCGAAGACTTCAAGGCGCGCCGCACGAGGCTCGACAGCACGTCGATGTCGAACGGCTTCGGCAGGTAGTCGAACGCGCCATGCTCGGCGGCCGAGGCGGCGGTCAGGATCGTGTTCTGCCCGCTCATCACGATGAAAGGCAGGTCCGGCCGCGCGAGTTTCATCGACGGCAGAAGGTCAAAGATCGATGTGTCGCCGAGATACACGTCGGTGACGACGACATCCCCTTCCCCGTTGCGCACCCAGCGCTGCAGCGCGTCGGGCGAACTGGTCGCACGCACTTCATAGCCTGCCGAAACAAGCGTCTGGTTGACGATCAGGCGGATGCTCGCGTCATCTTCAGCGAGCAGAACGGTCTTGTCGGCCATGTCAGCCGGCCTCCACGAGTGGCAAAAGGACTGTGAACCGGGTCGATCCCGGCTGGCTGTCAACGCGTATCTGACCGCCATGTGCTGTCACGACTTCACTCACGACCGACAGCCCGAGTCCACGGCCACCAGACTTTGAACTCTGGAAAACATCAAACATGGTCGCCTGGCGTTCACGCGGGATGCCGTGGCCATTGTCTTCGAACGAAATCAGCATGGCGCGCCGCAGGCCGGAGCCAAGCCGCGCCTGGCGCATAGCGAGACCAGCCGCGTAAGCCGTGCGGATGGTCACTTCGCCCCGGCCATTGTCTTCCGACGCCGCTTCGGCGGCATTTCGCACGATGTTCTGGAAGGCTTGCTGCAGGTGGTCCGGGTCCGCCTGGATGTCCGGCAGCGAGGGATCGAACTCCCGCTTGAACTCTATCTTCGGCCCCATCGCCGCGCGTTCCGCCGCAATCACCTTGTCGAGCAAGGCGTGCACATT
The DNA here is from genome assembly GCA_038249555.1 of Caulobacterales bacterium. Classification (GTDB taxonomy): domain Bacteria; phylum Pseudomonadota; class Alphaproteobacteria; order Caulobacterales; family Hyphomonadaceae; genus Hyphomonas. The sequence continues at coordinate 2,250 of JBBSDJ010000014.1, forward strand.
GCAACTCTGCATCCGCGGCGCCGAAAACAGCTCGAACGCCGAAAGCCGGTTCACGAGCCGCTCGATGCGGCGCGCTTCGTCCTTGATGATGTCCAGCAGTTCAGCCTGCTCCGCGAGCCCCTGACGCTCCAGCAACTGAGCCGCGCCGATTATGCCCGCCAGCGGGTTTTTCACTTCATGACCAAGGATGCGGCCAAAGCCGGCTGCGCCCGCAATGCCCTCGGAGGGATCGCGCGCCGGCGCTTCGCCGAGCACGAGAATGAAATCGCCGCCGTCGACACTGCGCACCCGCACATCGCAGATGGTGCGCATCGGCACGGAAGGTCCGGAGATGGGCGTGGACGGCGCCGTGATTTCGGCAGGCTCCCGCGCGGCCCGGTCGATCAGTTCGAACAGGGGCGAGTCGTGATAGATCACTTCACTCAGAGGCCGGTCGATCATCGCGCGGCGCGACAACTGCAGCAGCGACTCTGCCGCCGCATTCACATTGCAGATGCGCCTGCGGGCATCGATGTGCAGCAGGGCGACAGGCGCAAGCTCTGACAGGTTGGCAGGCCGCGTTTGGTCAAGCGTAGGCATTTCAGACCAGCTCCTCGGGGGTTCTTTCGAGATAGGCCGCGCGCAGGGCGCGGGTGAGTTCAGCCGGATCTTCTATCCGGCAGAGTTCGGACCGCAGCGCCCGGCGTTCGGGCTCCGGCAGCGGCAAGGCAAGATGATCGATCGCCGCCGAGACATGCTTGCGCACCATCCGCAGGCCGAGGTTCGGACCATAGAGGGCCAGCGAGTCCGCAATCTGTTCGACAAGGCTCTCGCACTGCGCCGCAAGATCCGGTACGCGCCAGCGCCGTCCCTCAAGCGACGCAAGGATTTCTCCGGCGAGCCAGGGCCGCCCCATAGCCGCGCGGCCGACCATCACGCCGTGCGCGCCCGACAGCGCGAGCGCCGCCCTGGCGGAGGCCGGATCGCGAATGTCGCCGTTGACGATGACCGGAACAGACACCGCCTCGACCGTCTCACGCACCGCCGCCCAGTCTGCCGCGCCGGTATAGAACTGGCACCGCGTGCGCCCGTGCACGGTCAGCATCTGGACGCCCTTGGCCTCGGCGATCTGGCCGAGTTCCGGCGCATTGCGGCGCGCATCATCCCAGCCGAGGCGCATCTTCAGCGTCACTGGCCGGTCGCCGGCGCCTTCAATGGCCGCATCGATGATCTCGCCCGCGAGGCCCAGGTCGCGCATAAGCGCGGAGCCGGACTGGCCGCCGGTCACTTCTTTCGAGGGGCAACCCATGTTGATGTCGATAACGTCCACGCCCGCTTCCGCCATCAGCTTGGCGCCCTGCAGCATGTCGCCGGGGCGGCGCGCCGCGAGCTGGACGATCCAGAAACCCGCGCCCTCATGCCGGCAGGTGCGGCGAACCACGTCCGGCCGGGCCTTGGCGAGCGTCTCGCCCGCAACCATTTCGGAGACCACCGCCGGCGCGCCAAACCGTACGGCTTGCCGGCGCATGGGAGCGTCCGTCGCGCCCGACATCGGCGCCAGCCAAACACGAGGTGCCTTAAATTTGATCATTACACTATCTTCACGACTTTTGCCGCACGGGCAAGCGCACAAATCATGAGCAGCACAATATTCGTGCAGAAGGCGAGTTTCCTGCGGCAGTATAGTCACACCGGAATGGCTCGATTAGAAACAACGCGATGACTCGCGTAGCTGTTCTTATCGTTGCCGGAGGCAAAGGTCTCCGGGCTGGCGCAGAGGCGCCCAAGCAATGGCAGGCCTTGCTGGGGCGGCGAGTGGTGGACTGGTCCATCGACGCGTTTTCGCGCCATCCGGCGGTGACGGACATTGTGGTGGTCGCCAGCGCGGATGTCGGCGCGCCGGGTGCCAGGCAGCGGTTCAGGCGGGCGGAGCCCGGTGCAACGCGGACTCAATCGGTCCTGAGCGGACTCGCCGCGCTGGACCTGCCGGTCGATGCCAAGGTGCTGATCCATGATGCGGCCAGGCCGGGGATCGATGAGGTCACGATCAATGCGTTGATCGACGCGCTCGATATTTCTGATGCGGCCGCGCCTGCCCTTCCGGTGTCCGATGCCCTGAAGACGGAAAAGGAAGGCCGCCTGAGAACGGTCGACCGGACAGGACTTTACCGGGTGCAGACGCCGCAGGCCTTCCGCCTCGGCGCCATCCGCAGCGCGCTGTCTGCGGCGGGACCGGACCTTGTGGACGATCTCGCAGCGGTCGAGGCGGCCGGCGCGCGGGTCACGCTGGTTGCCGGCTCCCTGCGCCTTTCCAAGATCACCTATCCTCAGGATTTCGACATGATGAGCCGTCTGCTTGCGCCGACAGGCGCGCCCCGTGTCGGCAAGGGCTTTGATGTCCATGAGTTTGAAGCCGGCGATCACGTCACGCTTTGCGGAGTGCACATTCCGCATGTTGCGAAACTCAAAGGCCACTCGGATGCCGACGCGGGATGGCACGCGCTGACCGATGCCATCCTCGGCGCCGTCGCCCTGGGCGACATTGGCGACCATTTTCCGCCCTCAGACCCGCGCTGGAAGAATGCCGACAGCGGTATCTTCCTGAAACACGCGCAGACCCTCGCCGAAGCCAAAGGCTACCGGATCGACAGCTGCGACATCACGGTGATCTGCGAAGCCCCCAAGGTGAAACCCCACCGCGAAGCGATGCGGGCCCGCACCGCCGAACTCCTCGGCCTGCCGCTCGACGCCGTCAGCGTGAAGGCAACCACGACCGAAGGCCTCGGCTTCACCGGCCGCCGCGAAGGCATCGCTGCGGAAGCGATTGCGGTGCTGATGCCGCTGCGCTGACACCCGGCCTGCGCAACAGGAACCGCCGCTCCACAAATGAAATCTCCAGACGCCTCAAGCGTCTGCAAGAATTCTCGCGAAAACTTGCGCCACACCCCTCCGCCCGGGGTTACGCTCGCGCTCGTGCCTGGCTCACGCTTGGCCCGCAACACAGACCGGCGCTCATCCTGAGAAGTCGAAGAATGGGCCAAACAGAACTGCCGCAAGCCCCACCTCCTCCTTCCGCTTCGCCCACCTGATACCCAACAATAACTGATCGATACGAAGTGATAAAAAATGAGAATCCGTGAGAATGAATCGACATCAGGTGTGCAACGCCTGCAACGGATTGAAGCTGTCTGTGAGCGCAGCAAGAGAACTTGCGCCTACAGAAAACAGGGCGCCGGAAGAATAAAACCCAACCCCGGCAAGCCGTTACGAGTTCCTCACCCAAACCTTACGCAACACCTCCGCCCACGGACCCCTGAAAAAAGCCCTCAGAACCCTCAATTTCCATTTCATGCAGGTGCAGGACTGAGCCAACGGAATCCCCCTGCCCCAAGGACATGATTTTCAACGGCCCGCCTTCATGACAGCTTCCGTCAAAACAAATCGGGGAGAAACGCCATGTCCGATATCCTGCTGACCGAGCATCGAGGTCACGTGACCGTCCTGACGCTGAACCGGCCCGAGGCGATGAACTCGCTGGACTATGATCTCTATGACGCCTTGGAGAATGCCGTGCGCACCTCCGAGGCGCGGGTGATCGTCATAACGGGTTCAGGCACGCGGGCCTTCTGTTCGGGCGATGATGTGAAGAAGATCCTCTCCAAGGGCGCGCCGGTGACGCCCGAGCGAGCGGCGAAGGCAAAGGATACCGGCGGGCTGACCCCGGCGGCGGATGCCCTTCTGCATACGGACATTCCGGTCATCGCGGCGATCAACGGCTTCGCCCTCGGCTGGGGCGCGGAACTGTCGATCATGGCAGATATCCGCGTGATGGCGGACACCGCGAAGTGGGGCGAGATTTTCGTCAAGCGCGGCCTCTGCTGCGACGCGCCGGGGCTTGGCCGCCTCGCGCAACTGGTGGGCCGCGAGAAGGCGAGCGAGCTCTTGTTCACCGGCGACATCATCAACGCCGCCGAAGCGAAGGAGATCGGCCTCGTTAGCCGCGTCGTCCCACAAGCGGACCTGCTACCGACGGCGCTCGCCATCGCCGAGAAGATTGCGGCCAATCCGCCCCAGGCCGTGAAGGCGCTGAAGGCAGGCCTTCGCCGCACGCTCGACCCAGACTGGCGCGATACCGGCAAATGGGCGATCACCGAGATCCGCAAGCTGATGCAGACCGAGGATGCAAAAGAAAGCGCCGCTGCCTTCATCGAGAAGCGCGATCCGGTCTTCACGGGCCGCTGACGGGCCTGTAGATAAGCGCCATGTTTCCAGAACGCCTGCGTAATCTCGCCATGCTGATCCTCGACGACGCCGAACAGGCGCGCCTGAAGATCGCGACCGCCGAAAGCTGCACCGGCGGCCTGCTCGCCGCGCTGTTCACCGAAATCCCGGGCTCCTCCAGCGTGTTCGAACGCGGCTTCGTCACCTATTCCAACCGCGCAAAAGAAGAGATGCTGGGTGTGCCCGGCGATTCACTGGCCGACTATGGCGCCGTGTCCGAACCGGTCGCCCGGATGATGGCCGAAGGCGCGCTCACCAACAGCCGCGCCAATATCTCGGTGGGCATCACCGGCGTTGCAGGCCCCGGCGGCGGCACCAAGATGAAACCGGTCGGCACCGTGCACATTGCCTGCGCGCGGGAAAACCGGGCGATCATCCACGAGCATCTTCAGCTTGGCGAAATCAGCCGCGACGCAATCCGGATGGAAGCAGTGGAGACCGCGCTGAAACTTATTCAGGCGCAGATGCGATAGGCAGACTGAAGCGTTTCTGCGCTTCAACAAGGAATGCGTTGAGGATGCGGTCGGTTGCCAGGTCGTGGTTGGCGGCGGCGAGGAAGCCGATGACCGGATTGCGGAACTCGTAATCGATCTCAAGGGAAATGTCGGTCGCGCCGCCGACCGTTTCAAAGATGCGCCATTCGGCAAACAGCTTGCGGAAAGGTCCGCGCACCAGGGAGGCCGTCACGCGTTTCGCCGGCTCGTCCGCGACGACCTGCGTGGTGAAGCGCTCCGTGAAGCCCTTGAAGCCGATCATCGCTTCGCCCTGGCATTCGGTGACGCCCGGCTGGACGTAGCGCTGGCCGGAGACGCGCATGGCCGTGATCCAGCGGATGAAGTCCGGATACTTCGCGATGTCGGATACCAGCTGGAAACAGTCCGCCGGGCCATAGGGCACGCGGATGGATTTCGAGAAACGCGGCATGCCTTACTTGCGCGCCGCAAGCTGCGCTTCACGGGCGGCGCGCAGCTTCGCAAAGTCTTCACCGGCATGGTGGCTCGAGCGCGTCAGCGGGCTGGCGGAGACCATCAGGAAGCCTTTCGACCGCGCGATCTCTTCGTATGACCGGAACTCGTCCGGCGTGACGAAGCGGTCGATGGCGGCATGTTTGCGGGTCGGCTGCAGGTATTGGCCGATGGTGATGAAGTCGACACCGGCGGAGCGCATGTCGTCCATCACCTGCATGACTTCTTCCTTCGTCTCGCCGAGGCCGACCATCAGGCCGGACTTCGTGAACTGCGACGGGTCGCGGTCCTTAACTTTCTGCAGCAGGCGGAGGGAATGGAAATAGCGCGCACCCGGACGGATCGTCAGGTAGAGGCGCGGCACGGTTTCGAGATTGTGATTGAACACGTCTGGCTTCGCGTCGATGACGCGGTTTTCCCAGCCATCCTTGCGCAGGAAGTCCGGCGTCAGGATTTCGATCGTGGCGCCGGGAGCCCGCTCGCGAATGGACTGGATCGTGTGGACGAAGTGCATCGCGCCGCCGTCTTCGAGGTCGTCGCGGTCCACCGAAGTGATGACGACATGGCTTAGACCCATCTCGGCCACGGCCTCGCCGACGCGGCGGGGCTCGTCACTGTCAACGCCCGGTTTGGGCTTGCCCGTCGCGACGTTGCAGAAGGAACAGGCGCGGGTGCAAACGTCGCCGAGAATCATCATCGTGGCGTGTTTCTTGTCCCAGCATTCGCCGATGTTGGGACAGCCGGCTTCCTCGCAGACGGTGACCAGGCCCTTCGATTTCACAATGGCGCGCGTGTCGGCATAGCCCTGTGATGTGGGTGCCTTGACGCGAATCCAGTCGGGTTTTCGCATCAAGGGTGTGTCCGGCCGCCCCTGTTTCTCGGGGTGGCGCGGGCGGGGCGGGTTGGATTTCAGGTCGATGAGGTTTGCCATTGGCCGCTAAAATGGCGCCCGGCGCGCGATTCAGCAAGCGTGACATAGCGCAGTCTGCATATGCAGACTTGCAATATCGCTTGCTTGCATGACGCTAGATGACAGAATGTTACATAAAACAACGGGACGAAACGAGTCAGGGCCCTACCCGATGCAGCAATCGCTCCAGCCGCTTGTGCCGGCTCCACTGGTCTATCGGCCAGAACGCACCCGCTCCAACCTGTTTACCGGCCTCCTGCGCGCCGCGCGGGAATTCGGCCCGGACAAGCCCGTCCTCGTCGACGGGGATGAGCGCATCCTTACCTACAAGGAAATCATCCGGGCGGCGTTCGGCCTAGGCTCGGCCCTCAAGAAGGGCACCAAGCGGGGCGAATCAGTAGGCGTGATGCTGCCGACTGGGGCGGGCGCGGTGATCGGCTTTTTCGCGCTGACGGCCTATGGCCGTGTGCCCGCGATGCTGAACTTCACAGCCGGGTCGAAGAACCTGAAGGCCGCGATGCGCGCGGCAAAGGTGAAGCGGCTCATTACGGCGCACAAGTTTGTCGAACTGGGCGGGCTGGAAGACCTGATTTCGGAACTCTCGAAATCGGTCGAGATCATCTACCTGGAAGACGTGCGCGAAAAACTGTCGATCGGGGACAAGCTCTCGGCGATCGCCGGGCCGATGTTGCCGACCTTTGTCGGCGCCGCGCTGAGCCACAAGCAGCCCGGCGTGATCCTGTTTACCTCGGGGACCGAGGGCGAGCCGAAGGGCGTGGTGCTCAGCCATGAGAACGTCATGGCAAACGTCGAACAGGTGCGCGCGCATATCGGGCTTAGTCCGGATACGGACATCGTGTTCAATCCGCTGCCGACTTTCCACTGCTTCGGCCTGACGGTTGGCGCGCTGTTGCCGCTGATCGCCGGTATCAAGGTGATCTTCCACCCGTCTCCGCTGCAGCCGAAGGAAATCGTCCGGCGGATCCGCGAGAGCGGCGCGACGATCCTGCTGGCCACCGACACCTTCATCTCGCAATACGCCCGCACCGGCGCGGATGGCGACATGGATTCGATCCGCCTCGCCGTTTGCGGTGCGGAGCGGGTGAAGGACGAGACGCGCGACTATGTGCGCCGCAAGTTCAACATCGAGATCCTTGAGGGTTACGGCGCAACAGAGGCGTCGCCCGTGGTCGCGGCGAACCAGTGGGAGAATAACCGTCCGGGCACGGTCGGCCGGCTGATGGCAGGGATGGAGTCGAAACTCGTGCCGGTGGAGGGCATACCGGAAGGCGGGCGCCTGCACATTCGCGGGCCGAACATCATGATGGGATATCTGCGTCCATCCAACCCCGGCGCCATCGAGAAGCTGTACGATGGCTGGCATGATACGGGCGATATCGTCGACATCGACGGCGACGGGTTCATCAGGATCCTTGGGCGGGTGAAGCGGTTTGCAAAGATTGGCGGCGAGATGGTGTCGCTGGCGGTTGTGGAGAACTGCGCCGCGGCCGTCTGGCCAGATCACATGCATGCGGCGGTCACCCTGCCCGACCCCAAGAAGGGCGAGCAGGTCGTGCTGCTCAGCGAGGCGCCGGAAGCGTCACGCGGGCCCATCCTCACCTGGGCGCAAAGCCATGGTGTGCCGGAAATCTCCGTACCCAGACGGGTGTTCAAAGTGGGCCAGATCCCGGTGCTGGGCACCGGCAAGGTCGATTATGGCGCGGTCCGCATGGAGGCCGAGCGCCTGATGAACGACTAGAGCGAGGCGCGATTTGATGGAATCAGATCGCGCCTTGCTCCAGCATTTAGGTTTGTCGCAAATTCTTTCGCTCAACTGGTGTCCACTTGAGCGGAATTTGCTCTAGGCCGCTTTCGCCGCGCGCAGCGCAGGGTCGCGGAGAAAGCCGTTGATCACGTTCGCCGTCTCGGCGGCTCGGGTGACCAGGAACAGGTGGCCGCCCCCTTCAACCACATGCAGGCGCGCATCCGGCAGGGCCCAGCTGAGGATCTGGCCATTGACCAGCGGCACGATCGTGTCCTTGTCGCCCATCATCACCAGCGTCGGCATCTTCAGGAAACGGATGAACGGCAGGCTCGACCAGCCGGCGAAGGCAAGGAGCTGGTAGATGTATCCCTTCGGGTCCGGCGGTAGCAGGCCGTCGATGTGGCGGCCGGCAGATTCGTCCGCCATGTCGCCGTAGAGGGTCGCGAAATTCTCGCGCATGAATTCAGGATCGGTGTAGCGGCGCGTATCGACCATGCGCGACAGCGAAGCCGGGCGGCCGGGGATCATCGTCATGCCCGACGAGGTTGCGCAGAGGATCAGCCGGTTGACGCGGTTGCGGTACTGGAAGGCAAACTGCTGGGCGAGCGCCCCGCCCCAGGATACGCCCATGACATCGACCACGTCGAAGCCGAGGCGGTCGCTCAGCTTGCGGGCCCAGCGAGCGGCCATCCAGTGACGGTAAGGCCACTGGGTGACGGGGCTGAGGCCCACGCCGGGCACGTCGAAGGTCAGGATCTCGCGGTCCGGGAACATGTCGCCGAGCGCCAGTGTCAGTTCTAGGTTTGCGCCGATGCCGTTGAAGAAGACCAGCGGCAGGGCGTCGCTGCCGTCGGGTTTCTCCCAATACGCGGTCCGCAGCATGACGCCTTCGACGTCCTGCATGGTGATTTCCGGCATGCGCTTGTAGCTGGCCATTCGGCAGTCCTCAGTCGTTGAATACGTAACGGCCCGGGGCCGCATATTGTGCCGGAAAGGCGGCATTGCCGACGGACACGGGAGCCGCCTTAAGCGGACCCGAACGTTCCTTCAACCATTCGCCCCAGCGCGGCCACCAGGAGCCGTTGTGCTCCTCTGCGCTCGCGGCCCATTCGTCCGGCGTGGGCTTCATCTGGGTGCTGCGGAAATACTTGGCCTTTGGGTTGCCCGGCGGATTGATCAGCGACTGCAGGTGGCCGCTGGAGGAAAGCACGAACTCGACATTCTTCGAGCCGAGCAGGCCAGGTGTGCGGTAGCAGGCCTTCCATGGGGTGATGTGGTCAGTGAGGCCGGCCACCACGAAGGCATCTGACGTGACTTTCGTCAGGTCGGCCATATGCCCGGCCACGTCGACCGTACCCGGATGATCGAAGGGCTGGTGCAGCGCGATGTCCAGATAATCCGAGTGCAGCTGTGCTGGCAGGTTCGTCGTGTCATTGTTCCAGAAGAGGACGTCATACGGCGGCGGGTCTTCGCCCATCAGGTAATTGTTGACGACATAGTTCCAGATCAGGTCGTTCGGGCGCATCCAGGCAAACATGCGGGCGAGGTCATCACCCTTCAGGATGCCGCGCGCCTTCGACATCTTGCGCGCAATCTCGAGGCTGCCGTCGGACACGATCTGGCCGATGTCGCTGTCTTCCTTCTGCGGGTTCAGCACACAGACCATGAAGGTCAGCGCATTGATGCGCTTGTCGCCAGCGGCAGCCAGCAAGCTCGCAAACGTCGCCGTGGTGATGCCGCCCGAGCAGGCGCCGGAGACGTTCAGCTTGGGCGACTTGGTGATCTTGCGCACCACGTCGCTCGCCTGAATGAGGCTGTCGATATAGTCTGACAGCCCCCAGCCGCGATGCTCCTTGGACGGATTACGCCAGGAAATGACGAAGGTCTGCTGTTCCATCGCGAGGAGGAACTGCACCATCGACGTCATCGGCGTCAGGTCCATTGCATAGAACTTGTTGATCTGCGGCGGGATGATCAGGATCGGCGTCTTGTAGACCTTCTCCGTCGTCGGCGCATACTGGATCAGCTCCAGCATCTCGTTCTTCCAGACCACGGCACCCTGCGAGACGGCGAGATTTCCGCCGACCTTGAACGGTCGCTTGTCGACCTGCGAGGGCAGGCCGCCATTCTTGGTCAGGTCGTCATAGAGGTTCTTCATACCCTTCAGCAGCGACAGGCCGCCGGAATCGACGACGCGCTTGGTGGCGGCGGGGTTACCGATCAGCGTGTTGGTCGGCGCGAGCGCATCGGTGATCATGCCCATCACGAACTTGGCGCGGGCATGTTCCAGCTCGCTCATCTTGATTTCGCTGACCCACTCGTGGAGGTGCTCCTGGGTCGCGAGGAAGGTCTGCATGCCGCGCTTGTAGAACGGGTTGTGTTCCCAGGCCGGATCCTTGAACCGGCGATCCTTCTTGTCGGCTTCGCGTTTCGACTTGCCGAGCAGGATTTCGGTGTTCTCGGACATGATCTTTCGGGCCGCCTTGGCGGTCGTCAACGGATTGGTGACCGACGAGCGCAGCATCATGGCCACGGCGCCCAGCAGTTCCTGCCGGTTAATGCCGCCCAGCAACGGGTTAAGGGCCGTTGTGCTCTGCGCCGCATTCTGGGCGATTTCGTCGTTAGGTGTGCTCATTCCAGTCCCTCCCAGATGCCCGCCGGTCTCTCCTGGCAGGGGCCTGCCAGTGGCCGGTCTAATTCAGGTCCCTTGCCATCCGGCAAAAAGACCGTGGTAAATTTACTCACAAAATTCGTTTCACAGTCAGATTTCGGTGTCAAACTGCCCGTGTGGCCATGAAAACACGCGACCGTATACTTGAAGTCAGCCTCCTCCTCTTCAACGAGGAAGGAGAAAGCGGGCTGTCGTCTGTCGATATTGCCAATGCGCTCGAGATCAGCCCCGGTAATCTTTACTATCACTTCAAGGGCAAGGACGCGATCAATCGGGCCCTGTTTGACCGGTTCGAAGAAGAGATGCGCGTCATCCTGCGCGGCTCGAAAGGCGGCCTCGCCTCGATCGAGGACAACTGGATCTACATCTACATCCTGCTGGAAGAGATCTACGACTTCCGCTTCTTCTACCGCGACCTGGCCGGCCTGCTCGCCCGCTACCCGGACCTTGCCATCCGCTTCCGCAGCCTCGTTGCCGCCAAGCGCCAGACGATTGCGCGGATCCTCAGCGATCTGGAAAAGGCCGGACCGCTGACCATCGACAAGCGCCTCAGGGAGCCGCTGATCGACCAGATCATCACGACACTGACCTTCTGGCTCGCCGGCGATGCCTTGACCAAAGAGGTCCATGACGGCCCTGCCCTCATCCACAAGACGGTGTTCCAGGTGATGTGCCTGATGGTGCCCTACATGGGCGAGACCGGTCCGGCAGCCCTGGGACAGATGATCCGGCATTTCGACGAGACGAAAGGATAAGGGCGAGCCGGCGGGCCCGCCCTCTTCCGTCTTCGTTACGCGGCGGCTTTCGCCAGTTTCGACCATTCGGCTTTCGCCACGCGGCCACGGCCAGCCACTTTCGCGTCGAGCGCTTCGAGTTCAGCCTTCTTCAGCCCGGCCAGTTGCGCAAAGCGCGTCAGGCCTTCTGCGTTCAGTTTCTTGGCCAGCGCCGGGCCGATACCGGCGGCCTGCGTCAGGTCGTCAGCGCCTTCCGAAGCCGCGAACGCGGTTTTCACGGCCTTCGTGGTCTTGCGGGCAGCTTTCTTGGCGGTCTTGGCAACTTCGGCACCGGTCTCGCCGGCGACAGCTTCGATCTCGGCCGAGAGACGCGCCAGGCGTGCCTTCAGGTCGGAGTCCGCAACTTTCGCACGAGCTTTCGAGGTGACGCTGGCGACTTCGTCTTCCAGCTTGTCGATCTGGCGGGCGACTTTCTGGCGCACATCGGCAAGGCCTTTGACGCCGAGCAGGTCGCGCATCCGGTCAAGGCGCGCATCGAACTGGTCGCGGGCCTGCACCTGCATGTCGCGAACAGTCTCGATGGTTTTCGAAACGCGCTTCGAGGCGCCAGCCACGCGCTCATCGGCGGCGAGTTTGGCGCGGACATCGTGCTCGATTTCCGAACCGCGCTTCACGAGATCTTCGAAGACGTCAGCCGATTGCTTGTTCAACACGTTCGCACCGGCAACAGCCGTATCGTAGGCTTTGCCATAGGCGCCAACGCCAGCGAGCCAGATCTTGTAGGCCATCTCGGTCGACTGGGCTTCGACTTTCTTGCCGACAGCCGCCGCCTTTGCGCGGGCTTTGGCCTGGGTGGATTTCACGGTTTTCTTCGCCATGGGGGGCTCCTTTGCGGGGGAAGATGAGTTCATGCCGCCCGATCTAGGGAAAAAGTCTAGAAAGCGCATACTAATCGCTGTTTGCCTTGAACTGCGGGCCGGTTGCGCTCTATCGAGGCGCAGACACCAACTAAGAGGAGACCGCCATGAGCGCAGTGGACTATCAGATCGACGGACAGGCCTATGAGGGCTGGTTCGTGAAGCCCGCCGGAAAGGCGAATCCCCCGCTGGTCATCGTATGTCATGCCTGGGGCGGCCTCGGCGCGAACGAGAAGCAGAAGGCGCAGATCATTTCCGACACGTTCGGCTACGCGGCGTTCGCCATCGACGTTTATGGCAAGGGCAAACGCGGCACGACGCAGGCCGAGAACGAGGGCCTGATGTATCCGCTCGTCGGCAACCGGGCGGAGCTGCAGAAGCGTCTTGCAGGCGGTATCGCGGCGGCGAACGCCCAGTCTGGCGTTGATGCATCGAAAACCGCCGCCATCGGCTTCTGCTTCGGCGGCCTCTGCGTGCTGGACATGGCGCGAGCCGGCATGGACGTGCTCGGTGTCGCCTCGTTCCACGGCCTGTTCCGCCCTGCGGAGAATATCCCGGCGCCGAAGATCAAGGCGAAGGTGCTGATCGAGCATGGCTGGCGCGATCCGATGGCGACGCCGGAGGATGTGCTCGCCATCGCGAAGGAGTTTGCCGGCAGCGACTGGCAGCTGCACGCGCACGGCCTTGCCACACATGCCTTCACGACCGTGGGCGCCACGGGTGACGCGACGCAGTATCACGCCGATACCGACCGCCGCAGCTTCGCTTACCTGAAAACCTTCCTGGCTGAAGTCTTCAGCTGAAGGATCAATGGCGGGCGCTGCTTGCGGCGCCCGTCAGTCCTCGCGCAGGGCGTAACCGGCCGAGCGCACGGTGCGGATCGGGTCGTCTCCGCCGCCATTGCGAAGGGCCTTGCGCAGGCGTCCGACATGCACATCGACCGTGCGCGCCTCGACATAGACGTCAGAGCCCCACACCGTATCGAGCAGTTGCTCGCGCGAGAACACGCGGCCCGGGTGTTGCATGAAATAGTCCAGCAGGCGGAATTCCGTCGGGCCGAGGTGGATGTCAGAGCCCTTGCGGGCGACGCGGTGCGCCACGCGGTCGATCTCGATATCGCCGACCGTGATCCGGTCTTCCTTCAGGCCCGGCCGGATGCGGCGCAGCACGGCGCGGACCCGCGCCATCAGTTCCGTGGTCGAGAAGGGTTTGGTCACATAATCATCCGCACCCGTATCAAGTCCGCGGATCCGGTCGCTCTCCTCGCCGCGCGCGGTGAGCATGATGATCGGCAGGTTGGGATTGCCCCCACCCGTGCGCACGCGCCGGCAGATTTCGATGCCGCTGACTTTCGGCAGCATCCAGTCCAGTAGGAGCAGGTCCGGCGTGCGCTCGTCGAGCATGATCAGCGTTTCCTCGCCGTCCCCGGCGATGCCGACATCGTAATCTTCCTTGCGGAGATTGTAGAGCAAGAGCTCGGATACGGCTTTTTCGTCTTCTGCGATCAGCACATAAGGCTTCATGGGGTCGGCTCCATTCTATAGGCGCGGCCCTTCAAGGGCTTAAACCTGGTCCTGTTTCGGCCGTTCGAGTTCGGAGAGGTAGTCTCCGACGACCTGATAATAGACAAACTCTGCAATATTCGTGCAGTGATCCCCGATCCGCTCGAGGTTCTTCGCCATGAACAACATGTGCGCGCCGGCCGTGATGCGGCGCGGATCCTCGATCAGGTAAGTGAGCATTTCGCGGAACACGGAGTTGTAGTGGTGGTCGATGTCGTCATCGGACTCCCACACGGCCTTCGCCTTGTCAGCGCTGGCACCGGCATAGGCATTGAGGACGTTGTTCAGCTGCCGCGTGACCGGCTGCGCCATACGCATGATCGCGTTGCGCATCTCGGCGTTGACGTTCTCGTCCAGGCGCTGCGCGCGCTTGGCAATGTTCTTGGACAGATCGCCAATGCGCTCCAGCTCACTCGAGATCTTCATTGCCGAAAGGATCATGCGCAGGTCGTGCCCCATCGGCTGGCGGCGCGCGATAAGCGACACGATCTGTCGTTCGGCGTCCGATTCAATCGCATCGACCAAGGGGTCGCGGGCCACGACTTCCTTCGCCAGCTCAAGATCATTCGATCCGAGCGCACGGCTCGCGTCCGCGATCATCGTCTCGACGATGCCGCCCATCTTCATGATGTCAGCCGAAAGCCGCTCAAGCTCTTCGGAATAGGCAGAAACGATATGATCAGACATGCGTGCCTCGCTCAACCGAACCGGCCGGTGATGTAGTCTTCGGTACGTTTCTCGCGCGGGTTGGTGAAGATCTGGTTGGTATCGCCCAGCTCGATCAGGTTGCCGAGATGGAAGAAGGCCGTGCGCTGTGACACGCGGGCGGCCTGCTGCATGGAGTGGGTCACGATTACGATGCAGTAGCGGCTGCGCAGATCGTCGATCAGCTCTTCGATACGCGCCGTGGCAATCGGATCGAGGGCCGAGCACGGCTCGTCCATCAGGATCACTTCCGGCTGCACGGCAATCGCGCGCGCGATGCACAGGCGCTGCTGTTGGCCGCCCGAAAGGCTGGTGCCCGGCGCGGTCAGGCGGTCCTTCACCTCTTCCCAGAGGCCGGCGCGGCGCAGGCTCTTCTCGACGATGGCATCGAGGTCTTCGCGGCCATTGGCGAGGCCGTGGATGCGCGGGCCATAGGCGATGTTGTCGTAGATCGATTTCGGGAAAGGGTTCGGCTTCTGGAACACCATGCCGACGCGAGAGCGCAGCAGCACCGGATCGACATCCTCGTCGTTGATGTTTTCGCCGTCCATCAGGATTTCGCCTTCGACGCGGCAGTTCTCGATGGTGTCGTTCATCCGGTTGAGGCAGCGCAGGAAGGTGGACTTGCCGCAGCCCGAAGGGCCGATCAGGGCCGTTACGGCCCGGTCCGGGAAGCTCATCGACACGTCATGGATCGCCTGCGCCTCGCCGTAGAAGACCTTGATATTGCGGCAATCAATGCGCGGGGCGCCGTCTGCGGTGCGCGGGAGTGTGAGTGTATCGTCCATCATTGCGGGCGTTCCCTGGGTCGTATCCATCACCATCTCCGTTCGTACTTGCGCCGCAGGAATACCACGAGGCCGTTCATAACTAAAAGGAAGGCCAGCAGGATGATGATCATTGCTGACGTCAGCGGCTCCCAGGCCCTTTCGGCATTGTTCGACCAGCTGAAAATGAGCACCGGCATCACGGTCGACTCATCGGTCGGGCTGCGGGGCACATCGCCAACGAAAGCCACCATGCCGATGAGCAGCAGCGGCGCCGTCTCGCCAAGGGCGCGGGCCATGCCGAGGATGGCGCCGGTCAGGATGCCCGGCGCTGCCAGAGGCACGACGTGGTGAAACACGGTCTGCATCTGCGACGCGCCAACGGCGAGCGCGCCGGAGCGCACCGAAGGCGGAACAGCTTTCAGCGCGGCGCGCGAGGCGATGATCACCACCGGGAAGGTCATCAGGGCCAGCACGAGGCCGCCGACCAGCGGCGCCGATCGCGGCATCCCGAGGAAGTTTAAATAGAGCGCGGCGCCGAGCAGACCGAACACGATGGACGGCACAGCGGCGAGGTTGTTGATGTTGACTTCGATGAACTCTGTCAGCCGGTTGCGGGGCGCGAATTCTTCCAGGTAGACCGCCGCCAGGATGCCGATGGGCATGGCCACCAGCGCGGTGATCAGCATCGTCAGCAGCGAGCCGACGATTGCGGCAAGGCCGCCCGCAAGCTCAGGGTACGTACTGTCGGAATTGGTCAGCAGCGTCCAGCGCGGCACCCGATCCACGCGGCCCATCTCCTTGAGTGCGAGCACCCAGGCGATCTGACGGTCCGAAATCGTGCGTTCGCTTTCGGCCGAAACGATGATGCGCGCGGTGGGGCGTGCCTGCGCAAAATCCTGCGCCCGGCCTGTCAGCAACTCCATCCGTGCCGATCCGGCGCCTATGTCCGTCAGCCGCCCGGTCGAGACGCCGGCTGTCAGCAGCACGTCCGGCTGACCCGCATCTTCGGCGCGGTCCACGCTCGCGACGGCGAGTCCGGCGACAACCGCTTCAAAGGCTTCGGTGCCCGAAAGGCGGAATGTGCCGTCTTCTTCGCCCTGGACCGACGAAACCGTGCCGGTCTTGATCTTGCGCTCACGGACACCGTTCCCCTTGAGGTAAAGGTCCAGGTCGTCGTTCAGCGGCGCGGTCAGCGTGATCGTATTGCCGACCAGTTCGGGATTGTTCGCCACCATGCGCGCGGTTGGCAACACGGCCAGACGTGTGACAAAATCGGACAGCTCGCGGCGGGATAGCCGGTCGGCTTCGGCTTCCGGGAAGGTCGCCAAAAGATTGTCGCGAACGAGGTTGTAGAAGCCTTCGACATTGCGGGAGATATCGGCCGGCCGGTTTGCGCCTTCCGGAGCGATCACCGCCGGATCAAGTGTCACATCATACTTAACGACATGGTAGGTCGCCGCGGAAAAGGCCTGTGAACCAATGGTCAGCACCAGCACGGCCAGCGCGCCGAGGGCAACGAAGATTGCGGTCAACCCGTAGTAGCGGAAACGGCCATCTCGCGCGCGGCGGCGCTTAAGGTGCTTGGCCGCAGCCGCGCTGGGTGCCGAGGTGCGGACGGTATCAGTCATATTTTTCACGGTACTTCTTGACGACGCGCAGGGCGACGACGTTGAACGCGAGGGTCACAATGAAGAGTACAAGGCCGAGCGCAAAGGCCGACAGCGTCTTCGGATCATCGAAGCCTGTCTCGCCGGTCATCAGCGACACGATCTGTACCGTGATGGTCGTCAGGTCAGATGTCGGGTCCATCGAGATGCGCGCGCTCTTGCCGGCGGCCATCACCACGATCATCGTCTCGCCGATGGCGCGCGACACCGCGAGCAACAGCGCGGCAATGATACCCGGAAGTGCCGCCGGCACGACCACCTGTTTCACGGTTTCGGATTTCGTCGCGCCCAGCGCATAGGCCGCATCCCGCAGGGTCTGCGGCACGGCATTGATCACGTCATCCGACAGGGACGACACGAACGGGATCACCATGATCCCCATCACGAGACCTGCAGCCAGCGCGCTGGTCGGCTGCGCAGCGAGGATCGGCTCGCTCGCAAGGCCGAAGCGGATGGCGGTTTCGTTGAACCAGACCGCCGCCGTGCGGATCGCTGGCGCCACGACCAGCAGCGCGAAGAAGCCGTACACGACGGTCGGAATACCGGCGAGAATTTCGAGGATCGGTTTGATCCAGGCGCGGGCGCGCGGCGAGGCATATTCCGACAGGAAGATTGCAGAGAACAGGCCGATTGGCGCCGCCACCATCATGGCGATCAGCGCGATCATGAAGGTGCCGAAGAACAGGGGCAGCGCGCCGAACTCGGCTTCGGTCTGCGCGTTCCATCGAGTGCCGGTCAGGAAGTCCCAAGCGGACACCTTCTGGAAGAACAGGAGGCTTTCATAGAGCAGCGACAGCACGATGCCGGCCGTGGTTGCAACCGCCACACCGGCGCACAGGAACAGCACGAGTTGCATGCCGTTCTCGACGAAGGCCCGTGCGCGGAAATTCGGTTGGAGCCGCCGCTGCGCGAGAAAGATCCCCCCAGCCGCCAACAGGCCGAGCAGCACCAGCGTGCCCGTGTTCACGAGGCCGCGCAGTTCGAGATACCGGTTGGTGATCGCTTGGAACACACGGTCTGCTCCCGCGCTCGCTGCGGTGCCGGCCGCCATGCGCACCGACTCGAGGTAGCTCTGCAGCTCTACGGGTGACAGGCGCGCGAAAGAGGACGGCAATTCGCGCGTCAGCTGGCTGCGCGTCAGGTCCTCGGCGAAGATGGCATAGGCCATGGCGACGAGGACGACCGGGACGGTGGCCCACATGGCCACGTAGTAGCCGTGGTAATTGGGACGCGAGTGCATGCGAGAGGTCGTTGAGACCAACAGGCGCTCGGCCCGCATGCGGCCCATGAAAAATGCTGCCGAGCCGAAGACCGCGATCAGCGCGATCAGCAGCCAGCCCATCGGTAGTTGGCCGAGCTGTTGCAACATCTGGGAACCCCATGGCCGCCTGATCCTTCCCTTAGGAGCGGTGTGTGACAGTTCAGTGACGAAACTGTCACATTTCCGCTTCGGCGGGCGATCCCTTGTGTCGCAGGCGCAACTCCGCCATTTTCAAACCCATGACAACGCAAGAAAATTCCGGCCTGCCCTGGCATGGCACCACCGTCATTGCCGTGCGCAAAGGTCCCAAGCTGGTAATGATTTCAGACGGTCAGGTCTCGATGGGGCCGACCATCATGAAGGGAAACGCCCGAAAGGTCCGCCGGATTGCCGATGGCTCGATCCTCGCCGGGTTCGCGGGCGCCACGGCGGACGCATTTACCCTGTTTGAGCGCCTGGAACAGAAACTCGAACGATTCCCGGGCCAGCTGCAGCGCGCGGCGGTCGAACTCGCCAAGGACTGGCGCACCGAACGCTACCTGCAGAAACTGGAAGCCCTGCTGATTGTCGCCGACAAGACCAGCACGCTGGTCATTACCGGCTCGGGCGATGTGCTGGAGCCGGAACACAATGTCGTCGCCATCGGCTCCGGCGGCAATTTTGCGCTCGCCGCCGCGCGCGGTCTTTACGAGTATGAGAGCGATGCGGAGCTGATCGGCCGCAAGGCGATGCAGATCGCCGCCGACATCTGCGTGTACACCAACGGGCACTTCACGGTGGAAACGCTCGATGTTTGACCGGTCCGACATCCGCGCGGCAGCCGAAGCCGGCATCATCACCCGCGACCAGGCCAGCCGCCTTGAAGCCTTCCTCGCCGCGCGCGCCGATCCGGTCACCCGCGCGATGCCGGAGCAGACCGAGAACCTGCGCTTCCTCAACAACTTCAACGACATCTTCATCACCATCGGGGTCGTCATCCTGGCGATGGGCCTGACCGCCATCACCGGTCTCTTCTTCGGTCCGAACTTTTGGTCGATGGTCACCGGCGGCAATGCCGGGGCCTTCGGCGCGATCATCCTGATGCCGGTGGCAGCGGTGATGTGGTTGCTGGCGGAGTATTTCGGACGCCGCCGCCGGATGCTGCTGCCGAGCATGGCGGCGATCTCGATCTTCACGCTGTATTCCGGCCTCTCGTTCGGCATGATCGCCAGCGGCCTGACCGGCGCCAATGCCAAGACCATCACCAGCCTGACGCAGGCCTGGGACACGCTGGGCAATACCGGCATGGGCACGTTCATCGGCTGCGGCGGCGCCGCCGCCTTGGCGTGGCTGCGGTTCCGCCTGCCCTTCTGCATGTTCCTGATGGCGGTCTCGGTAGCGGCCGCCGCTTACACTTTCGCGGGTTTCTTCGGCGACGCGGGACTGATCTTCGGCGGTTTCCTGTCGATCATTATCGGCCTCGCCACCCTCGCCGCCGCCATCTGGTTCGACCAGAAGGACCCCGGCCGGATTACGCGGCTGTCCGACAACGCATTTTGGCTGCACGTGGCGGCGGCGCCGCAGATCATCCTCGGCTTGCGTGGCATGATCATGGGGGCGCCGAATGCGACGCCCAGCACGCCCGAAGCGGCGCTGCTGCTCGCCTGCCTGATCGGACTCGGCCTCCTGTCCCTCGCACTGAACCGGCGCGCACTTGTGGTATCCAGCCTGCTGAGCTTCTGGCTGGCGCTCGGACAGGTCGTCGATGCGGTCGGCGGGGGGGGGTCGACGAGTTTCATCGCCACCACGCTGCTGCTCGGCACCGGCATCATCCTGCTCGGCGGGGGCTGGCACACGGCGCGGCGCTGGGTGCTCGGGTGGGCGCCGAAAACGGGAATTGCCGCGCGTATTTTTCCGCCCGAACCCGCGTAATATACCGTCCAGAAACTGTCTACATGGTTGGGCGGACTTCTGGACGCTCCCATATCAGTTCGAGATATATTGAGACCCACCTGATGACCCAGCTTACCCCCCGCGAAATCGTTGCCGAACTTGACCGGCACATCGTCGGACAGAACGCGGCCAAGCGCGCCGTCGCCATTGCCCTGCGCAACCGCTGGCGGCGCAAGCAGGCGCCGGAAAACCTGCGCGGCGAGATCACGCCGAAGAATATCCTGATGATCGGGCCGACAGGCGTCGGCAAGACCGAGATTTCGCGGCGCCTCGCGCGCCTGGCCAATGCGCCCTTCCTGAAGATCGAGGCGACGAAATTTACCGAGGTTGGGTATGTCGGCCGCGACGTGGAACAGATCGTCCGCGATCTCGTCGAAGCCGCTGTCGGGATGGTGCGCGAGCAGAAACGCGCGGGCGTCGCGCAGGCCGCCAAGGACAAGGCGGAGGAGCGGCTGCTCGACGCGCTCGTCGGCGCCGAGGCGCAGCGCTCGACCCGCGACGTGTTCCGCACCAAGCTGCGCGCCGGCATGCTGGATGACAAGGATGTCGATCTCGACTTTGCGGACACCGGATCGAACCCGATGCAGATGCTCGACATTCCCGGCCAGCAAGGCTCGATGAGCATGATCAACCTGTCCGAAATGCTCGGCAAGGCGATGGGTGGGCGGACCAAACGTGTACGGACGACCGTGAAGGAGGCCTACAAGCCCCTCCTCACCGAAGAGGCCGACAAGCTGGTGGACGAGGAACAGGTGGTGCGTGAAGCGCTGATGGCGGTTGAAGAGGACGGCATCGTATTTCTCGACGAGATCGACAAGATCGCCGCGCGCAAGGACCGGGGCGGCGCCGATGTCAGCCGCGAGGGCGTGCAGCGCGACCTGCTGCCGCTGATCGAGGGCACGACCGTTTCCACCAAGCGCGGCGCGGTCAAGACCGATCACATCCTCTTCATTGCCTCTGGCGCCTTCCATGTCGCGAAGCCGTCAGACCTTTTGCCCGAACTTCAGGGCCGCCTGCCGATCCGCGTGGAACTCGATCCGCTGACACGCGATGACCTGCGCCGCATCATGGTGGAGCCCGAGGCGAGCCTGATCCGTCAGTATGAAGCGCTGCTTGCGGCGGAGAAAGTGAAACTCGTGTTCGAGGACGCCGCCATCGACCGGCTGGCCGATCTCGCCGAGGCGGTGAACAAGTCCGTCGAGAATATCGGCGCGCGCCGCTTGCAGACTGTCCTCGAACGCCTGCTCGACGAGATCAGTTTCGACGCCCCCGACAAAGCGGGCGAGACCTTCGTGATCACGGCCGCCTATGTCGACGAAAAGGTCGGCACGCTCGCGGGGAACGCCGACCTTTCGAAGTTCATTCTCTGAACATCGATATACCACTCATCCCCGCCCAAGGGCGGGGATGAGCGGGCTCGTCAATTCGCGTCCAGCATTTCGCAGAGCGACGCCGGCGGCTTGGCGCGCAGCTCGGCTACGTCCTCGTCGACCAGCGTGCAGGTGATCAGGTTGTCAGGGTGCTTCGTGCGCGCGGTGAAGATGTTGACGTTGAGCTTCGGGCCAGCGGTGAGGTTTGCCAGCTTCGCGCTGTCGATGCCCGCGCCGGATACCGTCACGGTCTGGTTCACCGGGTCCACCGTCGTCTCGAAGGTGGCGACCACATAGACCGGACCGTCGGCCTCCGTCATCGCCGCCGCAACGTCCGGCACAGGCTCGCCATAATACATGCCTGAAACGGTGACCGTCTCGCCCAGTTCGGCAAGGCGCATCAGGGCATACTCGGTGAAGCCGAGCTCGAACATCACGTCCTGTTCGCTTGTCGCGACGGCCACCTCGGGCTCCACCACAGGAGCCGCTTCGGCAACTTCCGCCGCGGCGGCGGGCGCAGGGGCCTCCGAGGCAGGCGCACAGGCCGTCAGGGCAGCAGCCAGGACCAGGGGGAGAAGAAACGTTTTCATGGGGCGGGAATCCTTTTCAGCGGCGCCGGAAGACCGCCGCGCTATCACGCCCCCTGCGCCGTTGTCACCGGGCCGAAGCAACTTTTTTTACCGAAAATTCAATACTTGGAGCGGCGCCGCGGCCTTCAATTCCACACAACCGGTTTTCTATCTTTCCACGGACATTCTTTTTCGAGTTGTCCGGCGAGACGGTAGAGCGTTGCTTCGTCGCCATACCGGCCGGAGAACATCATGGCGAGCGGCAGGCCGTCGGACGTCTGCCAGAGCGGCAGGGACAGCGAGGGTTGGCCGGTGATGTTGTAGGGCGGCGTGAAGGGATAGGTCTTGGAGGAGCGCTTGTCATATTCCTTGATCTCAAGCGCGAGCGGGTCAAGCCAGTCGACCCGCGGCACCGCAGTACCGAGGACCGGCGAGAGGTGGATGTCGCACTCTTCGAAAGTCGCCATCACCTGCCGGCTCATGAGGCGCAGCTGTTGCCAGCCCCACATCGCCTGCTGACCGGTGATCTCGCGGCCGCGGTCATAGCCGCGCCGGGCCAGCGGGCCGATATCGCCGGCGGGCTCGCGGCCGATCGCCTGGACCATGCGGGCCATGCCGGCGGCGAAGTTCGAGCCGGACACGATCGCCTGGGCCCGGTAGAACTGGCGCCAGTCCAGCGTGATGGCCTGCTCGCGCACATCATGGCCAAGCTCGGCGAGCAAGGTTGCTGTGCGTTCGAGCGCGGACTGGATTTCCGGATCGACCGGGCGCCCGCTCGGGGTCGCGCCGGACCAGAAGATCTTCAGCTTGCCCGGTGAGCGGCTGACTTCTTCCAGATAGGGACGCTCCTTGTACGGATAGGCATAGGGGCTCGCGGGCTCGGGATAGCCGGTGGCGTCCAGCATCGCGGCACTGTCGCGGACCGTGCGCGAGACGACGTGATCGACCGAGAGGCCGATGGCGCGGTCCGTGTCCTCACCGCCATTCGGATTGCGGTCGCGCGTCGGTTTCATGCCGACAAGGCCGCAACAGGCGGCCGGGATACGGATCGACCCCAGCCCGTCGCTAGCATGGGCCACCGGCACCATGCCCGAGGCGACGGCTGCAGCGGCGCCGCCGGACGAGCCGCCGGAGACATGGTCCGGGTTCCACGGATTGCGGCAGGCGCCGAGGCGGGCAGACTGGGTGACACCCGGAATGCCGAACTCCGGCGTGTTGGTCTTTCCGGCGAGCACAAGCCCAGCGGCGCGGTACCGGCGCACCAGTTCGCTGTCGTCTGCGTCGGCGGCGACTTCGGCATAGAAACTCGCTGACGTACGCGGCCAGCCTTTGACGCGCTGGCCGAGATCCTTGATCAGGAAGGGCACGCCCTTGAAGGGCCCCTCCGGCAGTGGGGCTTTCGCAGTCTCGCGCGCTTCGTCGAACGCGGTGTGGACGACAGCGTTCAGCGCCGGATTGTGGCGTTCGATCCGCTCTATCGCTGCGCCCAGAAGTTCAAGGGGCGTGACCTGCCTTGTGCGGACAAGTTCCGCGAGACTGAGACCATCGTGATTCGAGAAATCGGACATGTTCATGGCGCGGCGCTCCTCCCGGGTTTTTGGGCATTGAGCGCCGGATTTTGATGCGTGTCCAGTTAAGGGCTGTGGCCTACGCCTTCGCCTCGCGCCGGACGGGCATGTGTTTCTTGCCCCAGTCCTTCATGATGCGCAGGGCCGGGCGGAGTTCTTCGCCCTTCTCGGTCAGCACATAGTCATAGCGTTTCGGGGCGCTGGAATAAAGGCGGCGCTCGAGA
Source organism: Caulobacterales bacterium (assembly GCA_038249555.1). Classification (GTDB taxonomy): domain Bacteria; phylum Pseudomonadota; class Alphaproteobacteria; order Caulobacterales; family Hyphomonadaceae; genus Hyphomonas. The sequence goes on from JBBSDJ010000014.1 coordinate 26,100, forward strand.
ACGCCTTCCTCGACGAGGCGCTTCAGACGCTCGGCCAGGATGTGGCGCGTCATGCCGCTGGATTCGGCGAATTCCTCGAACTTGGATTTGCCGAGATAGCAATCTCGCAGGATGAGCAGTGTCCAGCGGTCGCCGACCACCGAGAGCGTGCGCGCGACCGGGCACCAGTTATCTGAAAGTTCTGACCATTTCATAAGTGACAGTTCTAGCGCAGTTTGTCATAAGTTCCAAAACAAAACGTAGGGGCGCCCGGATGGCAAAATTCTTCGAGTTTTTCTTCGATTATACCAGCCCGACGGCCTGGCTGGCCCTGCCGGTTGCGCTCGGCGTCGAGGCGCGCACAGGCGCCGAGCTGCGCTTCCGGCCGATGTTCCTGGGCGGCGTGATGCAGGGCTCCGGCAACAAGCCGCCGGGCACCGTGCCGGCCAAGTCGAAGTACATGAACCGGGACCTGCAGCGCTGCGCTGCGCATATCGGCATCCAGGTGCATATGAACCCCGCCTTCCCGATCAATACGCTGGGCGTGTTGCGGGCCACGACGGGCATGACCGACACGGCGGAGCAGCGCCGGTTCATCGCGGCGCTGTTCGAGGCGGCTTGGGGCCAACCGAACCCGGTTGACCTGGGCGACATGGGACAAGTGGCGAAGTTGTGCGCGGCGAACGGCTTTGACGCGGCCGCCATCGCCGCGCTGGCGACAGATCCGGCGAACAAGGAAAAGCTGAAAGCCACGACCGACGAAGCGCTCGCCCGGGGTGTGTTCGGCGCGCCGAGCTTCTTTGTGGACGACGACCTGTTCTTTGGTCACGACCGGCTGGATTATGTGGAGCGGGCGCTCGCCTAGGCGAAGATGCCCGCCTTCTCTGCCAGCGCCTTGTAGGATTGCTCCGGGCGCGGACCGAAATGCGAGATCACTTCCGCCGCTGCGATATGGCCGAGGCGGGCGCAGGTCGCGAGCGGCAGGCCGCGCGCGATGCCGAACAGGAAGCCGGCCGCATACTGATCGCCTGCGCCGGTCGTATCGACCACCTTTGCAACCGGTTCAGCGGGAACGGCAATCGGCGCGCCGTCGCCGAACACGACCGAGCCCTTCTCGCTGCGCGTCACGGCGGCGATGGCGCATTCCGAATGCAGCGCGCCAAGAGCGGCTTCAAAATCATCGGTCTCGTAGAGGGATTTGAGCTCGGCTTCGTTGGCAAACACGATGTCGGCATACCCGCGCACGAGCTGCCGGAAGCTGGCGCGGTGCCGGTCAACGCAGAAACTGTCCGACAGCGTGATCGCGACCTTGCGGCCCGCTGCCTTGGCAATCTCGGCGGCGTGCACGAAGGCGGCCTTGGCCTCGTCCTTGTCGAACAGGTAGCCCTCCAGATAAAGGATGCTCCCGTCACGAACCATCTGGGCATCGACGTCGTCTTTCGAAAAAAGGACGGACGCGCCAAGGAAGGTGTTCATGCTGCGGTGGCCGTCATCGGTGACGAAGATGATAGAGCGCGCGGTGGCCGGTCCGTCCGTCAACGGACGGGTGTGGAAAGGCACGCCGCTCGCCATCATCTCGCGCATGAACTGGTGGCCGAGGTCATCATCGGCGATCTTGCCGATATAGCCGGCGGCGGCGCCGAAGCTCGCCAGGCCGGCGATCGTGTTGGCGCCCGATCCGCCTGAGGTGATCACGGGATTGAGGGCATGGGCGGTCAGCAGTTCGGCGCGCGGTTCCTCGATCAGGCTCATCGCATCCTTGGCGATGCCGTGCTGCGCCAGGAAGGCGTCGTCAGCCCGTGCCAGCACGTCCACGATGGCGTTGCCGAGACCCACTACATCGAATTTTGCGCTGCTCATGTCTGCTGTATCCTTGGATGCCCGCCGCTTCCCCGCGCCTTGCCAGAGCGCGCCCGTGGACACAAGGCCCGGAGGCGGTTAGAGGCGCGGCCATGAAAAAGATCGCCTACCTCGCCAGCCGCGTCACCTTACCCGGCTCGCCCATCCGCCGAACCGATGCGTTCGAGCATGACAACATGATGGACGCGCTGCGCGGCCCCTTCGAGGCACGCGGTTACCGGGTTGAGGACGTCGCCTGGGACAATCCCAAGGCCGACTGGAGCGCTTATGAGGCGGCCATTGTCGGGACGACCTGGGACTATTGGGACCGGCTGGACGAGTTCCTCGCCGCGCTGGAACGGATCGAGAGCCAGACGCGCCTGTTCAACGGCTCGGCGCTGGTGCGCTGGAACAGCCGCAAGACCTATCTGCGGGAGCTGGAAACCAAGGGGGCGAAACTGATCCCGACGCTCTGGCTGGACGATTGCAGCGAGGCCGCGGCGAAGGCGGCGTTCGAGGCGCTCGGCGCGGACGATGTAGTGTTCAAGCGCCAGGTCGGCGCCGGCGCGAAGGACCAGCACCGCGTCAAGCGCGGTGAGCAGATCCCGGCGATGCCGCACGCCATGATGGCGCAGCCCTTCCTGCCGATGATCCAGACCGAGGGCGAACTCTCCTTCATCTTCATCGACGGCGACTTCTGCCACGCGCTGATCAAGCGCGCGCAGCCGGGAGATTACCGCATCCAGTCCACCTATGGCGGACGCGAAGAGAAGATCGATCCGTCAGCGGACGACCTCGCCGCGGCGCGCGCCATCATCGGCACGCTGGACGAGGCGCCGCTCTACGGCCGCGTGGACATGCTGCGGGGCGCGGAGGGCGGGCTGCTCCTGATGGAACTGGAAGTGATCGAGCCGTATCTCTACCCCATAGAGGGACCGGAACTGGGCGAGCGGCTGGCAGCGGGTGTTGTGCGACGCTTGACTGCTTGAGCCCCTCCTCCTTTGGGAGAAGGGCAATGGCTTGGGGCCATCGTACCGGACTCAAACCGGGCGCATCTTGTGCAACAAAATCCGCCCCCTCCCGAAAAAATCCGTAGACGCATCAAGTCCCTGTAAGATTTCTCCGGAAATCTTGCGCCACACCCCTCCGCGCGGGGCTATACTCCGCAAAATCGCAATACAAGGTCGGATAGAGGCCAAAGGCCGAAATCCGACACTTGCGAGAGCAAGCGATACCGGATCGATACCAAGTGATAAAAAATGAGAATCAATGAGAAAGAATCGACATCCAGAATGCAAAGCCTGCAACCGGATGAGGCCCTCTGGCGACGGTACAGGAGGACTTATGCCTCCTAAGATCAGGGCTGCGACAGAATAAAATCCATCCCCGTCAGGCCGTTATGAAATCCGCTCCCAACCCTTGCACAACACCTCCGCCCCCGGATTTGCAGAAAAACCCTGGATTCAGGACTTTCACCCCCCCTGTCGTGCAGGACCATCAAATACGACGGCCCTGACCGAAGGAGAGGGAGTCTCATGGCACTTTGCGCGGCCCCCTTGGCCCCAACTTCCCCACCGTCGCCGGGTCCGGCGTCTTTGGTTTGTACGCACAGAGATGGCTGATGGCGCACTGCCAGCATTCCGGGGTGCGGGCCTTGCAGACATAGCGGCCGTGCAGGATCAGCCAATGGTGGGCGCCTTTCTTGAACTCCAGCGGCGTGATCCGCTCCAGTCCCGCTTCGACATGATCCGGTGTCTTACCGGGGGCGAGGCCGGTGCGGTTGGAGACGCGGAAGATGTGGGTGTCGACCGCAATCGTCGGCTCGCCGAAGGCTTCATTCATCACGACATTCGCGGTCTTCCGACCGACGCCCGGCAACGTGACGAGTTCGTCGCGCGTACGCGGAACCTCGCCGCCAAACTCATCAATGATCTTGCGGCTCAGCGCGATGACGTTTTTCGCCTTGCCCCGCCAGAGGCCAATGGTCTTGATGTGGGCAGCGACGCCCTCCTCCCCCAGCGCCAGCATCTTCTCCGGCGTGTCGGCCACGGCGAACAGCTTTTTCGTGGCCTTGTTGACCCCCACGTCCGTCGCCTGCGCCGAAAGGGCGACGGCGACGACCAGGGTGAACGGGTTGACGAAGTCCAGCTCCGTACGCGGGTCCGGCCGGTCAGCCGCGAGGGCCGCGAACAGCTCGGCGGCCTTCGCGCGGGTGAACTTGGATTTCGGGTGCGCTGCTTTGACCATTCGATGAGGCATAGGGCGCCCTTTTTCCGGCGCAAGGGTGTGCTAGGTCGATAGGTATGACCGAGCCGGCCGAAACGATCTACCTGGACGCGACCCTGACCCCCAACCGCTCCCTCAGCGAGCGCGGGTTCGCCATCGGCATGGCAATCGTGGCGGTCGTGTTTTTCTTTACCGGTCTGATGTTCTGGTCGATGGGCGCCGCGCCGATCCTCGGCTTCTTCGGGCTGGACATGCTGGCGATCTGGTTGGCGTTCCGCCTTTCGTTGCGGAAACTGCGAGAACAGACGCACATCACCGTCACCGCCCGCCAGATCCGCATGCGCCACCTGGACGCCAAGGGCCGGGAGAAGATTGCCGAAGTGCCGACGGCCTTTGCCCGGGTCGAACTGGATGAACCGCTGACCTCCACCAGCTGGCTGCGAATCGAGCATGGCCGCACCGCCTGGGTGATCGGCCGGTTCCTGACGGTGGACGAGCGCAAGAGCCTCGCCAGCCGGCTGCGCAGCGCGCTGCGGGACGCCAAAGCCGAGCGCCTGCCGGCCTGATCCGTGCAATCTCACAAAAATGACGCAGGCGTCATGGATTTGTGAAACGGGGTGTGCTAAATAGAATCCGGAATGTTCAATCGCCCCGCAGATGGGCCAGACACCGGAGGACCCTTCATGGCTGCCGATACCTTCTCCTTCGAAAACCACCCTGCCCTCGAGCGCCCGAAAGTCACACCCCGCGAACCGATGCACCCTGGCTACACGCCGACCTTCGGTGACGTGCGCCCGGCTTCCGAACTCGCCCTCGAAACGCTGGACGTCGTCGATCCGGAAATGTGGCGCCAGGGCAAGTTCTGGGACCGCCTGGAACGCCTGCGCAAGGAAGACCCGGTCCACTACACGCCGGACAGCTTCGTCGGCCCCTACTGGTCGGTCACGCTCTACGAAGACATCATGGCGGTCGATACCGACCACAAGCGCTTCTCCTCCTCGTGGGAGTATGGCGGCATCACCCTTGGCCCGCCGCTCGAAGACTTCGAGATGCCGATGTTCATCGCGATGGACGAGCCGCGCCATTCCGAGCAGCGCAAGACCGTGCAGCCGGCGGTCGCGCCGAACATGCTGAAGGAATACGAGTCCGTCATCCGCACCCGGACGCAGGCCGTGCTCGACGGCCTGCCGGTCGGCGAGCCGTTTGACTGGGTCGACCGTGTCTCGATCGAACTGACCGGCATGATGCTCGCCACCCTGTTCGGCTATCCGCAGGAACGCCGCCGCGAACTGACCCGCTGGTCCGACATCGCCACCAACATGCACAACCCAGACATCTGCCCCGGCGGCGAAGTGCAGTGGAAACAGGAAATGATGCAGTGCCTGACCACGTTCATGGGCCTGTTCCAGCAACGCGGCGCAGAAGCCGAGAACGGCGACCTTATCAGCCTGCTCGCGCACGGCGACAAGACCAAGAACATGACGCCGATGGAACTGCTCGGCAACGTCATCCTGCTGATCGTCGGCGGCAATGACACCAGCCGCAACACGATGACCGCCTCGGTATATGCGCTGAACAAGTATCCGGAAGAGTACAAGAAGCTGAAGGCCGATCCGGAGCTGATCCCGAACATGGTGTCGGAGACGATCCGCTGGCAGACGCCGCTGTCCTTTATGCGCCGCACCGCGCTGGAAGACGTAACGATCCGTGGCAAGACGATCAAGAAAGGCGAGCAGATCGCCATGTGGTACGTCTCGGGCAACCGCGACACCAACTTCTGGAAGGAAAATCCGGAAGACTTCATCATCGACCGCAAGAACGCCCGCCAGCACCTCTCCTTCGGCTTCGGCATACACCGCTGCGTCGGCAACCGCCTCGCGGAGCTGCAGCTGAAGATCCTCTGGGAAGAGCTGATGGCCCGCTACGACCATATCGAAGTGCTGGCCGAGCCGTCCTACACGTCCGGCGCCTTTGTGCGCGGCTATACCTGGATGCCGGTCGTGCTTCACGCGAAGTAAGGACTGGCCGCATGGCCCCATCCTGATTAAACCTCCCGGCAGAGATTTCGGGAGGTTTTTTCATGGACGTATCCAAGGCCGTTGCGCAGCGAATTTCCACGCGGGGCTTCCTGCCCGATCCCCTCCCGCTGAATGAAGTCCGCGAGTGGCTGACCGCCGCCCGGCGCGCGCCCTCCGGCGGCAACACCCAGCCCTGGCGCGTCATCGCCGTCACCGGCGCCGAGAAGGACAAGGTGATCCAGATTGCCCAGGCCAAGCTTGCCGCCAGCCCCGGCGGTGAGCCGACCGACCGGCCAATCTATCCGAAAGACCTCTGGGAGCCGCACGAAGCGCGCCGCCGCCGCGTCGGCGAGATGCTGTATGAAGCGCTCGAAATCCCGCGCGAGGACCGCGCCGGCCGGATGCGCTGGTTTGCCAACAACTTCCGCTTCTTCGGCGCGCCGCTGGCGCTGTTCATCGTCATCGACGAGCGGATGGGCCACGGCCAGTGGGGCCACACCGGCATGTACCTGCAGACGCTCTGCCTGCTCGCTGAAGAGCGCGGCTGGGGCACCTGCATGCAGGAATGCTGGGGCATCCTGCGCCCGACGCTGAAGGAACATTTCGGCCTTGGTCCGACCGAGATGATCTGGTGCGGCATCGCCGTCGGCAAGCCGGACAAGGCCGACAAGGCGAACAACCTCTATGCCGAGCGCGCCCCGGTGGACGAGATCGCGGAGTTCAAAGGCTTCTAATTTCGGACAAAATGCTGCCGCAAGAGCGCGTTGATATGGCGCTATGTGGACACGCCGGTCGTTCCTTGTTTCCGCCTTCGGGCTGCCGCTGCTGCCGCCCTTGCCGCTGGTCGAGGCGGAGAACGTCTGGACGAAGAAACTGGTGCGCGCCGCGAGGAAGCAGATCGGCGTCACCACCGGCTACGACCCCGCCTATGTCACGCTTGCATATCCGGGCGGCGACATCCCTCGCGAGACGGGCGTGTGCACCGATGTCGTGATCCGCGCTTACCGCGACGCCTTCGACGTGGACCTGCAGGTGCTGGTGCATAACGACATGACGGCGGCTTTCGGCAGCTATCCCAAGACCTGGGGCCTTACGCGCGCCGACAGGAACATCGACCATCGCCGCGTGCCGAACCTTGAACGCTACTTCCAGCGCCAAGGCCTTGAGCGCGACGCCCCCGGCACCCGCGACGACTGGCAGGCCGGCGACCTGATCACCATGCGGCTCGGCGGGCGTCTGCCCCACATCGCGATCTTTTCAGGCCATGATCCGCTGACGGGCAACGCCATGTTCATCCACAACATCGGCGGCGGCACACGCGAGGATGAGCTGTATGCGGACTATGATACGCCGCGGCGGTTCCGGTTTGTGCCGCCGGGAGAGTAGTAGACGGTGTCTTCTGCCTCCCCCACCCTAACCCTCCCCAAAATGGGGAGCGGACAGGTCAGTTTTCGGGGAAAGTGAGCTCTGCCAAACAGCGCAACGGGTCCCCTCCCCATTTTGGGGGGGATAAGGGAAACCGGCAAGTCAGCGACAGTTTTGACCTCACTGCGCAGAGATGCAATTGCTCTGTGTGCAACTTTAAGGTTACTGTATTTGGGGTCGTCTCGTTCAACGCTCAGTCTTCGGTGGAGGTGATTGGATGCCAAAATTTATTGCTAGTTATGATCTCGAAAATACCTACCCGAGCCCTTACGGCCCTTTTTTGGAGGCCGCAGAAGCGTTCGGTTGGTTTCCGTGGATAAAGAGTTCCTCGGGCAAATGGTATCGGCTGCCGAACACGACGTTGATCGGAGATTTTTCCGATCTGGAAGCAGCAGTAGCCGCGTTGCGAGCAACACGAGCGGCGACAGAAGATGCAATTGGCACTCAGTTAAGGATACAAAAATGGATTGTGTCGGAACGTTTGGCATCGAAGTTTGAGTCTGACGAAATAGCGGACGACTGACTAATGTTGCGAACGACTGCGAGTTGACCATTTGGAAGTTTCAGACGGTCAACGGAAATACTCTGTATCCAAAGAATGTTGATTGCCGTTGAGAATTGACCCTGGGAGGGCAGAAATTTCCACTGAGAACTGACCCATGTTTGAACCGGTCCTGGGCTTTGGCGAGCGGGGGACCATGGAGTGTTGGACATGGCATTATTGAGCGTTATCCGGCGGTGGTATCACCGCGACCAGATGTCGATCCGGGAAATTTCCCGGCGGACGGGCCTTTCACGAAACACGCTGCGCAAGTACTTGCGATC
>JBBSDJ010000015.1:0-34111 GCA_038249555.1 Caulobacterales bacterium
GGCGACTGGGTGAAGCCGGGCGCGGCGGTCATCGATGTCGGCATCAACCGCGTGGCGGCGCCCGAGAAGGGCGAGGGCAAGACGAAGCTGGTGGGCGATGCGCACTATGCGAGCTGCGCGGAAGTGGCGGGCTTCATCACGCCGGTACCGGGCGGGGTCGGGCCGATGACGATTGCGTGCCTCTTGCGCAACACGGTGCTGGCGGCCTGCGCGCGGCGGGGCTGGCCTGTGCCGGCGGGCCTGTGAGCCAGAGCTTCGCCCCTCCGGACACGGAGCTTTTCCGCATTCTGTGGGAGACGCAGGAGGGTTGCTGCGCGCTCTGCGGGCTGGCGATGCCGAAGGACCGGTTCGAGCTGACCCATGCGACGCTGTGGAAGAAACAGCGCCCGACGTTCGATCACATCCGGCCGAAGGCGGCGGGCGGATCAGACCGCGCGGAGAACCTGCAACTCGCCCACGCCGCTTGCAACAAGCGCAAGGGCGCTCGGGTTTAGCTCACCCGCTCGATCATCATGTGCTTGACCTTGGCGATGGCCTCGGCCGGGTTCAGCCCCTTCGGGCAGACCTGCGCGCAGTTCATGATCGTGTGGCAGCGGTAGAGCTTGAACGGATCCTCGAGATCGTCGAGCCGCTCGCCGGTGGCCTCGTCGCGGCTGTCGATCAGCCAGCGGTAAGCCTGCAGCAGCGCCGCCGGGCCGAGGTATTTCTCGCCGTTCCACCAGTAGGACGGGCAGGATGTCGAGCAGCAGGCGCACAGGATGCACTCGTAGAGGCCGTCCAGCTGCGAGCGGTCGGCTTCCGACTGGCGCCATTCCTTTTCCGGAGCCGGCGAGACGGTCTTCAGGTAGGGTTGCACATAGGCGTGCTGGGCGAAGAAATTCGTCAGGTCCGGCACGAGGTCGCGGATCACCGGCATGTGCGGCAGCGGGCTGATCGTGATCACGCCGCCCGGCAGGTCGTCGAAGCCCTTGGTGCAGGCGATCGTGTTGCGCCCGGCAATGTTCATCGCGCAGGAACCGCACACGCCTTCGCGGCAGGAGCGGCGGAAGGCGAGCGTCGGGTCGATGTTGTTCTTGATGTAGAACAGGACATCGAGGATCATCGTGCCCGCGCGGTCCATGTCGACCCAGTAGGTGTCCCAGCGCGGATTGCCGGTCTCTTCGGGGCTGTAGCGATAGATGCGGAACTCGCGCAGGTTGGTCGCGCCCTGCGGCTTCGGCCAGGTCTTGCCTTTGCCGACTTTCGAGTTCTTCGGGAGGGTCAGTTGAACCATGGTCTCGTCCTGGCGGTCAGGTGTTAAACGGGGCGGCGGCGGGCCGTGATCACGGCGCCATCGGTAATGCTGAATCCAAAGCCGTAACCACCCTGGTTGACGGCGCCTTTTTCCGAATGTCCGCTCACGGAGGGGAGTATGGAAATCACGTCATAGCCTTCTTCATGCAGCCTGTTGCAGGCCGTCTCGATCTGGGCGCTGAGGTCGGCGATGTCCGCCTGGTGCGGATCGTCGACCAGCTTCACGCCCCGGCCGAGCAGTTTCTTCTCTTCCTTCTTCTGCCTTCCGGCACGAACCCAGACGGATTTGTATTCACTCATCCACCCCTCCGCGCCAGAAGACCATATTCAATCAGTACACCCGCGCTTTCGGCTCGATATACGCGATGTCGTTCGACAGCGTGTACTCGTGGACCGGGCGGTAATCGATGGTCACCTTGCCGGCGCCGTCGACCCAGGCCAGCGTGTGCTTCATCCACTTTTCGTCGTTGCGGTCGGAGAAATCCTCGCGCGCATGGGCGCCGCGGCTTTCCTCGCGGTTGGCGGCCGAGTTCACGGTCACGGCGGCCTGGCAGATCAGGTTGTCGAATTCCAGGGCCTCGACGAGATCGGTGTTCCAGATCATGCCGCGATCCTTCACGTCGATGCCGGGCAGTTTCTTGTAGACCTCGTCGATCGCCTCGACACCGTTCTTGAGCACGGAGCCTGTGCGGAACACGGCGCAATCGGATTGCATCGCCTTCTGCATCTCGAGGCGCAGCTTGGCGACGGGCTCACCGCCGCTCGCATTGCGTATCTTGTCGAAACGGGCGAGGTGGGCGTCCGTCGCTTTCGCGGGCAGGTCCCGCTGGCGCGCGCCGGCCTCTGTCGTCGCGCCGCAGCGCAGGCCCGCCGCGCGGCCGAACACGACAAGGTCGATCAGCGAGTTGGATCCAAGCCGGTTTGCGCCGTGTACGGACACACAGGCCGCTTCGCCGACGGCCATCAGGCCGGGCACGACCGAGTCCGGATCGCCGTTCTTCTTGGTGAGGACTTCGCCGTGGAAGTTCGTCGGGATGCCGCCCATGTTGTAGTGGACCGTTGGCAGGACCGGGATCGGCTCCTTGGTCACGTCCACGCCGGCAAAGATCTTGGCCGTCTCGGAAATGCCGGGCAGGCGCTCGTGCAGCGCTTCGGGGGAGAGGTGGTTGAGGTGCAGGTAGATGTGGTCCTTCTCGGGGCCGACGCCGCGGCCTTCGCGGATTTCCATCGTCATCGCGCGGGAGACAACATCGCGCGACGCAAGATCCTTCGCCGAGGGCGCATAGCGCTCCATGAAGCGCTCACCTTCTGAGTTCGTCAGGTAGCCGCCTTCGCCGCGGGCGCCTTCGGTGATCAGGCAGCCTGAGCCGTAGATGCCGGTCGGGTGGAACTGCACGAATTCCATGTCCTGCAGCGGCAGGCCGGCGCGCAGCACCATGGCATTGCCGTCGCCGGTGCAGGTGTGCGCCGAGGTGCAGGAGAAATAGGCGCGGCCATAGCCGCCGGTAGCGAGGATGGTCTTCTGCGCGCGGAATCGGTGCAGTGTGCCATCGTCAAGTTTCCAGGCGGTGACGCCGACGCAGGCGCCGTCCTCGTCCATGATCAGGTCAAGGGCAAAATACTCGATGAAGAACTCGGTCTCCTCGCGCACGCATTGTCCGTACAAGGTGTGCAGCATGGCGTGGCCGGTGCGGTCGGCAGCGGCGCAGGTGCGCTGCACCGGGCCCTTGCCATAGTCCCGCGTCATGCCGCCGAAGGCGCGCTGGTAGATCTTGCCTTCTTCGGTACGCGAGAAGGGCATGCCCCAGTGCTCAAGCTCGTAGACGGCGGCGGGCGCGTTGCGCACCAGATACTCGATCGCGTCCTGGTCACCGAGCCAGTCGGAGCCCTTGACCGTATCGTACATGTGCCATTTCCAGCTGTCCTCGGACATGTTGCCGAGGGAGGCCGCGATGCCGCCCTGCGCCGCAACGGTGTGGGAGCGGGTGGGGAACACCTTGGTGATGCAGGCGGTGCGCAGGCCCGCCTGGGCCGCGCCGAGGGCCGCCCGGAGGCCCGATCCGCCGGCGCCGACTACGACGACGTCGAAAGTGTGATCGATCCAGTTATAGCTGCTCATGGTCCTGCCTGTCTTTCGCCTTGCGCCTCAGCCGCCCGTCCAGATCCGCAGCACCGACATCACCACCACCACGAACAGTGCGGCCGCGAAGAAGGTGTTGAGAATGAGGAGCGCGGCGCGCGTGCCCGTCTTACCTATGTAGTCTTCGATGACCGCCTGCATACCGAGGCGCATGTGGTAGAAGGCCGCGCCGGCGGTCAGCACCAGGAGCGTCGCATTCAGCGGCGAGCTGACCCAGGCCATCGCGTCAGCGTAGCCGCCGAGGGCTGCCTTCATGATCGAGAACAGGAACCACGGCACCAGCACGATCAGGGCGAGCGCGGAGACGCGCTGGCGGATATGGTGGCTGGTGCCGGTCTTCGAGGCACCGAGGCCGCGGGTGATCTTGGTGGGCGTAACGAACTTGCTGTCAGACATCCCGGTGAGCCTTACGACAGGACCGCGGCGGCCATCAGGGCAATCGCCCCGACCAGCGCGAACGCGTAGTTGAAGATCGAGATCTGGCTGGCGAGCTTCGGGTTGAACCCGAGGCCCGGGCCATCCCAGATCAGGTGGCGAATGCCGTTGGAGAAGTGGAACAATACGGCGAAGGCCCAGAGGAAGAGGAGGATCTGGCCGGGAATCGAGAAGACGATTGCCTCGACCGTGGCATAGGCGTCCGGACCGCTGGCGAGCGCGGCCAGCCAGGCGGCGATCAGCAGGGTGCCGCCATAGAGGCCCATGCCCGTGAATCGGTGGGTAATCGAGGCCAGCATGGTGGCATGGAAGCGCCAGACCTGAAGGTGGGGAGAAAGCGGCCGCGAATCAGCCTTGGGGGTGCCGGACATTCAGTCGATCCTTGCGCGCCGTGAAAACACTTGGCCTCGCCTTCTAGGCGCCTCTATGGTCGTGTCAACGCAGGCAAAGACGAGAGCGACATTATGAAACCGACTGTCCTTGCGGCAGGCATCCTGGCCCTGTCCATGCCCGCCTTTGCGGACCCGCTCGATCCGCTGATCGAGGCTTACGAGACGTATGTGATGGCCGCCGATCCGGCCGAAGCGGCCCGCGCCGCGGGCGCTGCGCCGACCGGCTGGGGCCATGTCCGCCCGCGCGACATCGCCGCCCGCGCCGAAACGGCCCGCGCGCTGCTGGACGAGATCGAGGCCGCTGACACGGCCCGCACGGTGGACGCCGCGATTCTCAAGCGCCTGCTCGCCGATGAAATCAGCGCTGACGAACTCGACACCGGCCGCATCCCGTTCACCGGCGACTGGGGCTTCCAGGCTGCGCCGGTGTTTGCCGCGCTGCGCCTGCGGCTGAAAACCGAGGACGAGGCGGCAGCCTGGGTCCAGAGGCTGAATGATGTACCCCGCTACTTCGCCGAAAACCGGATCAACATGGCGCGCGGCATCACCACCGGCTGGACCGCCAACAAGGACCCGCTGGCCACCATGCGGGCGCAGATCGAAGCGCAAATCGTTGCCGATCCGGCGGCCAGCGAGCTGTACGCTCCGTTCCTGTCGCTGCCGGACAGGATCCCGCCCGAGGCGGCGGCGCGCCTGAAGGCGGACGGGCTCGCGGCGGTCGCGAACGCGGTTCAGGCCTACCGCGACACCGCCCGGTTCATCGATCTCGCCTATGCGCCGGCTGCGCGCGAGCAGGCCGGAATCGCCGGACTGCTGGGTGGGCGCGAAGCGTATGCGGTAGCGGTTGAAGTGCATACGGCGGGCGCCGGCTACTCGCCGGAAGAGATCCACGCCATCGGCCTCACCGAAGTGGCCCGCATCCGGGCCGAAATGGAGGGCGTGATGGCGGAGACGGGCTTTGCGGGCTCGTTTGCCGAGTTCCAGGCCTTCCTGCGCACCGATCCGCAATTCTATGCCCAGTCCGACACCGAACTGATGGCCAAGGCCAAGGAGATCACGGACCGGATCGACCTTGTCCTACCGCATTGGTTCAACCAGCTGCCGAAGCTCGGTTATACGGTCGATCCCGTTCCGCTCTCGATCGCGCCCGGATACACCACGGGGCGCTACTCGCAGGGCGATCCGGCCGAGGGACGGAAGGGCAGCTATCTGGTCAACACCTACGCGCTGGAGCAGCGTCCACTTTATGAACTGCCTGCGCTCTCGGCGCATGAGGCGGTCCCCGGTCACCACCTGCAGATCGCCCTGGCGCAGGAAATGGAAGGCCAGCCCCGTTTCCGGCAGGAATATTACGCGACCGCCTTCGGCGAAGGCTGGGGCCTTTATGCCGAGCGCATCGCCGGGGAGGCCGGGATCTACCAGACGCCTTACGAACACTTCGGCGCGCTCTCCTACGAGATGTGGCGCGCCTGCCGCCTCGTCGCCGATACGGGGCTGCACTGGTATGGCTGGACGCGCGCGGAGGCCGAGGCCTGCTTCATCGACAATTCCGCCCTCAGCCCGCTGAACATCGAGACCGAAGTCACCCGCTATATCGGCTGGCCGGGCCAGGCGACCGCCTACAAGATCGGCGAGCTGAAGATCCGGGCGCTGCGCGCCGAAGCGGAAGCCGCGCTCGGCGAAAAGTTCGACATCCGTGAGTTCCACGATGTGGTGCTCGGCCAGGGCGCCGTGCCGCTGGATGTGCTGGACGCGCAGGTGAAGGCTTGGGTGGCAGAGACGGTGGCGCCTTAGGGCAAGACCCTCACCTCCCATTGCGAAGGCGTGGGAGGTGAGGGGCTTTCCTCCACCGCCGCCTTGCTCTTTCCCATCCTCCGCGCCACATGTGCGGCGCCATGCTCCGCTTCTTTGAACGCCGTATCGATCCGTTTCCGGAGGCCCGCCCCGGCGTTCCGCCAAGGGGCCTGCGCGCATTCGTCTGGCATTACATCCGGGACGCTGCTCCCTGGCTGATCGCCATGTCTTTCTTCACCGCGCTGATTGCGGTTGGCGAAGTGGCGCTGTTCGGATTCCTTGGCGGGATTGTCGACTGGCTGTCGACCGCTGAACGCGAAGGCTTCTTCGAGCGGGAAGGCGGGCGCCTCGCGCTGATGGCCGGCATCCTGCTGATCGGCCTGCCGCTCGCGACGCTCGCGCAGGCGCTGATCGTCTATCAGGGCCTGATGGGCAACGTGCCGATGAGCGCGCGCTGGCGCATGCACCGGCAGATGCTCGGCCAGTCGATGGGCTTTTTCGGCAACGAATTTGCGGGCCGTGTCGCCACCAAGGTGATGCAGACGGCGCTGTCGGTGCGCGAAGTGGTGATGAAGATCCTCGACGTCTTCGTCTTCGTGCTCGTCTATTTCTTCTCGGCGCTGGCACTGATCGGCTCGGCCGACTGGCGCCTCGCCGCGCCGCTGATCCTCTGGCTGGCGGTCTATGCCTGCCTTCTCTGGTATTTCGTGCCGCGCCTCGGGAAGATCGCGGAGAAACAGGCCGATGCCCGCTCGGTGATGACCGGCCGGATCGTAGATTCGTACACGAACATCCAGACCGTGAAGCTGTTTGCCCATTCCGGCCGCGAAGAGACCTATGCCCGGGACTCGATGTCCGGCTTCCTCGACACCGTGCACGGCCAGATGCGCCTCGTCACCGGCTTCAACGTCATCGTCTATCTCAACAACTCTCTGCTCGTGTTCCTCATCGCCGCGTCTGGCATCCTGCTCTGGACCGGCAACGTTGTCGGTGCGGGCGCGGTCGCTGTCGCGGTCGGCCTTGCGCTGCGCATGAAGGCGATGTCGCAATGGATCATGTGGGAAGTCGCCGGTCTCTTCGAGAATATCGGCGTCGTCTATGACGGCATGGCGATGCTGGATAAGCCGGTCGCCGTGGTCGATGCGCCGGGCGCGGCGGACCTGCCGCGCGTCAAGGGCGACATCCGCTTCGAGAACGTCGCCTTCCATTATGGCAAGGGCGCGGGCGTCATCGAAGGCCTGTCGCTCGCCATCCGCCCGGGCGAGAAGATTGGCCTCGTCGGCCGCTCCGGCGCGGGCAAGACGACGCTGACCAACCTGCTGCTGCGCTTCTACGACGCCGAAAGCGGCCGCATCCTCGTGGACGGTCAGGACATTGAAAAGGTCACGCAGGAATCCCTCCGGGCACAGATCGGTGTGGTGACGCAGGACACGTCCTTGCTGCACCGCTCCATCCGCGAGAACATCGCCTATGGTCGCCCCGGCGCCACCGATGACGAAATCCGCACCGCGATCGGCAAGGCCGCCGCCAGCGATTTCGTGGAAGCGCTTGAAGACGCCAAGGGCCGCCGCGGCCTTGAGGCGCATGTCGGCGAGCGCGGCGTGAAACTTTCCGGCGGCCAGCGCCAGCGCATCGCCATCGCGCGCATCTTTCTGAAGGACGCGCCGATCCTGATCCTCGACGAGGCGACCTCCGCGCTCGATTCCGAAGTCGAGGCGGCGATCCAGGAACATCTCTTTGAACTGATGGAAGGCAAGACCGTGATCGCCATCGCGCACCGCCTCTCCACCATCGCCGCAATGGACCGCCTCGTCGTGCTCGACGCGGGCCGGATCATCGAGCAGGGCACGCATGACGAACTCGTCGCGGCCGGCGGCCTTTATGCCGATCTCTGGGCTCGCCAGTCCGGCGGCTTCCTGGTCCAGCCGGAGCGGATCGAAGCCGAAGAAGTTCCAGCGGAGTAGGCGATGAAGCTCACCATCATCGAGACGGGGCAGGTGCCCGCCGCGATCCGCGAGTCATTCCCGGACTATCCGGAAATGTTCCGCCGCATGGTCGCGCAAGCGGATGGCGCCATCGCGTGTGAGACGGTCTCCGTCGCCAAGGGCGAAGCGCTGCCCGATCCTGCGGCGCTGGACGCCGTGCTATATACCGGCTCGCCCGCCGGCGTGTACGATCCGGAGCCGTGGATCGCGCCGCTGAAGGACTTCATCCGCAATGCCGCCACCGCCCGGACGCCGCAAGTCGGCATCTGCTTTGGCCACCAGATCATGGGCGAGGCGCTGGGCGGCAAAGTCGTCAAGTCTGACAAGGGCTGGGGCGTCGGCCGCCACACCTACGAGATTGTTCAGTGCCCGGACTGGAGCGGCGCGCCGTGCCCGCCGACGCTGAGCGTCGCGGTCAGCCACCAGGACCAGGTGGTCGTGAAGCCGCCCTCGGCCTCGATCATCGCAAAATCGGACTTCACGCCGTTTGCCGGCCTCAACTATGAAGACTTCCCGGCGATCAGCTTCCAGTGCCACCCGGAGTTTGAACCGGACTATGCCGCGGCGCTCTACACTGCGCGGCGCGCGGCGCTGGGAGACGAGCGGGCCGCGGCCGCCGTCACGTCACTGGAAGGCGAGTGCGACCGCCGCCTCCTCGCAGGCTGGATCGTCAGTTTCCTGCGCGCAAACGCAGGAAACTGACGCCTGCTTTTTACGAGCCGAACCGGTAGCGCGCGCCGACGCTCAGCATGGTCTGGGTGTTCTCGATGTTCAGCGTGCCGGGGAACAGCTGGTTCTGCAGCTCGACATCTTCGGTCGCGCGGTAAGCCGCCTCGCCGTAGAGATCGATCCGCTCACTGACGGACCAGGTCGCGCCCGCCTTCAGCTGGTAGGCAAACTTGCTCTCGCTGTCGTCAATGATGCCGACGCCCGACGGGCGATACGTCACCGAGATATCGGAGTAGCCGAGGCCCGCGCCGACATAGGGGCTGATCAGGCCGTCGCGGTTGAAGTCATAATAGAGGTTGGCAAACAGGCTGGTCGATTGGATCTCGTCGCCGTCCGGCACGGCCACGACCTGGCCGACCGTAGCGCCGAGCTGCGTGGCAGAGCCCGTCAGCACGGCGGCGTCGACGCCGTCGATCACGGTGCCGGCGACGTTCACGCCGGAATGGGTATCCACCTCGGCCTTGCTGTAAACCAGCTCGACGCCGGAGCGGAAGCCGTTGGCATAGCGTGCGCCGAACTCGCCGGAGAGGGCATAGCCGTTGTCGAACTCGGTTTCCCAGCCATACGGCGTGCCCGCCGCGATGGCGGTTCCGAACGGGATTACAGGCGCGCCGTTGCCGGTGGTGAAGGCGCCGGTGGCACCGTCGTTTGAGCTGTCGTTCTGCAACACATAGCCGATCGATCCGCCCGCATACCATTCCTGGGCCGCGGCGGGGAGGGCGAGGCCGGATGCGGCGGCGCCGAGCGCAATGAGCGCGATGCGAAAGTTCATTCTGAAGTCTCCTCTGGGGTTCGGGAGAGCCGCCCCGGCACGCAGAAGAACGACGCGCCGGGGAGCCTCCACCCCGCCAGATAGGATTCTATATACTGTCAGCAATAATATATTTCTGAACTTTTCGTGAGGTGCGCGGTAACCCGCCCCTTTCGCCTGTGGCGCGAAAACTGCAAAAGAGCGCGCAAGACGCCGCGCCCCGCCGGGAGCGCGCCCAACCCGTTTCACGGAGAGACACATGCTGCCGAAACCGCGCACCGATATCGCCCCCAACACGCTCGAATTCGAGATCCTGCCGCTGGTGAAGCCCACGGGCTTCCGCGAGTATGACGCCCGCTGGTGGTTCAACGGTATCGGTCATGCCAAGGCGCCGGAGCTGAACCTGACCGGTGTCCAGGCGCTCGGCCTCGGCATGGCGACGCTGTTCCACGAGCTCGGCGTGAAGCCGACAGTCGTCACCGGCCATGATTTCCGCTCGATCAGCCAGCCGATCAAGAACGCGCTCTCGCTCGGCCTGATCGCCGGCGGCTGCGAAGTGCTGGATGTCGGCCTCGCGCTCTCGCCGATGGTCTACTGGAGCCAGTTCGAACTGGACGCCGCCTGCTGCGCCATGGTCACCGCCTCGCACAACGAGAATGGCTGGACCGGCGTCAAGATGGGCGCCAACCGTCCGCTGACCTTCGGGCCGGACGAGATGGGCCAGCTCAAGGAAATCGTGATGAACGCCCGCTTCGTCGAGCGCGCCGGCGGATCAATCCGCCGCATCGACGGCCTGCGCGAGAAGTACATCCAGGCGATCGTCGGCGACACAAAGCTGACGCGCAAGATCAAGGTTGTCGCGGCTTGCGGCAACGGCACGGCGGGCGCCTTCGCCGGCGACTGCCTGCGCGCGCTGGGCGCCGAAGTGATCGAGATGGACTGCAACCTCGACAACACCTTCCCGAAATACAATCCGAACCCGGAAGATGCCGAAATGCTGCACGAGATGTCGCTCGCGGCGAAGGAGCACGGCGCCGATGTCGTGCTCGGCTTTGACGGGGACGGGGACCGCTGCGGCGTCGTCGACAATACCGGCGAGGAAATCTATGCCGACAAGATCGGCCTGATGCTGGCGCGCGACCTGTCGAAGAATTATCCGAACGCGAAATTCGTCGTCGACGTGAAATCCACCGGCCTCTACAAGACCGACCCGGTGCTGAAAGCCAATGGCGCCACCGTCGACTATTACAAGACCGGCCACTCCTACATCAAACGCCGCACCAACGAACTCGGCGCCCTCGCGGGCTTCGAGAAATCCGGCCACTTCTTCTTCCGCCCGCCCATCGGGCTGGGCTATGATGACGGCCTCGTCGCCGCCAAGGCCGTGCTCGAGATGCTGGACCGCAATCCGGACAAGACGATGGCGGACCTCAAGTCCGAACTCGGCGTTGCCTTCACCTCGCTCACCATGTCGCCGCATTGCGGCGACGAGGTGAAGTACGGGGTCATCGACAAGATGGTCGCTGAATACCAGGCGCTCAACGGGACGACCATCCTTGGACGGAAGGTCATTGACGTGAATACCGTCAACGGCGCCCGCGTGACGCTGGAAGACGGCTCATGGGTTCTGGTGCGCGCCTCGTCCAACAAGCCGGAACTCGTGGTCGTGGTCGAATCGATGACCAGCGAAGCCGACATGAAGGATCTCTTCCACAAGGAAGTGAAACCCCGCCTCGGCAAGCACAAGGAAGTCGGCGCGTACAATCAGGAAATCTGATCGCTCTGAAAGCTGCGTACAGGAAAGCCCGCTCTTTCGGAGCGGGCTTTTTTACGACCAGAGCGTCAGAAGCCCGGCGATCACCAGGCCCATGCCGAGGAAGTATTTCGCTGTCAGCGGCTCGCCGAGCCAGACGTTTGCGAGCACCGGCACGATGACGAAGGTCAGGGCCATGAAGGAATAGGCGTAGGAGAGCGGCACGGTCTTCAGCACGTAGACCCAGATCAGCGTGGCCCCGCCATACAGCGCCAGGGATCCGATAAACAGCGGGCTCAGCAGCACCGATTGCACCGGCGGCGCCGGATAGGCCGCCAGCTTCGCGCCGGTCAGCTTGAACATTACCTGACCGATGGCAATCAGCAGCGGCGTGGCGACCAGCAGGCCAAGGATGTGCAGCGGCAGCGCTTTCACGGCGCGATATCCTCGCGGTAGTAGATGTCGCGGCCGATCTCGCGAATATGGTAGCTTTCCGGCACCGGCATCACGGCGCGCAGGAAGCTGTGTGTATACGGAAAGAAGTTGACGTGCGGGTTGAAGGTGTAGCGGTATTCCCGCTCGCGCGGCACGACGAGGATCAGCCGCCGCCGCGCCACCCGGCGCAGCTCGGCAATCGCGGCGCGGTAATCGACGATATGCTCGATCACATGCGTGCAGATCACCGTGTCGAACGCCTTGTCGGGGAAGGGCAATGTCTCCACCTTCGCGGCGAAATACTGGATGCCCTCATCCTTCAGCTCCGGGTCGATCACGAAGTCGACGCCGACCAGCGCGCCAAGGTCTGTGCGCGCGTCCCGCACCCTGCGCAGCAAGGCGCCCGTGCCGCAGCCGACATCCATCGCGCTGGCGCCGACGATGTCCGCCGTGATCGCAGCGATGCAGGCATCCGAATTGTCGGTGTCTTCGTGCACGCGCGGGTGCTTGCGGTAGAGCGCCTCATACTCTTCGTCGGTCAGGAAAGCGGCGCGTTCGCGGAAGCGCGCAAGATCTGCCACGTGGTGGCCCCAGGCCATTGAGGCCGCAGCCTTGAACAGGCCTGAATCGCGCAAGACCGGCGGCACGATGTCCTCCAGCACGAAGCGGATGCGGTTGGTCATCTCGCGGCGCATCAGAAGCCCGTGCTCCGCAGCGGCGCGGCGGCATCGCGCTCCTCGATCGGCTGGGCGCCGGAATAGGTCCGCTCGCCGCGGGCGGGGGCCTGCGAGAGATAGAAGATGCGCTTCTGCTCAATGCGAGCCCGGGAGACGGAATCCAGGATGATGCCGCAGGAGAGCGACAGCATCGCGCCGACCAGCAGCGTCATCGCCAGCATCACGGTGGGGATGCGATCCACAAGTCCGGTCGCGAAGAATTCGAGCGTGATCGGGATCATCAGGAACGTGGAGAGCGAAAACAGCGCCGCCGCGATCCAGCCGAAGAACACGAAGGGCTTGGTTTCCTTGAGCAGCATCGCCATCATCGAAAGGATGCGGAACCCGTCGCGGAAGGTCGACAGCTTGCTCGCCGAGCCCTCGACGCGCCGGCCATAGTCAAAGGCGATCTCGGTCACCGGCAGGCGCAGGGTCGAGGCGTGCACGGACATTTCCGTCTCGATCTCGAAGCCGGCCGAATGCGCCGGGAAGCTCTTGGCAAAGCGGCGCGTGAACACGCGGTAGCCGGAGAAGATGTCGGTGAAGTCGCGTCCGAACAGCGCCTGGTAGATGCGGTTGAACATCTGGTTGCCAAAGGCGTGGCCGGCGCGCCCGGCATCCTCGGTGATGTTGCGACGCGTGCCGACCACCATGTCGGCGCGGTCGGCGATCAGCGCGTCGATCATGCGCGGCGCCGCGGCGGCGTCATACGTCCCATCGCCGTCTGCCATGATGTAGATGTCGGCCTCGATGTCGGCGAACATCTGGCGCACCACATTGCCCTTGCCCTGGCGCTTGCAGGTGATCACCGTCGCGCCCGCGAGCGCGGCCTGCTGGGCGGTATTGTCGGTGGAATTGTTGTCGTAGACGTAGATGCGCGCGCCCGGCAGCACCTTGCGGAAGCTGATGACCACCGACGCGATCGACAGCCCCTCGTTGTAGCAAGGCAGCAGGACGGCAAGGCTGTAGCGGCTGGATTCAAGCATCGCGGGCGTTCAGTCTTTGGTGAATGTTTCCATGTCATAGACCGGCACTGGTTAAGTTAGCCTTGCTTGAAGGGCAGTTTCCCGATGACGGCGCCTGTCCGCCCCGCCACCTTCGCCGAAGACCATGCCGGTCTGCTGCTGTCGGCAGCGGTCGTTGCCAGCCTGATGATCGTCAGCGTGCTGAGCGGTTCCTTTGGCGCCATCGGCCCGGACGGAGACGATGTCATGCGTTTCGTGCAGGTGCGCGAGCTGCTGGAAGGGCAGGCCTGGTTCGACCTGCGCCAGCCGCGGCTCGGCCCCGAAGGCGGCACGCTGATGCACTGGTCACGCCTCGTGGACCTGCCGATCGCGGCGATTGCCGCAGCCCTTTCGCCTTTCCTCGGCCGCGAGACAGCGATCGGTTTCGCCATCGCTGTCTGGCCGCTGATCAGTATGCTGATCGTCACCTCGGCGCTGGTCGCCGGCGCTCGCGCGCTGGGCGGCCGCGGCGTGCTGCTTTTCACCTGCCTCATCGCCTTCGCGGTGCTCTACCGGCATTTCCGCTTCCTGCCGGGATCGATCGACCACCACAATCTGCAGCTCGGTCTGGTGCTCCTCGGCGCCGTCTCGCTTCTGGGGCGGGAGCGTCCGCCGGCGCCCATGGCGCTGGCCGGCGTCAGCCTTGCGCTGGCCGCCGCCATCGGCGTCGAGGTGCATCTCTTCGTGGCCGTGATCGCAGCTTTCGTGGCCGTCGACTGGGCGGTCTCCGGCGCCCCGGCCCAGCGCGGCGCGGTGGTTTTCGGCGCGAGTTTTGCGGCCACGCTCGCGGCCACTTTCCTCATCACCGTGCCGCCGCTCGACTACTGGACCGCACGCTGCGACGCGCATTCCTCCGTCACCCTGCTTGCCGGTCTGGCCGGTGGTGTCTCCTTTGCGCTGGCGGCGCAGATGACGTCGGACAAGTCGCTTGCCATCCGCCTGGCGGTGCTCGCCAACGTGGCCGCCATCACCGCCGCGATGATCATGGTCAGCGGCCCGCAATGCCTCGCCAATCCGCTCGATGCGCTCTCGGCCGATGCCCGCGAGCTGTGGCTGGCGCGCGTGGACGAGGCCCGCCCGACACTGGTTTACCTGAACGGACAGCTGGACGAATTCCTGTTCCGCCTCGGCACGATTCTGGCCGGCATCGGCGCCGCCCTGTACCTCGCGCGGCGCGGCGACAATACCCGCGCACAGGTGCTGTTCATCCTGCTGCTGACGGTTTCACTGATCTTCGCGCTTTACCAGACGCGCTTCTATGTCTTCGGCCAGCTGTTCGCGATCCTGCCGCTCGCCCTGCTCGCCGCGCGCATCCATGCCGGCGCTGCAGGCCCCGCCGTGCCGCGCCTTGCCTATCTCGCCGTGCTGCTGCTCGCGGCACCTTTCCTGTGGGGCCTCGCGGGCCGGATGATCGCTCCGCCGAAAGCGCCCGCCGCTCTATCCGTCGCCGCCGCCGAAGACTGTGACCCGCGCGCCATCTATGCCGCGCTGAACGCCCTGCCCACAGGCCGCATCCTTGCCCCCGCCTCCGACGCGCCCGGCCTGCTGCTCGAGACGCGCCACAGCGTTCTCTACGGCCACTATCATCGCAACCTCGCCGGCATCGACGCGGCGCTCGCCATCTTCACCAGCCCGCCGGACGAGGCGCGCGCGCGCCTCAAGGCGGCAGGCGTGGACTATCTGCTCATCTGCCCGTCAGACGTGGACCTGCGATTCTTCGCCGGCCATGCGCCGGACGGTCTGATCGGCGAGATCATGGCGTCACGTCCGCCGGCCTGGCTGGAGCCGGCCCTGCTCGCCGGTCCGGCCACGATCTACCGCATCCGGAAGGACTGACGCGCCTCAGCCCGCCGGCCCGTAAGTGGCCATGGCGGCATCGTCGAGCTCGCTCGCCCGGATATAGCCGCGCCGCGACTGGAGGCGTCCGAGATACGCCCCGACGCGCAGCGTCTTCGGGATCGATCCGAACTGGCTGCCCCAGCTGATCTGCGAGCCCAAGTAGACATCCAGCGCCGAGAATTTCGGCCCCAGCAGGTAGCCTTCGTCGGGCACGGCGCTCAGCAGCGCGTCCAGCGTGCGGTCAAAGTCCCCGTATCCGACCATGCCGGATGTCTCCGGGCTCACCTCGACGTTCAGCGAGCGGTTCGTGCTCGCGGCCTCCCATGGGCCGGCCGCGAACAGCATCCAGCGGTAATAATCCGCCCGCGCGTCCAGCGGCGGAGCGAGATCCGCCTTCGGAAAGGCATCGGCAAGGTAAAGGCAGATCGCTGCGCATTCGGTCACCACCTTGCCGTCATGCAGGATCGCCGGAACCTTCCGCATCGGGTTCACGGCCGCATAGTCCGCAGAACTCATCTCCGGCCCGTAGCGCAGGTAGCGCGTCTCATACGCCGCCCCCGTTTCTTCCAGCATCCAGCGCGCAATCCGCCCCCGAGACATCGGGTTCGTATAGAAAGTGAGGCTCATCCTGCCCTCCCATTTGTTCACGTTTTGATCTTGTCGTTAACGCCTGTGGGAGTCAACCCGGTTCCCTTGCGGCAGACGCCCCTTGACCCTTTCGCACAAAAATTGCACCCCGCACGCGATCAACCGCTTTGTGTGTTTTTGAGGGATTTCCCATGCGTGTCGCGATTATCGGAACGGGCTATGTCGGCCTCGTGTCAGGCGCCTGCTTTGCCGATTTCGGCCACATCGTTACCTGCGTGGACAAGGACAAGTCGAAGATCGACAAGCTGCACGCGGGCATCATGCCGATCTACGAGCCGGGTCTCGATGATCTCGTCGCCAAGAACGTCAAGGAAGAGCGCCTGTTCTTCACCGTCGATGCCGCCGAAGCCGTGAAAGACGCCGACGCGGTGTTCATCGCGGTCGGCACGCCGTCGCGCCGCGGCGATGGCCATGCCGACCTCTCCTATGTCTATGCCGCCGCCGAAGAGATCGGCCAGATGATGAACGGCTTCACCGTCATCGTCACCAAGTCGACGGTCCCCGTCGGTACCGGCGATGAAGTCGAGGCGATCATCCGCAAGGTGCGCCCGGGCGGCGACTTCGCCGTTGTCTCCAACCCCGAATTCCTGCGCGAAGGCGCCGCCATCAAGGACTTTAAGATCCCCGACCGCGTCGTCGTCGGCACCGATGACGACCGCGCCCGCCAGGTCATGAAGGAACTCTACCGCCCGCTCTTCCTCAACGAAACGCCGATCCTGTTCACCGAGCGGCGCACCTCGGAGCTGATCAAGTACGCCGCCAACGCCTTCCTCGCCGTGAAGATCACCTTCATCAACGAGATGGCGGACCTGTGCGAAAAGGTCGGCGCCAACGTCCAGGAAGTCTCGCGCGGCATCGGCCTTGATGGCCGCATCGGCAAGAAATTCCTGAATGCCGGACCCGGCTATGGCGGCTCGTGCTTTCCGAAAGACACGCTCGCGCTGACCAAGACCGCCAACGACTATGGCAGCCCGGTGCGCATCGTCGACACCGTCGTCGAGGTCAACGCAGCACGCAAGAAAGCCATGGCAACGAAAGTCATCGCGGCGATGGGCGGCGACGTGAAGGGCAAGACGATCGGGGTGCTCGGCCTCGCGTTCAAGCAGAACACCGACGACATGCGCGACGCCCCCTCGCTCGACATCCTTCCGGCGCTCACGGCCGCTGGCGCCCGCGTCGTCGCCTATGATCCGGAAGCGATGACCGAAGCCTCGCACCTGCTCCAGGACATCGAGTACGCGGACAGCGCCTACAAGGCGATCGAGGGCGCCGACGCGATGGTGATCATCACCGAATGGGATTCCTTCCGCGCGCTCGATTTCGGCCGCATCAAGGGCGCGATGAAGGGCAATGTCGTCGTCGACCTGCGCAACATCTACAGCCCCGAAGACATGGCCCGCTATGGATTTGCCTATACGTCGATCGGCCGCCCGGCCACCTGACCGGCCACATCCGCGCCTGCCAGAACGCTCCTTCCGGTAACGGAGGGAGCGTTTCTGTCTTCGCCGCTATTGGAGCGCGGGTCCTGATTGGTTAAGGAAGCGCCAGCGCCTTCTCATCAGACCGGAAACCCCATCCATGAAATTCTTCGTCGACACTGCCGACACGAAAGACATCGCCGACCTCGCCGCCACCGGCCTCATTGACGGGGTGACCACCAACCCCTCCCTGATCGCCAAGTCCGGCCGCCCCTTCGCCGAAGTCATCGCCGAAATCTGCGAACTCACGCCCGGCCCGGTCAGCGCCGAAGTCGTCGCCGTAGACTATGACGGCATGATCAGGGAAGGCCGCAAGCTTGCCAAGATCGCCGCCAACGTCACGGTCAAGCTGCCGCTGACGCTCGACGGCCTGAAGGCCTGCAAGACGCTCACGGGGGAGGGCACGCAGGTCAACGTCACGCTCTGCTTCTCCGCCAACCAGGCGCTCCTCGCGGCTAAGGCCGGCGCGACCTTCATCTCGCCCTTCATCGGGCGCCTCGACGACATCCACCTCGACGGCATGGAGCTGATCCACGAGATCCGCCAGATCTACGACAATTACCTCTTCGACACGGAAATCCTCGCCGCCTCCATCCGCACCCCCAACCACGTCAAACTCTGCGCCCTCGCCGGCGCCGACGTGATGACCGCCCCGCCGGCCGTCATCAAATCCCTCGTCAACCATCCGCTGACGGACAAAGGCCTCGAGACGTTCCTGGCCGACGCCAAGAAAGCCGGCATCAAGGTCTGACCATGTCAGTCCAAGATGGCCTGAAAGGCCGCGTCCTCATCATCGCCGGGTCGGACTCCGGCGGCGGCGCCGGCATCCAGGCTGACATCAAGGCTGTCACGATGCTCGGCGGCCATGCGATGACCGCCGTCACCGCGATCACCGTGCAGGACACAAAAGGCGTCCACGGTGTCTGGCCGGTTCCGCTTGAGGCGGTCCTCGGACAGATCAAGGTTACGCTCGCCGACATCGGCGCCGACACGATCAAGACCGGCATGCTCGGCTCGGCCCAGCTGGTCGAGGCGATCGCCGAAGCGCTGCACGCGCAGGCGGGGCTTACCCCGCGCGTCATCGACCCCGTGATGGTCGCGACCTCCGGGGACCGCCTCGTCGACGAGCGCGCCATCGGCGCCATCCGGTCCGAACTGATCCCGCGTGCGCGCCTAGTCACGCCGAATGCGCCGGAGGCGGAGGTTCTCACCGGCAAGCCGGTCGAGACCATCGACGGCCAGCGCCGGGCCGCCGAACGCCTGCTCGAACTCGGCGCCCACGGCGCCCTCGTCAAGGGCGGCCACATCGACGGCAATGTCATCCATGACGTGCTGCAGACAACGACTGGCGAGTGGATCTTCGAATCGCCCCGTATACGGACGACTTCCACCCACGGCACCGGCTGCACCCTCGCCTCCGCCATCGCCGCCCTTCTCGCCCAGGGCCGCTCCGTGCCCGAAGCCGTCGAGGAGGGCAGGGACTATCTCTTCGGCGCCATCAAGGCCGCAAAGGGCCTCGGCAGGGGACACGGCCCGGTCCATCACGGCTGGCTGCTGGATGATCTGAAGCGCTAATTCCGGCGCAATCGCCCGGTAAATGCCCGCACCGCCGCGGAGGGCTGAGACGCATCAGCCCGTCTCAACACCCCATCAGAATTCCTCGTTTGTGCCCCGTCCGTCCCCCGTGCGATCACACGCGTCTCAACCGGAGACTCCGCCATGCCGTCGCTGCCCTTCTTCCAGGTCGATGCCTTTGCCGCCAAAGCCTTCGAGGGCAACCAGGCCTGCGTCATGCCGCTGGACGCCTTCCTGCCGGATGAAACACTCCTTGCCATCGCCGCCGAGAACAACGTGGCCGAGACCGCCTATATCGTCCCCGCCGGTGAGGGCGTCTGGAAGCTGCGCTGGTTCACGCCCGCCGTGGAGGTCCCTCTTTGCGGCCACGCGACGCTCGCGTCGGCCTACGTCCTCTTCGCGCATGGTGGTTTTGCCGGCGAGACCATTGCCTTCGATACTGTCAAGTCCGGCCGCCTGCTCGTGAAGCGGCTCGCGGACGGGCGGCTCGAAATGGACTTTCCTTCCGCGCCCATCCGGCCTGTTCCGGTCACGGACGACATCGCGGCCGCGCTCGGCGCACGCCCCGTCGAGGCCTGGGGCGGCATGTTCTACGCCGCACGCTTCGAGACACCGGTCGACGTGCGCGCCCTGAAGCCGGACCAGCGCGCGTTGAAGACCCTCGGCGCCGAAGGTGGCGGCTGGGACCGGGGTAATTTCGGCTGCTTCGCATTGGGCGGCGACAACGGCGCCGACGCGACCTCGCGCTTCTTTGCCCCCGGCTCCGGCATTGACGAAGACCCCGCCACGGGAAGCTGGCACACGATGCTCTCGCGCATCCTCGCCGAGAATTTCGCGAAGCCCGCCGCGCGCTGCTACCAGGCCTATCCCGGCCGCGGCGCCTGGGTCGGCGTGAAGTTGGAAGGGGACCGGTGCAAACTCACCGGCAGCGCCGTGACGGTGATCGAAGGCCGCTTCACGCTCTAGGCCGGAACTTCCTTGCCGGCCCAGTCGAAGCATTTGCCGGAATCCTCCGGGGTCAGACGGTCCACCACGTCCAGAAGGTAGCTGGCCGATTGTTCCGGCGAGAACAGTTTCTCGCCCGGAACGCTGGCCTGAAACGCCTTGGAAAGCCCTGTATCGACCGTACCCGGATGAAGGCCAACGCAGATGCTCCCCGGCGCCCGCCGCGCCTGTTCGATGGCAAAGTTGCGGATCAGCATGTTCAGCGCCGCCTTTGAGGCGCGGTAGGCATGCCAGCCGCCCAGCCGGTTGTCGGAGATCGAGCCGACCCGCGCCGACAGCGCCGCAAACACGCTGCGCTCGGCCTTCGGCATCAGCGGCAGGAAATGCTTGGCGATCAGCGCCGGGGCAATCGTGTTGGCCGCGAACACACGCGCAAAGGCGTCGGCACTCAGCGCCCGGTAAGTCTTCTCCGGTTGCACGCCGTCTGCGGACAAAAGCCCGCTCGCGACGAGGCAAAGCCCCAGCGGCCCCGCCGCGCCGATCTCGGCGGCCAGCGCAGCGAGCTGCGCCTCATCGGTAAACTCCGCCTTCCGGTTAAGGGCGCCCTCAATCTCAACGCCGGACCGCGATACCGCAAACACGGACCGGTACCGGCCGGACGCAATCAGCGCCTCGGCCAACGCCCGCCCGATCCCGCCCGAACTTCCAAACACAGCAGCCATCATGATCCCGCCGATCTAGGCCGGGGCGCGCAGCAGGAAAGAGAAGGAGAGGAAATGGTGCCGCTTAGGTGACTTGAACACCTGACCCCCGCATTACGAAGCGCCTTTAGGTAGAATTTGCTAGTCATTGCAGGGGCATGCGGATCATTGAAATTTGCAATCAAAACATAGATTTGCTATGATTTTCGTATTGATGATGTTTGCTACCTATTGTTGCGAAATGCGGCATACGTGCGGACATGGTGCGGGCACAAAATGCCGCGAACGGACGAAGATTTTGCTGGAGGTGCAGGCGAATGTCAGGGATCAAACGCAAGCTCACGCAGAGATATGTCGACTCTGTAGCGCCGGAAGGCAAGCGTTTCATTGTCTGGGACACGGAGATCGCGGCCTTCGGCCTGCGTGTACTTCCGACCGGCGCGAAGGCCTACATCATCCGCTACCGCATCGGCCAGGGCCGCCTTGCACGCGAGCGGATGATCACGCTGGGCAAGGCGGGCAGTCTGCGCTGCGAAGCTGCCCGGAAGAAGGCGAAGGACTTCCGGTCCGAAGCCCGGATTGGTCTTGACCCCGAAGCGGAGCGCCGGCGCGACGAGCTTGGTATCCTGAAAGTCTCTGCACTGATTGAAATGTGGGGCAAGGAAGCGGCGCCGTACAACCGGCGCACGGGGGCGCCGCGAAAGTCGAAGCGCTACAACGATGACATCCGGCTGCTGAGGGTTCACGTCAATCCCATCCTTGGCAAGCTTCCAATCACCAACGTGAAGAAGCACGAGATCGTCCGGCTGCGCGATGCGATCGCAACCGGCGTCACAGCGATGAAGGTGAAGACCAAGTCGCGCGGCATCCAGGAAGTGAAGGGCGGGATCGGCACCGCGCGCAGGACGATCGCGATGCTTAAGAGCGTGTTTGCCTATGCGATCGATCTTGAACTTCTGGAGAAGAACCCCTGCCACGGGATTCGTATCCCGCCGGCGGTCCAGCGCGAGCGCTACCTGACCCAGGCCGAAGCCCAGCGCCTCGGCGATGCCTTGTCGGCGTTCGAGACACGCGGCGACCCACAAGGTGCAATACGCGTGATCCGGCTCCTGTCGCTCACAGGCGCACGCCGCGGCGAGATCCTTGAACTTAGATGGTCGGAGATCGATTTCGAGCGAGGCTTCCTCCGGCTTGATGCGACAAAGTCCGGAAAGTCGATCCGGCCGATCTCAGGGGCCGCCCAGAGACTGCTTGCGGAAGCGCCGCGCGCCCATCCTGTCTGGGTCTTCCCGAATGCGAAGGGCACGGGGCCGTACGAGGGCTTGCCGAAAATCTGGTACGAGGTGCGCGCCGCCGCCGGGCTCGATGATTTCCGGATGCATGACCTGCGGCACAGCTTTGCAAGCTTCGGCGCCGCCAATGGCCTGTCGCTGCCGATCATCGGCGCGCTGCTTGGCCACAAGAATACGTCCACCACGCAGCGTTATGCCCACCTGACCGACATCGCCGCGCGTCAGGCCGCCAATGATGTGTCGGACATGGTCGCCGCTGCGCTAGGTGTGCGGACGGGGTAAGTGGGAGGCGCGGTGTCTAGAGGCAGGGGGGGCGCCGGATGGGCAGATTTCCCGCATTGTGTAGAAAATGCTCCAGCTGTGGGCCCGGTCCCCGGAAAGGAATGGCCGCCCCGGGGCCAGTTTCAGGCTGACGGTTAGTTGACGGTTAGGAAATGCGTGCATATGTCAGGGCCAACAACACCCCTCAGGCCTAGAGCGCGAGCTTGCCCAATACCGAGGGGTTACTTCTTTGAGGCCTTCTCGAATCCATCGAGAAGGCCTCTTTGATGTTGTACGACAAGCCGCCGACCTCCGTAAACGAGCAGATCTCCCTTCTGAAAGGGCGGGGTCTCGTCTGCGCCGATGAGGCATTGGTCCGGCGCTGGCTGGTCACCGTTGGATATTATCGTCTCAGCGCCTACTGGTTGCCCTATGAGATCGCTCCGTCGGCAGGGCAGACGCGCAGCAAGACGTTTGCACCGGACACGCCGTTCGAGTCGATTGTCGACATCTACACATTCGACCGGCAGCTTCGTCTGCTCGTTATGGAAGCAATCGAGCGGATTGAAATCGCGCTTCGGGCCAGCTGGACGCACCGACTTTCTTTGGCGAGCGGGCCGCATGCTCACATGGATCCGTCGCTGTTTGTACCCGTATGGAAGCACGCCAAGCGCGTTGCGGCCCTGGCGGAAAGGGTTTCGCAGAGCAACGAGGTGTTCATTACGCATTACAAGGACAAGTATTCTGTTCCTTACATGCCGCCTCTCTGGGCCGTGACCGAGCTTATGACGTTCGGAGAGCTGTCACAGTGGCTCTCCGCAACATCCGACTTGAAGATCGTATCGGCGATCGCAAAGGATCTCGGGCTTCCAACGCGCGAAACTCTGGATGGAGCGATTCAGGTGCTGGCCTATGTCCGGAACATCTGTGCGCACCACGGGCGGCTATGGAATCGCCGCCTTGTCAAACGCGTCCCGAACATCAAACGGTTCGGGAAAGATCTGGCGATCAGCATCAACGGTGATCAGGCCCAGCCCGAAAATCAGATGTACAATGTGCTCGTCTTGCTCATGCGCCTGATGATGCATCAGAGTTCCGACACAACGTTTCCACGAAGGGTCAAGGCGCTCATCCTGGCGCGGCCGGAAGAGCAGAGACTTGCCATGGGGTTTCCCGCAGACTGGCTCGATCGGCCCGTATGGCAAGCGGCGGGGATTTGACCCTGGCACTGCGGCTCAGGCCGAAGCTTTGGTCGAAAGAAGCTTGTCCAATCGGGAACTGGAGTCTGGGCTGCAGGCGTTGCGTGCCGGAGGGGCTGGATCGAAACACTTCCCTCTGCTTTCCGACGCCGAGAATTTGTCAGGCTTAAAGCTGTCGCTAGCTTGCGATAGAATGTTTCTTGAGATCAGTCGGCCGAGAGCGCAGCGCCCGTGGACAAGAATGACACCTCCGAAGAGATGGCACGGATCCGTCAACGGATGGCGGAGCTCATAAAGGAGCAGGAGGCCCTTGCAGATGAATTGAGGGCGCTCGAGCAAAGCTCCCACGTACCAGAAGCGGAGCCCAAGCCAGTCGCGTCTCAAATCAGCCTCGTCAAAAATCAATCATCGTCGGCTGAGAAGATCGCTTTGTTCAGCAGTCTCTTCGCGGGGCGACCCGATGTTTATCCTGTTCGCTGGGAAAACAAGAAAGCTGGGCGTGCCGGCTATTCCCCCGCATGCGCGAACGAATGGGTCAAAGACGTATGTGGCAAGCCAAAGGTGAAATGCGGTGAATGCCAACATCAGGCGTTTATCCCGGTTACCGCAAACATCTTCGAGAAGCATCTTCGCGGCGGTGATGCGAGGTCGGACGATTTTGTTGCAGGTGTTTATCCTCTGCTCAAAGATGAGACTTGCTGGTTTCTCGCTGCCGATTTCGACAATGAGGAATGGGCAGATGACAGCAAGGCATTGCTGAAGACCTGCCGCGGGCATGGAATATCGGCTGCACTTGAACGATCGAGGTCCGGCAATGGTGGACACGTCTGGATCTTTTTCGCGGAACCGGTCGCGGCCCGAGCGGCGAGACAGATGGGTGCGGCTTTGATGACAGAGACGATGGAGAACCGTCCCGAGATCGGCTTCAAGTCTTACGACCGGTTCTTTCCAAATCAGGATACGATGCCGCGCGGCGGGTTCGGAAATCTGATAGCGCTTCCCCTTCAAAAGAAAGCTCGCGATCTGGGCAACAGCGTCTTTGTGGATGACGATCTTCGTCCTTACGACGACCAGTGGGCGTACTTGTCTTCCTTGGTGCGGCTTCCTGCTGCAGGGGTTCTGGCGATCGCTGAGGCTGCGGAAACCTCAGGGCGGGTGCTCGGTGTACGGATGCCTGTTGAAGACGAGCATGCTGACGAGCCCTGGAAAGCGCTTCCGTCTCGGCGCCGTCAGGCCCGGCATACCGGGGCACTCACACAACACACCGTAATCATTGTTTTGGCCGATCAGGTCTATGTTGACAGGACTGAGCTTCCGGCAGCTGTAACCACTGAGCTCATCCGCTTGGCAGCGTTCCAGAACCCGGAATTCTATCGTGCGCAAGCGATGCGAATGCCGACCTTCGGAAAGCCCCGTATCATCTCGTGTGCCGAGCTTCATCCAAAGCATGTCGCGCTCCCGCGTGGGTGCCTCGAACAAACGCTCGAACTCCTGAGGGGTTATGGCGCGCAGGTTCTCCTGCAGGAACATCGCGAAGAAGGAATGCCGCTGCCGCTGGACGTCGCATTCCGAGGGCAATTGCATCCGAAGCAGTCAGAAGCGCTCGACGCCCTTGCGAGTCATGACACCGGGGTGCTCGCCGCCACAACGGCATTTGGGAAGACGGTTGTTGCAGCTGCCCTCATAGCTCACCGCCAGCGCAGCACCCTGATTCTCGTTCACCGGCGTGAGCTGATCAATCAGTGGGTCGAGCGCCTGAGCTCGTTCCTTTCAATCGACCCCAAAAGCATCGGTATTATCGGCGGTGGAAAAAAGAAGGCCACAGGCATTGTTGATGTCGCGCTCATCCAGAGCCTGACCCGAGGTGGGGAAGTCGACGACATTGTCGGGACGTATGGTCATCTTATCGTCGATGAATGCCATCATCTGTCGGCCGTGAGCTTCGAGCGCGTCGCCCGGCGTTGCAAGGCCCGATATGTTGCAGGATTGTCAGCGACGGTGGCGCGTAAGGACGGACATCACCCGATCATATTCATGCAGTGTGGACCGGTACGGTACCGCGTTGATGCCAAGACGCAGGCAGCCGAACGCGGACTTTTATACCGTGTGCTGGACCGTCAAACAGAATTTGAACTACCGGATGAGTTGACGGGTTCAGGGCGCCCTTCAATTCCCGCAATCTACGCTGCCCTCTCGAAAGACGAAGCCCGAAATGACTTGATCTTCGATGACGTTCTGCAGTCGCTCGAGGCACGTCGTTCTCCAATAGTGCTCACTGAACGCAAGGATCATCTCCAGTACCTGGAAAGGAGGTTCAGGCCATTCGTCCGAAATCTTGTGGTTCTCCAAGGCGGTATGTCGGTAAAAGAAAGAAAATCGGCGAGTGCTATCTTGAATGTCGATGACAGCGATGAGCGTCTGATAATCGCGACCGGACGGTATATCGGCGAGGGCTTTGACGATGCCCGTCTCGATACCTTGTTCCTGACCATGCCAATCGCATGGAAGGGCACTTTGGCACAGTACGTTGGACGGCTTCACCGGCAGCACGTCGGCAAGAAAGATGTCGTGGTTTTCGACTACGTTGACAGTGCAGTGCCAGTTCTGGTTCGTATGGCGGCGAAGAGGCGCGCGGGCTACCGAGCACTTGGCTATCTGCCAGAACCGTCGTCAGCTGAGTTCTCGGCAAGCGCGCCTGACGGTAGCGTTTCCAAGCTCGGGCCTCAGCTTAAGCTGCGTCTTTGAGCGGATTTGTTAGCAGATTTGCTCGCCGCAGGACTCTTCGAAGGACTGTCGACTGACCTAAAGGTGTGCGGGGTCGGCGGAACGCGCTGAGAGGTATGTTTTTCGACTCGAATAGCTATTTTGAATAGGTTTTCGACATTTCTGGAGGCTTTTCGACAGTTGAGCCAGCTTCAGACGTCCACTGCGCGCTTTCAGGATGAACGGATGTCGAGGTTGCGTCGCTTGAGAACGCGGTGCGGGGCGAGTTCGCGGAATGCGCGGCGGCGGGATTCGAGTGAGGGGAGGGGTGGGTGATCAATGCGTTCCGTTCGAATGCAGAACGCCTGATGTGCGCATTGACTCGAGGTCAGCGAAAGGACGCCTGATAATTTACAGGCTCGAGCGCGACATGGTCTTCGAGAGGCGGCTTTAACTCGAAAGCCCTCGGCGCCTTCGCGAAATCGTAGACGCGGATTAGCCGGAATTCTATGGGGTGCTGCTTTGAAAAGCTGAGTTCGTTAGGTGAAATGTAGAAGGGCGTACGTTCATAGCCCACGGTCGTTTTGACTTCCAGAAAGCGCTCGGCCCCGTCTGGCTCAAAAGACAGAATGTCGTATCCCGCGCCATCACCATCGAGGTGAGATACCCAGCGCACCCTGCCCGCGAGATCGTCACGGCCTTCGCTGCGAAGCCGCGTCTGCTCAGAAACGACGACGCGTTCCTCGCCGAGTTTGCCGAGCTCGCGATTACGAGCATCCCTCGCGGCCGGGTCGAACTTTCGCACAAGGCGCACGATGTTGGCGTCTGTGTCACCCTCGGTCCGGGTGAAGTCCGGCGCGGGACCGAGGATGAGTTGGCCGCTTTCGGCGGCGCCCGCCCGCGCTTTTGGGAAGGGTATGATCCGGCCGGGACGGCTGTCGAGAAACCGCTCGACGCCAGCGACAAGTGCCGCCTGAACGTTCGGCATTGGCTTGTATCCGAAGATCCATGGCTCGCCGAGTTTCATCAGAACGGCGCTGATGTTCTGGTGCTTGAATTCGATCGAACCGCGCGTTCGTCCAGTGAGTGCCTGCAAGGCCTGATTGCGCTGCGACTTCACGAACGGCTCGCCGCGAAGCTCCATATCGCGCATGTCGAAATAGTCGGCGACGATGAGATCGATCTCAGCCGCGTTCCAGTCTTTACCGGTTGGGTCTTCAGAACTCATTCCGAGCTTCGTACCTCTTTCTGCGGTGATCTTTAGCTGCGCCGCAGCGATCATTATTCATGCGACATGATCCTTCTTCACCGTATCAGCTGCTCGCTCCTGGTTTAGCCGGAACAGCCGCGCGAGGATTTCGTCCTCGGTCAGCTTGCCCGCCCGCCAGTCCTCGCCCCAGCCATAGGCCTCCGCCACGGCCTCATCCAGCGCGGCATGCGCATGCTCCAGCCAGGCCGGGCGCTCGTTATAAAGGTTGGTCAGCGTGCGCTTCTTGAGGATGGCCTCGGCGGCGGCATCCTTGGGCAGGATTCGATCAGGATAACCGGGGACCACTTCCGACACGCGCACCACAAGGTCCGCCGGGTTCAGCCAATGCTCGCGCAACTCATTCAGCCGTGCGGCCGCCGTGGCAATCTTCTGCGCGCGCGGGTCCGCCGCATAGCCCGCCGCCGGAATATTCGGCGTCAGGCTTTCGGGGAATGGGAAGGTCTCGAACGTGGTGGACGGCGTGTAGCGAGGATCATTGCCCACCCCCAGAAACGTCCCCATCCGCAACGCCCAAAACTCATGGAACCGCGAGTGAAGGATGCCGAAGGTGGTGTCGTCGTCGCGGGCGATGGCGTAAATCGATCCAGTAGGAACTTCGCTTAGTTCAAGAAAACAAAAGAAACGATGCTTGGCGACTTCCGGTGTCGCGATGTAACGGACCAGAGGCGAAATCTTGGAACGCATCCCCGGCCGCGCTTCGCCATAGCGCCACCAGTATTGTCTATGATTTTCTCGCCTGACTTCTGCATTGCCCTCTGCGTCCATACGCAGCCTGCTCGGCTTGACGTGCTTGAGCACATGCTGAAACGGCGCCTCATATAAGGCTGCATCCATTTCCGTCATCTGCGTTCCAAAATCGACGACCCAGCGTTCTTCGGGGCGCCTTGTGAGGTCGATTCCTGTCTTCCAGCGCTTCACAACGTCGGCGTTGTGCCGCCCATTCGGGTTTCTTGGAAGCTCCAGCCATTCTCTCGCTTCAGACTCAGGAATGTCGAAAGGACCGACAAACTTCATCCCTTGAAAACAAAGCCCGCTATTTTGAGCTAGGGATAACGAGCTCGTAAGGTCGTGCGTTAGCGCAGTTATGTCAGAGAAAATTTCTTCGACGTCCTTGCCATCAAGACTCGATGAACCCTGCCGATCACGCTGAAAGCTAAGCAAAGATACGCGAACTGCTGCGCCATCAACGGTCCACTCCTCATCGCTCCAGGCATCGATGATGCGACCGCCTTCAACAATCGGCTTCAAAACCTCGCGGTTGGCTCCACCCCTTATGGAGTTGGTCGCCACCAGTCCTGCGCGGGCCAGGTCGCCTGTCTCCATCTGGTCCCACGACTTCGCGAACCAGTAGCACACAAGGTCCACGCCGCCGGACACATCGCCGTAAGCTTTTCGCAGACGGGCTGTATAATCCTCACCCAGCTCGCCGATCATCTTCTTGTTGCCCAGAAACGGCGGGTTCCCCACCACCACGTCCGCCTTCGGCCAGTCCGCCCGCGTGCCGTCCGCGTTCAGCACAGCGTCCCGGCACTCGATATTGTTCAGGGAGCGGAGCACGGGATTGCGCGAAGCTTCGAACCCGTTGCGCCGCATCCACTGGATTTCGCCAATCCAGACCGAGGCCCGCGCCAGCTCCGCCGCATACGGATTAAGCTCTATACCCAGCACATTCTCCGGCCCGGTGCGCGGGAACCCGCGCGGCAGGCCCATCGCTTCGGCCTCCAGCTGCGCCCGGTGCTCGATATCCTTTAGCGCCAGCAGCGAGAGATAAAGAAAGTTTCCTGATCCGCAGGCCGGGTCCAGCACCCGGAAACCTGCAAGCTTCTCCATGAAGTCCGAAACCAGCTTTTGCGCCTCATTCTCCGCTTTCGTCCGCGTCGCCTTGGCGCCCGCTGTCCGCGCCTTGTCCAGCGCGGCTTCCGCCGCCGCCTTCACCCCGGCCCATTCCGTCATCAGCGGCTCGATGATCACCGGGTTCACGATCTGCATGATCTTTTCCCGGTCGGTATAGTGCGCGCCCAGTTGGCTGCGCTTGGCCGGGTCCAGCCCCCGCTCGAATAGTGTACCGAGGATCGACGGGTCGATGTCTGACCAGTCGAGCTTCGTCGCCGCTAGGAGGTCCTTCAGGTCGTCGCTATTCAGCGGCAGCGCGGCATCATCATCGAACAGCCCGCCATTGAACCAATCTACCTTCTCGAACCCCACCATTCCGCCGGATCGCATCGCGCCGAACAGTGTCCTGGCGTGAAGTTGGAAATTCTCCGGCGCCGCTGCGCAGCCTTCCAGCATTCGCTGGAACATCTTGTTTGGCAGCAGGTTCACGTCCTCGGCAAACATGCAGAACACGAGGCGCTGGACAAAATGAGCCACCGCCATCCCGTCATGCCCCCGTGCCCGCAGCCGTTCGGCAATCCCGGCAAACTGCGCCGCCGCTTCTTCGGTGAGCTTCTGGCGTGTCTTTGCAGGTTTCAGGATCTCGGGATTTTCGAAGCAGGTTTTAAGCTTGTCCCGGTTAGCTGCGTCCGTCAGGTCCTCCAGCCGGATGACATGAACCTGCTGCACCGTGTTGGTCCAGTTGGTGTGAATCCTGATCGTGTCCATGTCGGATACAATCAGCAGCGGCGGATTCTCCAGGCCAATGGCATAGCGCCTCAGTTGCTCGAAAGCGGCATCCAGGTCTTTGCGCTTGCCCTTATACTCCCAGGCAAAGCAGTCCTTGCGCCAGACATCCGCCCAGCCTTCGCCGCCGCCGCTCTTAGACGCGCCCTTCTCGAACGTGAACCAGTCGCCCGTGCCATCCGCCGTCACCGGGTCGTCGAGACCCAAAAGGTGGCACAGATCGATGAAGTGGGACTGGGACGCCGTGCGCTCTTTCAGCTCCACCTTGCGCCATTTGTCGATGAATTGCTGCGGTGTCATTTGGGCTCCAGTCAGATCGGCAACTTAGAGGCATGCTGCGCGCAAGTTAAGGTCCCTCTGCGCCTCGCCCCTCTGACGGGGGGCCGGGCCGATGGTGACGCCGTTGGCGGTCCCATCGGCCCGGCTCGTCTCCGGGCGCGGCGCGCGCCTGTTCGGCGCCCGCCGCGCTGCGGGGGCTCGCCGGCGGGGCGCCGCACGGGCGCTTCCCATTGGCAAGGCCAAAGGAGTCGCCCATGCGATCCAGTCTGCCTGGGGCGTGGGGAGGCGTCGTCAGTCGGTGGGCCGTGGCAGCGTGAGCCTGATCGTGAGGTGACGCCGGGCGTCGGCGGCGTCCGAATGCGTCTGCGCGCGGCGGGAGGAGACGGCCCGTCGCTCTTGCCGGGGCGCGTCGGCTGTGCACGGGGGGCGGGGAAGGGCCGTCGGGGGCGTTGGCACCCGTCCGACCTGACCCCGTGCACACCCGCCTCGTACGCCCCGGCGACGCGCCTTGTGCCGCCCCCTCCCGCCTGATGCGCGGAGGAACGGGGCGGAGAGGAGCCAAGAAAATGCCAGACCTGATTTCTGCCGCGCCGGGTGAAGTATTGCCTGTGGCTCAGCGACCGCGCGTGTATGTGGCCTGCCTTGCAGCCTATAACGCAGGTTGCCTGCATGGCCGCTGGATCGAGGCAAGCGACCCGGACACGATGCGCGCCGAAGTGCGCGCGATGCTGGCGGCGAGCCCGGAGCCGGGGGCCGAAGAGCACGCGGTGCATGACCATGAAGGCTTCGAGGGCGCGCCCGTCAGCGAGTGGGCGAGCTTCGAGGCGATCTGCACCCTGGCGGATTTCATCGAAGTGCATGGCCGCCTGGGCGCGTGCCTGTACCGGCATTTCGGCGAGGACCTGGACGCGGCCGCCGCCGCATTTGACGACTATGCAGGCGAGTATCCCTCGCTCGCCGACTTTGCCGAGACGCTTCACCGCGAGTGCGGCACGGCGATACCCGAGGCGCTGCAATACTATATCGACTGGGAGGCTATAGGCCGCGATCTCGAACTGAACGGCGATGTGTTCACCGTCGCATTGTCCTACGATGCCGTGCACGTCTTCTGGAACAGGTGAACCTTGTTTGCCGCCGCTGGACTCCTGATCGTTTGATCCGTGCACCGCCGGGGGACGCCTCGTCCCTGTCTCTTGCCGTATGACCTGGACGGCGCGGACCGTCCCCGAAACCGGCGGGGCGAAGAATTTTCCTCTGCGCTCCCCGCGCATTCACCGCGAAGCAAAATTCATCGCCCCGCCGGTGCGCTGCTTCGCTTTGCCCGTTCCGGTTCAGGGACGGCTCGCGCCGTCCTTGCGGTCCGGCGCCGACAGGGACGAGGCGTCCCCGGGAGGGCAGCACACGAAACGAACAGGAGACCACAATGGCAAACGCACTCGGCTACGTCAGCGAAACCAAGACCGGCTTTTCCGGCGCCCTCGCGATGATGAACCTCACCGCCCCCATCCGCATCGAGAAGAACGCGGACAAGAAAGTGCCCGCCCAGCCGGACTACCGCATCTTCGCCGGCGACATCGAGACCGAGATCGGCGGCGGCTGGGTCGTCCATGCCAAGTCGAGCGGGAAGGAATACATCTCGCTCACGCTCGCCGATCCGCAGATCGGACCGCGCAAGATCTACGCGAACCTCGCGCCGGTGAAGGGAAAGAAGGGGCGGTATGTGCTGCTGTGGAATGCGAAGGACTAAGAGCGTGGCCGCCGCGCCGAGTCCGGCGCGGCGGCCGAACCTTTGGTCTGGAAACTTTTGAAGGGGACATTGATTTCGAAGGAAACTCAGGGATCGTGTCTGAGTGCCGCCCCCTGCGTTGCATCTTGATCTTCGTTCGCCCTCGCGATGTATCGTCAAATCGCCTTTCAGAGCGATTTGTTAAGTTCTATGCTAGAAATCTGACACTGAAATCATTGGAGTAATTGACGCAAAAATGGTGGTTCGCGTTCCCATAGATAAGAACATGCTTATTTGGGCACGCGAACGTGCAGGCAAAAATCAAGACGAGCTACTATCGAGATTTCCAAAGATTGCGGAATGGGAAGCCGAGACCACTCAACCGACCTTGAAACAGCTCGAGGACTTTGCAAACGCAGTTCATGTGCCATTTGGCTATTTGTTCCTTTCCAAGCCGCCTGAAGAACCGGTCCCACTCCCTGATTTTCGAACGGTCAAAAGTGAGATGGTTCGGCGTCCATCACCTGATCTTCTTGATACCGTCCATATTTGCAAGGAACGACAAGCTTGGTTTCGTGATCACGTTCGACAATTTGGTTCGGAAGGCCTGGAGTTCGTTGGGAGCGCACGTCTTAGCGATCGACCCGAACTGATTGCTAAGCGCATCGCGACGAAACTTAGTTTCGCTGTTGAGGATCGTGTCGCTATTTCTGACGTCGACGCCTCGATGCGCGCCTTCGTCTCGAAACTAGAAGACATCGGTATTCTGGTCATGATCAGCGGGATTGTCGGGAGTAACACTAGCCGCGCCCTTGATCCTTCAGAGTTTCGTGGATTTGCGCTTTCCGATGTATTTGCCCCGCTGATCTTCATAAATGGGGCTGATGCTAAATCGGCAAGACTTTTCACGCTCGCTCACGAGCTTGCCCATATCTGGCTCGGCATGACCGCTTTGTCGAATGCGAGCGCGGCGCCGCTCGCTCAAGCACGAACCGAAGAGGCGTGGTGCAACAAGGTCGCGGCAGAATTGCTCGTGCCCGAACATGCGTTGCGAGAAGATGTAGCGTCGGCGCGAGATTTACCAGCGCTCGTTGCATGGCTAAGGCGCAAGTATAAAGTCAGCGCACTTGTGATCCTGCGCCGCCTTCTAGACGTCGAATATTTGTCGCGACCAGCTTTCGATTTGGCTTGGTCTGAGGAACTGGCGCGGCTGCGTGCCGCTGACGTAAGTAGCACTGAAGGCGGTGGCGACTTTTATCGCACCACCGCCTCGCGCGTCGGGAGGCGATTTGCCAAAGCGGTCATTTCCAGCACTTTGGAAGGGCAAACGCTCTTCCGAGACGCGCATCGTATGCTTGGCATCGCGAAGACCGAAACATTCAATGAATTCGGCCGCGTCATCGGGGCGACGCTGTGAGCCGCTATCTCTTGGATGCGAACGTGTTCATCCAAGCGAAAAATTTGCACTACGGTTTTGACTTTTGCCCTGCATTTTGGGCGTGGATCGAGACCAAGTCTAAGGCCGGCCTTGTCGGCAGTATCGAGAAAGTCGGCGATGAGCTTTACTCGTTCGGCGATGAACTATCAGACTGGGCGAAACACATGGGCATCGCATTTTTTGCAGCCCCAACGCCAGACGTTCTACCCGCCCTTAGAAAGGTTGGCGAATGGGCGATCTCCCAAAACTATGACCCAGCCGCATCATCTGCTTTCATGCAGGTGGCTGATTGTTGGTTGGTGGCTACTGCATTGGCCGTCGGTGCAACCGTTGTCACGCATGAGAAGCCAGGCAGCGGATCGATCAAAAAGATCAAGATCCCTGACGCTTGTGTTGGGCTGACCATCAAATGCGTCACGCCCTATGAACTGTTGCGAATGGAAAAGGCCAATTTTGTATTGGGATAGACGCTCACCGGTATCCCTATTTGCACAGAACGGGCCCACGCTGAAATATCTGTTGCTTATACCAACCTGCGCTGATCGTCATCCATCAGCCCAGTTTCGCAGACCGATGGACATGATTTTCCACGGTCGCTGCGCGAGCTTTTCCCAAGCTTCGCAGCAGAGGGCGACGATCTGCTCGTAGTCTGTGAAGATGCGGTTTGAGAGCCAGTTGTCGCGCATGTACTGCCAGATGTTTTCGACTGGA
>JBBSDJ010000016.1:0-33206 GCA_038249555.1 Caulobacterales bacterium
CGAGATCACCCTTTGCCCCCGGTCCGAAAACCGCTGGCTTGCCGATTGCCCGCCCAGCGCCGCAACTTCCAGCTCCTCCTCGAGGCTCTGTGTACGAAGTGCTTCGGAGGTGCGGCGCGGCGAGAAGAAATCGAACGCATTGCCCGCCCATTCGGAAAGGTCGCGTCCCGTCCGGGCCAGCAGGCCCGGCTCGCTCAGCGGGGGCAGGGCGGTCACGTCCACGCGCTCGGAGAGGTAATAGCTGTCGCCGATCAGTTCGCCTTCCGGCGTGAAGATGCGCGCGCGCACCCGTTCCGGCAGGTTCAGCCGCTGCAGTGTCTGGCGCGCCGCCTCGGCGTTGAGGCCCGGCTCCGGCGTCGTC
Organism: Caulobacterales bacterium; assembly: GCA_038249555.1. Classification (GTDB taxonomy): domain Bacteria; phylum Pseudomonadota; class Alphaproteobacteria; order Caulobacterales; family Hyphomonadaceae; genus Hyphomonas. The sequence continues at coordinate 362 of JBBSDJ010000016.1, forward strand.
GCATCATCCGACAAGAGGCTCGAGAAAATCTGCGCCTGCGCCTCGAGGTCCTGCTGCTTGGAGGCCACGAACCCGGCGCGCATCTCGTTCAGCACCATCGCGCCAATGATCAGGATCGCGAGGCCTGCGAGGTTCGACGCAAAGATCAGCCGCGCAATGCGCGAGCCGAGGATCGTCGTGTTGCGCCGCAGAGGGGGCCGGCGGCGAGGGGCGCTGGCTTCCGGAATCAACATGTCCCCTCCCGCCCGCTCCGCCGTCTTCAGGCGTCGGCGGCGACACGCATCGAGACGATGCGGTCCGGGCTGCGCGGCGGCTCGCCCTTGGCCAGCGCGTCGATGGCGTCCATGCCCTCGGTCACCTGGCCCCACACGGTATACTGCCCGTTGAGGAAGGAGGCGTCGCCGAAGCAGATGAAGAACTGGCTGTTGGCGGAGTTCGGCGCCGAAGTGCGCGCCATCGAGCAGGTGCCGCGCACGTGCGGCTCCTTGTTGAACTCGGCCTTCAGGTCCGGCTTCTTGGAATTGCCGGTGCCCGTGCCTTTCGGACAGCCGGTCTGCGCCATGAAACCGGCAATCACACGGTGGAAGATGATGCCGTCATAAAACCCCTCACGGGCGAGTTCCTTGATCCGGGTCACATGGCCCGGCGCCAGGTCCGGCCGCAGCGCGATTTTGACGGTGCCCTTGGAGGTCTCCAGCAGCAGCGTGTTTTCAAGGTCGGACATGGGTGAACTCCATCTTGTCTGGGTGTAATGTAAGGATCAGGCCCTTGGCTATTCAATCGCGGCTCTGGCGGCAAGCTTGCCCTGCATGTAGTGTCGTAATCGGGGAATGGGCTGGAGTGCACGGAATTGGCGGAACTGGTCGGCAATTGTCTCGCCCTGGTCCTCGTGGCCGCCGGCCTGCTTTACCTGCTCTGGGCCGCCGGGGTCACCTTCCCGTTTGCCAATGAACAGTCACTTGCCCGCTCTCTGATCGGCCGGCGCGGCATCACGCGCGTGCCCTCGCGCGCGGCCTTTGTATACCTCGCCGTGCTGCTCTTCGCGGCGGCCCTGGCCGCGTTCCTGCTCGGCGGCTACAGTGAGGCGGTGCCGCAATCTAAGCCCTTCCTCGCCCCCGTCGGCCTCCTGCTGGCGTTCGTCTTTCTCGGGCGCGGCGTCGTCGGCGTCCTCCCGGCTTTTGAGCGCGCCGCGCCGGAAGAGCCCTACCTCTCGCTTAACCGCCGCATCTATTCGCCGCTCTGCGTGCTCGCTGGCCTCGGCTTCCTGTTCCTCACGCTCGCCCTGCCGAACTGGAGCGTGCGCCTCAGCCAGCTGTTCGGCTGAGCCGGTCCGGAAACGCGGCCAGCCAGTCTTCGGCCGATTGCCCATCGCTGCCCTTGGTCTGCATCATTCCCCGGAAGTTCCAGTGGTTGAGCACCGCATCGATCCGCGTATCGGCAAAACGGAACGCGCGCGGCACGCCGCCGCCGGTCAGGTATCCGGCGGCCTTCACATAGTCTGACCGGTCATAGGCCGGCGGCTCGGCGTCCACATGCAGCACCAGCGCCGCCGAGGCCGGCCGCCCGTCGCGCGCCGTGATCCGGCTCACCGGCTTCGCCACCGGGTCCGCGCCGACGATGAAAACTTCCGCGTCCGAGGCGCCCGCCGCGCGCAGCACCGTATCGGCGCCCCAGCTGTGCCCGATCAGCGCCAGCGGATGCCCGGCGCCGGTCAGCTCGGCCGCCAGCTGGCGCGCCGCCGTGATCTTCCAGTGGGGCAGGTAGTGCACCTGCCGCTTGCCGCGCACTGCGTCCCGGCGCCCCTCGGCATACGAAAAGACGAGGCGGGAACTCTCGTCACCCGCCCCGCCGATATAGATCTCTGCCGGGTGCTTACTCGGTATAGCGATAGCCGACGCCATAGAGCGTTTCGATTGCATCGAACTCGTCCGTCACTTCGCGGAATTTCTTGCGCAGCCGCTTGATGTGGCTGTCGATGGTGCGGTCGTCCACGTAGATCTGGTCGTCATAGGCGGCGTCCATCAGTTGGTCGCGGCTCTTCACATAGCCGGGGCGTGAGGCCAGCGCCTGAAGGATCAGGAACTCGGTCACCGTCAGGCGCACGGTCTTGCCGTCCCAGGTGCAGGCATGGCGGTTGGGGTCCAGCACCAGCTTGCCGCGCACGATCGGCTTGGAGTCGCCTTCTTCGGGACCCGCCACACCGCCGCGCGCCCGGCGCAGAACGGCCTTCACGCGCTCGGCCAGCAGGCGGTTGGAGCAGGGTTTGCGCACGAAATCGTCGGCGCCGATGTTGAAGCCGATCACTTCGTCAATCTCTTCATCCTTCGAAGTCAGGAAGATCACCGGCAGCTCGGACGTCTGGCGCAGGCGGCGCAGCAGCTCCATCCCGTCCATCTTCGGCATCTTCACGTCGAGGATGGCGATGTCCGGCGGGCTCTCGGTCAGCGCGGGAAGGGCGGACTCGCCGTCATGATAAGTGCGCACCTGGTAGCCTTCCGCCTCGAAGAACATCTTGAGGGAGGCCACGATGTTCTCGTCATCGTCCACCAGTGCGAGTGTAGTCATTGCCTTGTCCTTCTCGGCCAGCCGCAAGCCAGATGAGGCTTCGGTCCGCTTGGCAAAAGGTTCAATCACAGCTCGGTCCATTTCAAAAGCCCTCCATTGGTGGAGCTTCAACAAAATCAACGGAGTGCGGCGCCCCGTTGCCCGGATTGCGGCACTCTCGCGATTCATTGCGGCGAATTCCGCCGCAAGTGTGAAGGGCGGGGTCGGGCGTCATGTCATCACCCTCGGCCAGCGCAGCCGGTCAGAGGGCTCAACTGCCGCCCCCTCCACACCCTGAAACGTCCCTGTGTAGTCATCCCGGTTTCGCCAAAGGCGAAGACCGGGACCCAGACTGTCTGTCTTGCGATGGGCCACCGGTCTTCGCCGGTAGCGATACAGGGCGATAAAAAGCCGCCATGGAGTGAGAAAGAAGCGATAAAAAATGAGAATGAATGAGAAGAAATCGACATCCGGAATGCGCGGGATGCATCACCGTGAACCCGGTTGAAGCCATCCGAAGCCGGGCAGCGCCGCACCTTACGCCTACAAAGATCAGCCCTCCCGAAAAATAAATCCTATCCCGGTCAAGCGCCTGCAAAATACTTCCCCAACCCTTCCGCCACACCTCCGCCCACGGAGTTATACTCCTTGGATGATCACACAGGCATTTTCCCAACCTCGATCCCCAATCGGCCAGCGCCCCCTGCGCCCGGCCGGAGATCACGCCGGCGGCGGACCCTCGGCCGGCGGCTCGATCGCGGCCGGCGCCTTGAGCGCGCCTGCCCGCTCGGTGAACGCCTTCCGGAAAGGCCGCAGCGCGCCCGGACGGTACTTCAGCTCCCGCTTCGCGGCGCGCTCCAGCACGGCCTCGTCGAACAGCACTTCCAGATCGCTGACGCTGGGTTTCTTCTTGTCCTTGCCGCGCGTCTTCGGCCAGACCTGCCTTGGCCGGATCGGCCAGTTCATCATGTTGAGCGACCTCGCAAACGACGGCCGGTCGGGACGTGCATCATACGCCGCCTTGCCGATCGCCTCGACGAGGGGAGAGGTATCGCCGCCATCCGTTCCATAGAACCGCAGCCCCTCAGCCGCCGCTCCGTCTGTAATCCACTTCAGTGCCCAGGCGGACAATTCCTCCCGCCCGCCGCCGCCAATGTCGCCGTGATAGCCGACAAACCAGCGCTGCATATACACGCTCCGGCCAACGCGGGTGTTCTCTTCCTCGAGCCCGTCCCACAGCGTCGCAGGAAACCCGGCCCGGCATTCGTCGATCGCCACCGCATGCCGTGCAGCACGCACATTGCTCGCAAGCCGCCGGTTCTTGAGCCGATAGCGGTCCTTGTTCTTGGTCGAGAAGTACGACTTCAACACCTCGCCCGCCCCGCGCTGCGCGACCGTGTCGAACACGCCGACATAAGTGATGGGCGGCGCCCGGTCGATGGCGCGGCGGGCGCCGGTCTCGTCGCGGGTGCCCTTGCCGTAGCGGATGCGGAAGGCGCGGGCCTGATCGGCGTGCAAGTCCTTCTCGGCTTGCGGCGCCTCATCTCGCGGGGCGCGGTAATAGAGGCGGAAGCCCTCGCGCGCCCGCTCGGCATGGCGCCGGCTGACGATGCCCGCCACGCTGATGAACCCGGCCAGGCGGCGCGCCGCAAAGGCGCCCCGGCTGAACCCGAAAATGTAGATCTCGTCGCCTTCCTCGTAGACGAAGGCGAGCCGCAGGTAGGTCTCGACGATGATGTCCTCAAGGCCCTCGCCGAACGCGCCGCCGAACAGGCGCGTCGTCCGGTAGATCATGCTGCCGAAGAAGCCCGCTTCTTCCAGCGCCCCGACGGTCGAGCCGACACCCTGGCTATAGATGACGTTCTGGTGAATGTGCGTGCCATCCGGCAGCGTTTCCTTGTGCGCCACCGAGCGGGCGATGATCGCGATGTTGGTATGCTTGGCCTGGTTCAGCGTCTGCCAGGTGCCATCCATGCAGATGATGATGCGTTTCATGCAATCCGGCCCACCCTGATGCGCTCCCCCGAGCCCATGGGCAGGATAGATTACAATCGGGACAGGCGGAAGACGGCGCCTGCGCAGGTCAGGCTACTGGAACCACTCCGCCAGCCAGGGGGCATGGTCTGCCACAAAACTGGCCGCAAAGCCGGCCCCGGTGATAAGGCCGAAGATCAGGATGCCCAGCGCCGTGATCCAGCCGAGCGCCAGCGTCGCCCCGCCCAGCATGAACATGCCGTCGCGCTGCAGCAGGCCGACCGCCGCTACCGTGATCGCCAGCGACGGGATCGTGTTGGTGATCGGCAGCATGATCGTGACGGCCGCCAGCGCAATGATGAGGCCGAGGATCTTCTCGCCCGCCCCATGCGCAATGAACCGCCAGCGCGGGCGCGACAGCCGTTCGGTCCAGCGCAGGCGTTTGGAGGCAAAGTCGGCAATTGCTGTCAGCCATTCCGGCTTAAGCTTGGCGCGCATCGCCCAGCCCGGCAGCCAGGGCTCGTTGCGGCCAAATACGATCTGCAGGCCCAGCAGGAAGATCGGGATGGCAATCAGCTGCGCGCCCGGCAGGCCCGGCACGAGGCAGGGAATGGCGAGGATCAGGATCAGCAGGCCGAATGCGCGGTCATCCAGCGCATCGACGACATGGCCCAGCGTCTGCGGCCCATCGCTTCCGGCGCCCGCGATCTCGACGATGGCATCAATGAAACCGCCCTGCGGCGCCGCTTCGATGTTCACGGGAGGGGATGTATCTGACATCTCAGTGCGCCGCCGCCCAGGTCTTCGCCGCTTTCGCCTCGACGACCAGCGGCACCGACAGCTTGATGGCCGGGCCGTCTGCGTTCGACATCGTTTCCTGCGCGACCTTGATCAATTTTTCAGCTTCCTTTTCGGGACATTCAAAGACGAGTTCGTCATGCACCTGAAGCAACATCCGTGCCTTGAGACCGGCGCTGGCGAGCGCCTCCGGCATGCGGATCATGGCGCGCTTGATGATGTCGGCGGCGGTGCCCTGCAGCGGCGCGTTGATCGCCTGGCGTTCGGCGAAGGCGCGGGCGGGGCCCTTGGCCTTCATGTCCGGCAGGTTGATCTTGCGGCCAAAGGCCGTGCGCACGAAACCGGTCTCGCGGGCGAAGTCCTTGGTTTCGTCCATGTACTGACGAATGCCGGGGAAGCGTTTGAAATACTGCTTGATGTAATCGCTGGCTTCGCCCTGCGGAATGCCCAGCTGGCGCGCGAGGCCGAAGCCGGAGATGCCGTAGATGATGCCGAAATTGATGGCTTTCGCCTGGCGCCGCACCATCGGGTCCATGCCCTGGACGGGCACGCCGAACATTTCGCTGGCGGTCATTGCATGGATGTCCAGCCCGTCCTTGAAGGCCTGCTTGAGCGCCGGAATTTCGGCCATGTGCGCGAGGATGCGCAGCTCGATCTGCGAATAGTCCGCCGAAACGAGCACATTGCCGTCCTCGGCGATGAAGGCTTCGCGGATCTTGCGGCCTTCTTCCGTCCGTACCGGGATGTTCTGCAGGTTCGGGTCGGTGGAGGACAGCCGCCCGGTCTGCGCGCCCGCCATCATGTAGCTTGTATGGACGCGCCCCGTTTCCGGCTTGATCGCGGCCTGCAGCGCTTCGGTATAGGTCGAGCGCAGCTTCGAGAGCATCCGCCAGTCAACAATCGTGCGGGGCAGGGCATGGCCGGCTTCGGCGAGCTCTTCCAGCACGTCCGCGTCGGTCTGCCAGGCGCCGGTCTTGGTTTTCTTGCCGCCGGGAATGTTCATCTCGTCGAACAGGATTTCGCCCAGCTGCTTGGGCGAGCCGATATTGAACGCGCGCCCTGCCTGCTCGTGCGCCTGCGCTTCAAGGCCCGCCATGCGCTGCGAGAAATCCGCGGAGAGGCGCGACAGCATCTGCCGGTCCACCTTGATGCCCGCCTGTTCCATTGCTGCCAGCACCGGCACCAGCGGCCGTTCCAGCGTCTCGTAGACGGTCGTCACTTCTTCCGTGCGCAGACGCGGCTTCAGCACCTGCCAGAGGCGCAGCGTCACGTCGGCATCTTCGGCGGCGTATTCGGTGGCCTTGTCCAGCGCGACCTGGGCAAACGTCTTTTGCGTCTTGCCGCTCCCGGCCACATCCTTGAACGAGATCGGCTTGTGGCCGAGATAACGCTCGGAGAGTTCGTCCATGCCGTGATTGTGGATGCCGGCATTCAGCGAGAACGAGATCAGCATCGTGTCATCAATCGGTGCGACCCGGATTCCCTGACGCTTGAACACGCTGAGATCATACTTGATGTTCTGGCCGATCTTGAGAACGGCGGCGTCCTCCAGCATCGGTTTCAGAACCTGAAGCGCCTCTTTCATCCTGATCTGGCGCGGCGGGTCGGCGCCGAACATGTCGCCGCCGCCGGCAGCGACATCCGGGTCCACATGGGCGAGCGGAATGTAGCACGCCTCGCCCGGCGCAAGCGCGAGCGAGACGCCCACCAGTCCGCCGCCGACCGAATCCAGCGCGTCGGTTTCGGTATCCACGGCGACCCAGCCCTGCGCGATGGCGCGGGCAACCCAGTTTTCCAGCGTTTTCAGGTCGCGGATGCAGACGTATTTCGTACGGTCAATCGCAGCGGCCTCCGGCGCGGCCACTTCGATCGTGCCGTCCTTCTCCATCTGCTCGCGCACCCGGCGCGTGATGGTGCGGAACTCCATTTCCTCCAGGAATTCGATCAGCGTTTTCGGATCAGGGTCCTGCACCGCCAGGTCTTCGAGCGCGACCGGCAGCGGCACGTCATCCTTCAGCGTCACGAGGCGTTTCGAGATGCGCACCTGATCGGCAAACGCGATCAGCGTCTCGCGCCGTTTCGGCTGCTTGATCTCGCCGGCGCGCTCCAGCAGCGCTTCGACCGTGCCGAACTCGGTCAGCAGTTGCGCCGCCGTCTTGATGCCGATGCCGGGGGCGCCCGGCACATTGTCGACGCTGTCGCCCGCGAGCGACTGGACATCGATGACGAGCTCCGGGCCGACGCCGAATTTTTCGACCACGTCCTCGCGGCCCATCAGCTTGTTCTTCATCGGGTCGAGCATCAGCACCTTGTCGGTGATCAGCTGCATCAGGTCCTTGTCGGACGAGACGATGGTGACGCGCGCGCCTTTGGCCTCGGCTTCGCGGGCATAGGTCGCGATGATGTCGTCGGCCTCGAACCCGGTCAGCTCGATGGCGTGCGCCGCAAACGCCACCGAGGCCCGGCGCACCAGCGGGAATTGCGGGATCAATTCTTCCGGCGTCTCCGACCGGTTCATCTTGTACTCGGGGAAGAAGTCGCTCCGGAACGTCTTGCCCGAGGCATCGAAGATGCAGGCAAAATGCGTCGGCCGTTCGGCGCCTTTCAGCTCTTCGAGCATCTTGAACAGCATGTTGCAGAAGCCCGCGACCGCTCCGATGGGGAGCCCGTCAGACTGGCGCGTCAGCGGGGGCAAGGCGTGGAAAGCCCGGAAGATATAGGCGCTCGCATCGATCAGGTAGAGATGGCTTTTGTCGGTGACGGCGGCCGTGGCCATGGGCGATTCCTCTGTGCTGGGGAGGGTTTAGCCGCTGCGTGCAGGCGCGTCACCCTGAGGCGGGACGAGACTGGCGGATTAAACCAGCGTCATTCGAGTCGGATTCCACTTTGCGCCGCTCATAAGTGTGGTAGAAATGTGGCATGCAACAAGATCTCGTCTTCCCCGAAGCCGTGGACCTTGCCCCGCCGGTGCAGAAGCCCGCGCTTAAGGCACCCTGGCATCTCTTCCTGATCGGCGCCGCTGCAGTGCTGTGGAATGTGCTCGGCGTGTTCGATTTCCTCGCGACCCTGACCCGGTTTCCGCCGTATATCGACAGCCTGCCGGAAGGCGCCCGGGCACTTTGGGCCAGCCTCCCGCCGTTCGTGTTCGGCATCTGGGCGCTGTCGGTTTTCTCGGCCGTGATCGGCTCCGTGCTGCTGCTCAAGCGCCAGCTGCTGGCGCTCCGCTTCCTGGCGGTCTCGACCACCGCGACGATCTTCACCATGGCGCTGACCTATTCGCGGCCGGGGATCGACTTCCAGTCGGAGCGCGTCTTCGCGGTGTGCATCATCGTCGTCTCGCTGCTGATCCTCAACTACGCCTTCGACCAGGCCAAGCGCGGCATCCTGCGCTGATCCCGGGCGGCATTGGAGGTGGGCGCGAACCGGCTTAGGTTGGCGGCTTCCGGATAGGACAACCGCCATGACCGAAGACGCAACGCCAATCGGCGCGAAAGCGGGGTGGCATATCTGGCCGGTCGGGATTCTCGCCGTCGTGTGGAACGGGTATGGCTGTTTCGACTTCATGATGAAGACGACGCGCAATCCCGCCTACACGGCGCAGTTCCCGCAGGACATCCAGACCTACTGGTACAGCATGCCCTGGTGGATGTTCGGCCTGTGGTCGGTCGGCGTGTTTGGCGCGCTGATCGCGAGCCTCGCGCTGATGATGCGCAGCAAGACGGCGGTCACCCTGTTCGCCGCTGCGTTCATCGCCTCGGCCGCCAGCTTCTATGTGCGCTGGCAGGAAATCGTAGCGCCGCCTGTGAAAGGCATGGAGTTCATGCCCTTCGTGATCCTCGTCATCGGGTTCGCCCTGACGGCCTATGCCTACTGGCAATCAACCCGCAGCGTCTTGCGCTGAGGGGATTTCCGTCTAGCCTTCCGGCCAACGAAATCGGGAGGACGGCATGATCAATGAAAAGAACCTGACCTGGGTGCTGCGCAAGCGGCCGGTGGGGGATTTGCGCGAGGGGGATCTGGAGCTGGTCGAGAGCGCGCTGACGCCGCTCGAGGACGGGCAGGTGCGCGCCAAGACGATCTACCTGTCGCTCGACCCGACGAACCGGATCTGGATGAGCGACATGGATGCCTACCTGCCGCCGGTGCAGATCGGCGATGCGATGCGCGGCGGTGGGCTGAGCGTGGTGACCGAGAGCCGGTTCGACGGCCTCGCGCCGGGCGACATCGTCAACACGGGTCTCGCAGGTTGGGCCGTCTACAACACGCTGCCGGGCGCGGCGCTGGCGAAGTTGCCGAAGCTGCCGGGCGTTCCGCTAACGGCCTATATGGGCCCGCTGGGTGCAACCGGGATGACGGCGTATTTCGGGCTGATGGACATTGCCAAGCCGAAGGCAGGCGAGACGGTGGTCGTCTCGGCGGCGGCCGGCGCGGTCGGCTCGATGGTGGGGCAGATCGCGAAGATACAAGGCTGCCGCGTCGTCGGCATCGCGGGCGGCAAGGACAAGTGCCGCTGGCTGACCGAGGTCGCGGGCTTTGATGCGGCCATCGATTACAAGTCCGAAGATGTGGGCGCCATGCTCGACAAGCACTGCCCGAAGGGCATCGACATCAATTTCGAGAATGTCGGTGGGCGGATCATGGACGAGGTTATGGCGCGCCTCAACGATTTCTCTCGCATGCCGCTCTGCGGCCTGATCTCGACCTATAACGCGACCGATCCTGTGCCGGGCCCCTACAACTTTGCGAACCTGCTGATGCGGCGCACGCTGGTGAAGGGCTTCATCGTGATCGACTATTTCCCGCGCTTCCCGGAAGGCATCCAGCAGATGGCGATGTGGCTGATGGAGGGCAAGCTGAAGTTCGAGACCGACATTGTCGACGGGTTCGAGAAGGCGCCGGCGAGCCTGTCGCGCCTGTTCGAAGGCAAGAACCTCGGCAAGCTGGTGGTGAAAGTGAGCGACGAGCCGGCCTGACGCGCAGTTCAGCTTGCGTTCACGCGCGCCCTTGGCAGAATAACTTCAAGGGAATCGGGAGCTTGGGCTGAAATGACAACGGCGATCGGCGCGCGGGTGCGCTTCTGGATGGTGGGCGTCGCGTCGCTCGCGCTGGCAGGTTGCACATCGACGGATATGGAGGCCTTTGCGGCCGGGTTGCAGATGGCGGCGAACGACATGTCGGTCACCATGACCATGGTTCCGGCCTGGGAATGCGGGGTCAACGCGCAGGGCTATGCCGTATGCGACGATACCGGGGACGGCTATGCCGACCGCTACGGCGACCCGGACTATGAGTTTGTGCACGGATGGAACTACGGCGTCGCAACCCGGGTGAACGATTACGGCGAGGCCTTCCAATATGATGGCAGCTGCGATTGCTGGCGGCGGGAGCCATCCCTGGACACCTATCCTCAATAGGGGCGGTTTTCGGCCTGCCGCATCCGGCTTGCGCTCCGGCGGCGGCCCTGATCTTATACATTCCTGTAACGTTGCCTTGGGAGAGCGGGATGCTTTGGCGGCCTCTGTTTGCATTGGCGCTTCTTCTGGCCGCCCTGGGCATGGGTGCCGCCCAGGCACAGGTGAAGGCCGAGGATGTGCCGCTGGAAGAATGGGCGGTCGGCATCCTCGCGGCAGACTGGCGGGCGAGCGACGGAACGCCCATCGAAGCTTTCGAGAATTCCCGGCGGGACTTGACCAAGGCCTTCGGCGCAGCAGGGTTTGACCCCGTCAATATCGCGGACCTCTCGTTGCGGCCCCGCTGGCTCGGCGGCACGTCCCTTGTCTCGGAGCTGGCTTTCGCGGCCATCGAGTCGCGGGCGAAATCGGCGAAAGCGGGCTGCCTGCTTTACTTCACGTCGCATGGGTCGCCGGAAGGCATTGTGCTGGGCAGCGAGGGCTTGCTCAGCCCGGCGCGGATGGAGACGCTAGTCGACGAGTGGTGCGGCGAGCGGCCGACCGTTGTGGTCGTGTCGGCCTGCTATTCCGGCGTCTTCATTCCGGCGCTTGCGGCGCCCAACCGGATGGTAATGACGGCGGCGCGGCCCGACAGGTCGTCCTTCGGCTGCAGCGCGGACGCGGACTATCCCTACTTCGATGCCTGCGTGATCAAGTCACTGCCGACCGCAGATGATTTCGTGCACCTCGCCAGCATGACCCGCCGGTGCGTGGCCGTCCGGGAGCGGGCGGAGAACCTGATTCCGCCGTCCGAGCCGCTGATTCATATGGGCGCGGATGTGGAAGACCTGTTCGTGTTCCTGAACTTCGAGCATCCGGCGCCCTAGCGACCGCGGCTGAAACGGTAAAGATCGTCAGTTCCCGGACAATGCCTTGAAGGCGGCTTCGAGGTCGCGCTTCAGGTCGATCGTCGCTTCCAGCCCGATGTGAAGGCGCAGTATCGGACCGGCGCGCGTTTCGGTCCAGCTACCCTTCATGCGTTCGAGCTGCTGGTCGCACGGAATGATCAGGCTTTCGAAACCGCCCCAGGAGAAGCCGAGCGAGAAGAGCGACAAGGCGCTGAAGAAGCGCTCCATGCCGCCTTCCGGCGGCGGGTTCAGGATGACACCGAACAGGCCGTTGGAGCCTGTAAAGTCGCGCTGCCATAGCACATTGTCCGGGCTGCCGGGCAGGGCGGGGTGCAGTACGTCGGCCACTTCCGGGCGCCCCGCGAGCCAGTGCGCCATTTCCAGACCGGACGCTTCGTGCGCCTTCAGCCGAGTGTGAAGGCTGCGCAGGCCGCGCAGGGCGAGGTAGGCATCGTCCGGCGCCAGCGTGATGCCCCAGTCTTCGGAGGCCGCGGCAATGCGGGCGCCGAGGCCATTGTCACGCGTCATCACCGCGCCGCCGAAGGCATCGGCATGGCCGACGGCGTATTTTGTCAGCGCCTGGACGGAGATGTCGACGCCCAGCGCCAGCGGCTGGTGCAGCAGTCCGGCGCCCCAGGTATTGTCGAGGATCGTCCGTATGCCCCGTTTCGAGGCTGCCGCGACTACAGCGGGCGTGTCGGTGATTTCGAAGGTCAGCGAGCCCGGCGCTTCAAGGAAGATGGCCTTGGTGTTCGGGCGAAACAGCGCGGCGATCTCGCCGCCGATGCGCGGATCGAACCGTTCGGCTTCCACGCCCATGGCTTTGAGGCGGCGTTCGCAAAAGCGGGCGGTCGGGCCATAGGCGCTGTCGGTGAAGAGGAGGTGGTCGCCGGAGGAAACGAGGCTGGAAATCGCCAGCGCGCAGGCCTGCAGGCCGTTGCTGGCGAGCCGGGCGTGCTTTGCGCCTTCAAGGTCGCACATCGCCGCTTCGAGTTCGCGATGCACTGTCAGGCCCATGCGGCCATAGGTGGGCTTGGCGCCGTAGAGGCCCGCTTCGTCCCGGAACAGGACGGTCGAGGCTCGCTCCAGCGGCGGATTAACGGTGACGCGGCCGAGACGGTCCGCGCGCATGTGGATGAGGCGCGTTTCGGGGGCGGCCTCGTCCTTCTTCACGCAGGCGCCTTCGCGATCGGCCGCGACGGGTCGGAGGCCCAGTCCGTCCACGAACCATCGTAGACGGCGACATCCCAGTTGCCGAGGCGGGCGAGGGCAAGCGCCGTGATCGCGGCGGTGACGCCGGAGCCGCAGGTGGTGACGGTCGGGGCGAGCGGGTCCTTGAACAGGCGCTTGAGCTCCGCTGCCGGTTTCATGCGGCCGTCTTCGGTGATCAGCTGGCTGCCGGGCAGGTTGACGCTGCCGGGGATATGGCCGGACGGAAGGCCGGCGCGTGGCTCGGGATCGCGGCCGAAGAAGCGGCCATCCGGGCGCGCATCGATGATGACGGTGCGGGCGGTGCCGATCAGGTTTTCAAGCGCCTTGCCGTCCATGACGAGATCGCTGCGCACGCGCGGCGTGAAGTGTCGTTCGCCGGTCATCGGCGGCATGTCGTCAAGCAGACCACCTTCCGCAACCCAGGCATTGAGGCCGCCGTCGAGGACGTGCACATCCTGATGGCCCATGACGCGAAACATCCACCAGGCGCGCGCGGCGGCGAAGAAATTGTTCTGGTCGTAGATGATGATGCGGTTGCCGTCGCCGAGGCCGAGGCGGCGCACACGCGAGGAGAACTTCACGGCGTCGGGCAGCATGTGCGGCAGGTTCGATGAAGTGTCGGCGATGTCGTCGATATCGAAGTAGACCGCTTTCGGAATGTGACCGCGCATCCAGGCCTGACGGCCGGTCTCGGGCGGGTTCGTGAACGGCGCGAAATACGTCGCATCCACGACCCGGACATCCGGGGCTTCGATGTTCTTGAGCAGCCATTCGGCGCTGACGAGGGGGTCACCGGTTTCCATGTCTTTATTTCTCCATCCAGGACGGCACGGGCAATCCTTTTCCGCGCAGGAACTCAGGATTATAGAGCTTGGATTGGTATCGGTTACCGTAGTCGCACAAAATCGTCGCGATGGTGTGGCCTGGGCCAAGGTCCTTCGCGAGGCGGACGGCGCCGGCGATGTTCACACCCGCCGAGCCGCCCAGGCAGAGGCCTTCTTCTTCGACCAGCCGGAACAGGACCGTCAGGGCTTCGTCGTCGTTGATGCGGTAAGCCTTGTCGACCTGGATGCCTTCAAGGTTCGCGGTGATGCGGCCCTGGCCGATCCCTTCGGTGATCGAGGTGCCTTCGGCCTTGAGTTCGCCGGTCGTGTAAAAGGAATACAGCGCCGCGCCGCCGGGATCGGCGATGCCGATCTGGATCTTCAGGTTCTTTTCCTTGAGAGCGAGGGAGACGCCTCCGAGCGTGCCGCCGGAGCCGACGGCGCAAATGAAGCCGTCCAGCTTGCCGCCGGTCTGTTGCCAGATTTCCTGGGCGGTTGTGGAATAGTGTGCGCGGCGGTTGGCCTGGTTGTCGAACTGGTTGGCCCAGATCGCGCCGTTGGGCTCGCTGGCGGCCAGTTCCTCGGCGTGGCGGCCGGAATAGCGCACGTAGTTGTTGGGGTTGGCGTAAGGGACGGCGTCCACTTCGATCAGTTCGGCGCCGAGCAGGCGGATGGCGTCTTTCTTCTCCTGGCTCTGGGTGCGCGGCATGACGATGACGACGCGGTAGCCCAGCGCCTTGCCAACGAGGGCGAGGCCGATGCCGGTATTGCCGGCGGTGCCTTCGACGATGGTACCGCCCGGTCTCAGCAGGCCGGCAGCTTCGGCTTCGCGGACGATGCCCAGCGCGGGGCGATCCTTGACCGACTGGCCGGGGTTCAGGAACTCGCACTTGCCGAGGATCTCGCAGCCGGTCTCGTCGGACGCGCGTTTCAGGCGCAGCAGCGGCGTGTTGCCGATCAGGTCAACGATCGATCGGTGAACGGTCATGGACGGGCATTTCCTCGCAGGTTTCGGGCTTTTCCCAGCCTTAAGGGGCTGCGCGACCTGCCGCAACGGGTTGCCGGGGATTTGATCCAATGGGCGCGGGGACACGTAGTGAAGGGAAATGGAGCAATCGAGGCTGACACGGCATGCTGTTCACGCGGGATGACACTTACGCGGCGTTCATGATGGACCATGCGGCGGGTAACCACCCGGAATCGCTGGCTCTGGCGGCCGACCTGCACATGATGCTGTCGCCCGAGGCGGCGCGGGAGGCCTTTGCCTGGTCGATCATTGGCGGGGCGCTGCTGGAAGCAGAGGATCCCGAGGCCGTGGCGGCGCAGCCCGAGCCGGAGCGCCGGTATCACAAACGCCAGCGGACACGGGCTGGCGCGACCGCCATCCTGGATGCGGCGGGGCAGGATGTGCCCTGGAAACGCGGGCTCTTTGGCCTGCCTTATCTGCCGGTCGGGGTGCCAGGTGGAAGACTGATGAAACTTTCGCCGGGGCAGGGCGTTCCTAGACATGCGCATACCGCCATCGAGGCCACGGTGGTGATCCACGGCGAGTTGCGTGACGAATTTGGACACTACCGGAAAGGTGACCTGATGCTGGGCGAGCCCGGCATGCACCACAAGCCGGTCGCCGCAGGTGAAGACGCCTGCATCTGTTACGTAGCTGAGCCACCCCGTTTTGCCTGGAGACTGCAATGACCGTTCGTCGCGCTGTTCTTTCGTTTTTCCTTTTGGCCTCCGCTGCGCTTCCTGCTGCGGCCGAGCTTTCGCCCAAGGCCTGGCAGCCGAAATCCGGCGACGTGATCAGCTTCAACGTGCTGCGCGAGGGCAAGCCGTTCGGCAGCCACGCAGTGAAGTTCACGACCGATGCAAACGGCGCTCTGGTAGCGACGACTTCGGTGTCACTCAAGGCCGGCCTCGGCCCCTTAACGGTGTTCCGCTACAAGCTCGATGCGACGGAAACCTGGCTGAATGGTCAGCTCCAGAAAGTATCAGGCACCGTCAATGATGACGGCAAGAAGCGCTCCGTGACCGCAACCCGCAAGGGCGATGCCCTGAACGTCAGCGGCACTGACTTCAAAGGCGTGGCACCGGCCGGGATCGTCCCTGCGAGCCACTGGAACTATGCGCAGACACTGGCCGGCAAATTGCTGTCCACCGAGGACGGCGAAATCCTCAATGTGAAAGTGGTCAACAAGGGCCGCGAAACGATAAAAGCTGGCAACAAGACGATAGAGGCCAACCGCTATCTGATGGATTCTGCGCTGGACGTGGATCTCTGGTATGACGATGACGGCCGCTGGGTGAAGCTCGCTTTCGAGGCGCGTGGCCAGCAGATCGAATACGTACTCGCCAATCTTTACTAGCGCGCACCGGGGCGGGGATGGGTGTACTGAGGCTGGTCCTCGGCGATCAGTTGTCGCCGGGCTTATCGTCGCTGGAGGATGCCGGCCCAGGTGACGTGGTGCTGATGGCAGAGGTTGCTGAAGAAGCGACCTACGTGCGCCATCACAAGAAGAAGATTGCATTCCTCTTTGCGGCGATGCGCCATTTCGCGGAAGAACTGCGCAGCGCAGGCCTGAGCGTTCGCTATGTGCGCCTCGACGACCCCGGGAACCAGGGCTCGTTGAGGGGCGAAGTGACCCGCGCGCTGGAGCATGATCCGGCGCTCAAAGCGGTCGTCGTCACCAAGCCCGGAGAGTGGCGCCTGCTGCAGGACATGGAAACCTGGCGGGACCTGATGCCCGTGCCGGTGAACCTGCGCGAGGATACGCGCTTCATCGTTCCGCTCACGGAGTTCTACGCCTGGGCGAAGGGGCGCAAGCAGCTGCGGATGGAGTTCTTCTACCGCGACGTGCGGCGCAAGACGGGCCTTCTGATGGACGGAGAAGAGCCAGCGGGCGGCCAGTGGAATTTCGACCATGACAACCGCAAGCGCCTGCCCAAATCGCTGGCGCCCCCGCCGCGCTTCCTGCCGCCGGCGGACGCGGTGACGCAGGACGTGATCGCGCTCGTGGCAGAGCGTTTTCCGGGTCATTTCGGAGATCTTGAGCCGTGGGTGTTTGCGACCACGCGGGCCGGCGCCGAAGCAGCGCGGGATCATTTCATCGGCGAAATCCTGCCCGGCTTTGGTGACTGGCAAGATGCGATGGCCAAGGGTGAGCCCTGGATGTGGCATTCGTTGCTGTCGATCTACATCAATTGCGGCCTGCTGGACCCGCTGGATGTGTGTCGGCGGGCGGAGTCCGAGTGGCGCGAGGGGCGGGCGCCGGTGAATGCTGTGGAAGGCTTCATCCGGCAGATCATTGGCTGGCGCGAGTATGTTCGCGGTATCTATTGGTTGAAGATGCCGGGTTATGCGCAGACCAATACATTGAACGCGCATCGTCCGCTCCCGGATTTTTACTGGACGGGCGAAACCGATATGCGCTGCATGGCCGAAGCGATCGGTCAGACGAAGCGCCACGCCTATGCGCACCATATCCAGCGGCTGATGGTGACCGGCAATTTCGCCCTGATCGCGGGGCTCGATCCGGCTGAGGTTAACGACTGGTATCTGCTGGTTTATGCCGATGCCTACGAGTGGGTGGAACTGCCAAACACGCACGGCATGGCGCTGCATGCCGATGGCGGGCTGATGGCCTCCAAGCCCTATGCCGCGAGCGGAAATTACATAAACAAAATGTCTGACTATTGCGGGAGCTGTGCCTATGACGTGACCGCCAAAACGGGCCCGAAGGCGTGCCCATTTAACTTTCTGTATTGGGACTTCATCGCCAGAAACCGCGAAAGTCTGTCGGGAAATCCCCGAATGGCGTTGATTTACAAAGCGTTGGACCGGCTGGATCCGGCATCGCTCTCGGCCATGCGCAACCAGGCTTCGGCCTTTCTCGGAAGCGGCTGCAAGGCGCGTTCGTAAAGCGACGGTAAATGCAATCCGGACAAATCGACGGACCTAAAAACCGTCGAGTTTACGCTGTTCTGCTATCTCGGGGTGTGAAGAGCGCCTGTCGTAGCAGGCCGGAGAGACACGGATGGAAAAACAGATCCCTCAGCCGGCGGCAAGTGGGTCGTGGCGCGCGCTCCTTCGGGACCTGCCGATGCCAGACAAATACCTGTCAGGCCTGCGCAAGAAGCAGATCGACACTGTCAGCAACATGATCTTTGTCATGCTGCTCGCGAACTTGCTGAATGTGGCGGTTGTCCTTCAGTCTTTCCGCGATTCCCAGGCGGGCAACCTTCTCGCAATCTGGGGTTTCTGCATCATCTTCATCACCGGTCTGGCCGTCCTCCGTCATATCCGTACACGGAGGGCAATCGTCCAGGGGTACCTCTCGGAGGCGCATGTCGACGCAGTGTCGCGCGGAGCGCTGATAATCGGCTTGTTCTGGGCTGTTGCGCCGCTGCTGGTGATGCGTTCGGCGGATCCGCAGGGTCAGATGGTCATGGGTATCGTGCTCGCCGGCATGATGTTCGGCGGCACGTTCCTGTTGTCCCGCCTGCCGGGCGCCGCCTTGTCCTTCATGATCCCCATCGGCATGGGCTTCGCCCTTTCGATGTTGTTACAGTCAGGCGCTGCGTACCAGCTGATTGCGGTTCTCTCGATGGTTTACCTGGGCGTTCTGATCTTTGCGGTGCGTTGGTCGCACCTGCAGTTTGTGGAGCAACACCTGAGCGAAGCCGCAGTGCAGGAGCAGACCCAGCTGATTGGTCTACTGCTGCGTGATTTCGAGGAGAGTACATCGGACTGGCTCTGGCAGACGAACACGGACGGCCTTCTTGAAGAGATCCCGTTGGTGTTCGACACCAATTCCGACTCTGCCGGTTTCATGAAGACGGGCGCCCTCCTGACTTCGCTGTTCGAGGCGGGCGAGGGGCGCAAGATTCTTGAGGCGGCGCTGCGCCGTCACCAGGGGTTCCGGGATATCGTGCTGAAAGTGCAAGACGAAGCCAGCGAAGAATGCTGGGTGTCGCTGACGGGCAAGCCGATCTTCGAGGGGCATGAATTTCGCGGCTTTCGCGGTGTCGCTGCGGACATCACGCAGTCGAAGCAGATCGAAGACCGCGTGGCGCACATGGCGCACTATGACAGCCTGACAGGCTTGCCCAACCGGGTGACCATGCAGGAGCATCTCGAGAAAGTGATGCGCAAGCCGCAATCGCCCAACACGGTGCGAGCACTGCTCTGGCTCGATCTCGACAACTTCAAATGGGTCAACGACACGCTGGGCCACCCGGCGGGCGACGAGTTGCTCCGCCAGGTGACCTCACGTCTCAACAGCATGGCCGAGAAGACAGACATGGTCGCGCGCCTTGGCGGCGACGAGTTTGCGCTTATCGTCGAGCGCCCGGCAGGCGGTGCGCTGGAATCCTTCTTCGGCCGGCTGACCGAGGTGATGCGCAAGCCTTACACTATCTGGGGATCGACGGCGCATTGCTCGGCCTCGTTCGGGGTGCGCGTGTTTGATACGTTCACGACCGATCCCCGCGAAGTTCTGAAGCATGCGGATCTGGCGCTCTATGATGCCAAACGGACCGGCAAGGCCCAGTGGTGCATGTTCACCGCGCAGCTGGAAGCCACGGCCAAAGCACGCGTGCAGATCGAAGCCGAGCTTGAGCGCGCGATCGACCATGACGAGCTGCGAGTTTTTTTCCAGCCGCTGGTCGATGCCCGTTCACACAAGATCGTCGGTGTGGAGTCGCTCCTGCGCTGGCAGCATCCGGTGCGCGGCCTCGTGTTCCCGGACGAGTTCATCGAACTCGCTGAGGACAATGGCCTGATCACGCGCATGGGCGAGTGGGTGATCCGCGCTGCGTTGGCAGAAGCGGCGCGCCTGCCGGATCATGTGAAGGTGGCGGTCAACATTTCGCCGTTGCAGATCCATTCGGCGACGCTGGTGGCGACGATCGTCAACGCGCTCGCTGCCAACAATATCGCGCCGAACCGGCTGGAACTCGAGATCACCGAGTCCGTACTGATGACGGATACGGAGTTCACGCTCAAGCGCCTGCACCAGATCAAGAATCTTGGCGTCCAGATTTCGCTGGACGATTTCGGGACGGGTTACTCTTCGCTCAGCTATCTGCGCTCGTTCCCGTTCGACAAGATCAAGATCGATCAGAGCTTCGTCAGGGACATCGAGTCCCGTCCCGACAGCCGTGCCATCGCGATGGCCACGCTGACGCTGGCGAAGTCGCTCGGCATGCGGTGCACGGCCGAGGGCGTCGAGACGCTCTACCAGGCGGACTTCCTGCGAGATCATGGCTGCGACGAGCTGCAGGGCTTCTTCATCAGCCGCGCGCAGCCGCTGGATAATCTGGGCCACGTCGTCGACGTGCGCGCCCCCGGCGAGTTGCCCCGAGTCGTCATCGAGAAGCCCGAGGTGATTTCGGACGCCAATGTGGTGCCGTTCACCGGCGAGAAGCGCGCCTAAGGTAGCTTACGGCGCCGGGTCTTCTGGTTCGGCTTCGGGCTCAGGCTCGGGCGTAGCCGGGCGCTTGCGGCCGAACAGTCCCCCGAGGGCGTCGCGCGCCGCTTTCTCGGCCGCGTCCTCGAGTTGTTCCTCGGTCGACTTGGGCGGTACCGCCTCTGCGGGCGGTGTCGTTTCCCCGGTCGCTGGCACGGCAGGTGTGGTGCCGGTCTTGGGCTGGCCGCCAATTATTCCGCCGATGATGTCCGAGGTTGAGCTTCCGGTCCCACCGGTGATCCCGTCCAGCAACTTGCCTTTCAGTTCGGCTTCAAGCGCGGCCTGAACGCCCGAAAAGTCCGGCGTCACCTTCAGCTTGTTCCAGCTTCCCGAGAGGCGGACAGGCACGGGAATGCCGTTGAGCTGCACGATGGCGCCGTCGCCCTGGCCCTTTTTGTCGATGGCGGTGGCGAGGCGGAGGTCGAGCTTCTGGCCGCCGATGTCGATGCTGCCGGTTCCGTCGATGCCGAGGGCGGGGCTGATGAGCTTCAGCAAGTCAACATTCGCGACGCCATTCTCGATCTTCAGCACGCTGTCGAACTTGGTGAAGTCCGTCTCCGCCGTGGGCGAGAGCACGTTGCGGAAATCGAGCGTGTTCAGCTTGCCGGTGGCGAAGGCCTGCTGCAGCGACTGGGCGCTGCGGACGAGCTGCGTGACGTTGATGCCCTTGAGGGCGCCTTCGCTGAGGTTGGTGGAGACTTCGCCGTTGAGGCCGCGCACCAGGGCATCGAAGGAGTCGCCGCGCGTGGTCGCGTCGATCTTGAAAGCGCCGGTACCGGCGAGCTTGTCGAACCCGGCCAGTGTGCCGAGAAGGTTCGACATGGCGACACTGTCACCCTGCATGCCGAAAGAGACTGCGGGAACCGTGGACGCCGCATCGACCGTCATGCGGCCTTCCCAGTTACCGCCGAAGGCCTTGAACTTCGAAAGGTCGACCGCGAGCTTGCCATCCACCAATTGCGCCGTGAGCGCGGCATCGGTCAGCTTCACGCTGCCGAGCGTGATCTGCGTGGTGGTCAGCTGGAGATCCGCGTTGGCGGCCGAAAGGCCCGCGAGATCCAGCTTGTCCTTGCTCCAGGCTTCCAGCGGTTTGGCAGCCTGCGGCTTCTGGTCGGCCGGTGCGAGGAAGGGCGAAAGGTCCAGCGAGCCCATGTTCAGCTTGCCGGTAAGGCGCGGCTTGGGCCCGGTCAGATCGATACCGGCATTCCCCTTGGCCGTGATCGCGTCGAGTTTCAGGTCCAGCGCCGCAAGGGCGATGTTCGTGAAGGTGCCACTGACATCACTCGTCGCCGAGAAGGTCTGCATCGTGGAGCCGGGCGCGAGTTCGATATCGGCCGCCGCGAGAAGGGCCCGCAGCTGTTCGCTGGAGGCGGTCAGCTTGCCTTGCAGCGTGCCAGGATAAGCCAGCGCGACGTCGCCGGTATAGGTCGCCTGCAGCAGGTCGCTGTCATGTTTGAAGTCGATCGCGGTGAGCTGCAGCGCATCTGCGGCGCCGGAGAGGTTGCCGCTGAAATTCACTTTCTCCAGAGCTGCCGCGGCAGGAAGTTCGACGTTCAGCTGCTTCGCCAGTTCACCGGCCTTGGGCGTATCGAATGTGAGCTTGCCATTGATTTGGGGCACGGCGCCGAGCGCAACGCCGCCAACATAGTTAGCGTTGATGAGCGGGCCTTTGATTTTCAGTTTCTCGAAGTCGAGATCCGGCTCGGCCAGCTTGCCGCTGAGCTTGCCTTCAATATCGAGCGCGCCGAGCGGGGTGACGTTGACCGGCAGCTTGAGGCCCGCGAATTTCGTCAGGGCGTCGATCTTGGGCGCGTCGAAGGTGAAGTTGCCGGTGATCGCCGGTTCGGGACCGAGATTGATCTTGCCGGTGAAGCCGGTCTTGGCGAGTTCGGAAGATTGGGTGAATTTCTTGACGTTGATCGCCAGGGTGTCGAGCGCGCCGGAGACGTCGCCCTCGGCGTTGATCTTGCCCAGCTTGGCAAGGTCGAACGGCACTTCGACGTTGGCATAGTCGAGCAGCGAGCTGACGGATTCAGAGCTCGCCGAGAACGTGCCGTCCAGCGTAGGCACGGCGCCGAGAGTGATGCCGCCATCGTAGCGCGCCTTGACGAAGTCGGTGCCGAGCGTCGCTTCGAGCGTCGCAGGTTGACCGGTGGTTGCAGCTTCAAGCGAGTCGAGATTGGCGCGGATGTCGAACCGGTGGCTCTGGAAGAAGCCTTTCGCGTCGAGTTCGAACGGTTCGTCCAGCGCCGTCATCGCTGCGGTGAGATCCAGTTCGCGCAGTTCGTAGCGCGCGCCGGCCTGGTCGTCCTGGAAGGTGAGGCTCGCGTTCTCGAGGCGCAGATGCTCCACAGCGCCGTTAAATCCGCCGCCCTCCGCAGCCGGTCCATCCGACGGCGCCTTGTCCTCGAGCACCCAGTTGGTCGTCCCGTCCGCCTTTTTCTGAAGCGACACTGACGCATCGACGAAGGCCAGTTCATGCACTTCGACGCGCTGGCCGAACAGGAGCGGGCCCCATTTGACAGCGCCGCGCAACTCGCCCGCCTCGATCATGTACGCGCCTTCGAACCCTTCCGGGTTTGCGACCTTCATGCCGCCGACACTGGCCGCAATGCGGGGGAACAGGGAGAGGCGGACCTGGCCGTCGAGCGTGACCTTGCGCTGCAGGGCGTCGCCCGCCGCCCGCTCGATCTGCGCACGGTAAACGGATTTCGGAATCAGGAACGGCACAGCCAGTGCCGCGCCGATCAAAAGTACAAAAATTCCACCTGCAATCAGGGCGATACGCTTCATGGTCCGAATCCGTCTATGGGTCTCGTTATCAGATGACCAGATACTATGTCCCTTGAATGGCAGCTGAAGGGCAAATGGCAGGAACTGGCCTTTTTCGGGGTAAGACAGGGCAGCCATCAGGACCGCTTGACCCGGCAGGCAGGCGCGATTAGAGAGGCGTTTCGCTCGAAGGGGCGGCCAGAAAATGCGCGGGTGTAGCTCAGTCGGTTAGAGTGCCGGCCTGTCACGCCGGAGGTCGCGGGTTCAAGTCCCGTCACTCGCGCCACTCTGGACTTGTCTCGGATCCTTCCGCGACTGAAACGCCTGGCCTTGCCGGGCGTTTTCGCGTTCGGGGGTCAGACCACCGTGCCGGTCAGCTTTCCGATCAGCGTGGTGATGCCCATCGCGAGCGCGCCCCAGAACACGACGCGCAACACAGCAGCGCCCATCTTTGCGCCGCCCGTGCGCGCCCCCGCTGCCCCCAGCAAGGCCAGGAAGACGATCGTGGAGGCCGATACCGCGAGCACCAGCGACGACAGGGGCACCAGCGCGGCGATCAGCAAGGGCAGGGCAGCCCCGACCGCAAAGGTCCCAGCCGAGGTGAACGCCGCCTGGACCGGCTTGGCCGCGTGCGTGTCGGAAATGCCAAGCTCGTCGCGCAGGTGCGCTTTCAGCGGATCTTTCGCCATCAGCTGCAAGGCGACCTCGCGGGCGAGCGCCGGGTCGAGCCCGCGTGCGGCGTAGATGCCGATAAGCTCTTCGAGCTCTCCCTCAGGATCGTCCCTGAGTTCGCCCTTCTCGCGCTCCATGTCGGCCTTCTCGGTGTCGGACTGTGAGCTGACCGATACATATTCGCCGGCTGCCATCGACATCGACCCGCCGACGAGCGCGGCAATACCCGCCGTGATCACCGAGCCGCGCGACGCTTCAGCCGCCGCGACGCCGAGAATGAGGCTGGCTGTGGACACGATCCCGTCATTCGCGCCGAGCACGGCGGCCCTCAGCCATCCAATCCGTTCAAAGGCGTGACGTTCGGCATGCAGCTTGAGGCGGCTCATCGCGTCTATCCCGTACAAATGTCAGGAGCCGGATCCGTCGATTTTCCCAGCCTTGCCTGAAGTTGTCATACCTCCGGAGGCACGTTTCGTACACTGCGGCGAAAGGGTCGATGCAAAAACCATCCGTAAACTGCATAAAATTTCATGCGTGCCGGCGGGAACATCCGCGCGCGTCCTGCGTTCAAGAGTGACGTTCAACAGAAAGCATGGAGTGTACAATGAGTGATACCACAACGCAGATGCCAGGCAGCCGTACGAAGCAGGGCGGAGACAAAACCTCGTTCGCCCACGAAGCGGCCCACAAGGCATCGGACATGGCGGAAAGCGCGGCCGACAAGGCTGACGCCGCCCTCGAAAAGGGCAAGCAACTCGCTGAAGTGGCCGGCGTTCAGGCCAAGGAAGCTCGCGAAATGATCGTGACCCACATCAAGGAAAATCCCCTTGCTGCGGTCGGCATTGCGTTCGGCGCCGGTATCCTGATCGCCCTTCTGCGGAAGTAACCACGTGTCAGCGATAACATTCCGTGTATTAGCTGCGATCGCCGGGGCCCTGATGGGCCTCGGCGCTTTCGTGCTTGCCTGTCAGGCGCTCACTATCGCACTGATCGACCGGTTGGGGACCGTTGGGGGCCTGAGCGCGGCGGCGGCCACGCTGTTGGCGCTTGCAGTCATCGCCTTCTGGTTCGTCTCCCGGCCCAGTGCGGAAGTCGCGGCTGAAACCGAAGAGGCAAAATCGGCTGCCGCCGGCATGATCGCGGGCCTGCCCATGGATGCTGCCATGTCGGCGATCCGGAAGCACCCCGTCGTCCTAGTCCTCGCGGCGCTCCTGCTGGGCTACACGCTGATCCGTGATCCCGGCAAGGCCATGCGCCAGATGCAATCCATCGTGCTCGGGTTGCTGTAACAGCTACGCAGCCTGGTTACCGCTGTATCGCGTGCTCCCCCGAGCTCGGCCAGTCGCACCGCCGACCTGAGAGAGGTTCCCATTTCCGCAAGGTGACCCCTTTCAAGCCGGGGCGCGCCTGTGTCATCTTTCCCGCATTCGAGACGGATAACGACACGGGCGGCGGATTTCGCGCGCCTGGTCACAGGGAGATAGACGACATGGTGGCGACACGGATCACGGAAATGTTCGGCGTCGAGACGCCGATCCTGATGGGCGGCATGACGGGTGTGGGCTACGGCGAGCTCGTCGCGGCCGTGGCGAATGCCGGCGCGCTCGGCTTCATCACCGCCCACATGTTCAAGTCGGGCAAGGAACTGCTCGACGAGATCGAGAAGACGAAGCGGCTGACGTCCAAGCCCTTCGGCGTGAACCTCACGCTGCTGCCCTCGATCAATCCCATTCCGTATGACGAATATCGCGAGGCGATCATCGCGTCCGGTATCAAGATTGTCGAGACGGCCGGCCGCGCGCCGACCGATCACCTGCCGCGCTTCAAGGAGCATGGCGTGAAGGTCATCCACAAATGCACATCTGTGCGCCATTCGGTGTCCGCCGTGGCGAAGGGTGTCGACGTGATCTCGATCGACGGTTTCGAGTGCGCCGGTCATCCGGGTGAGGATGATGTGGGCCTGATCGTGCTGCTTCCCGCAACGGTGGACGCCGTCAACGTGCCCGTCGTCGCGTCCGGCGGCATGGCGGATGGCCGCGGGCTTCTCGCCGCGCTCGCCCTCGGGGCGGAAGGCGTCAATATGGGCACGCGTTTCTGCGCGACCGTGGAAGCCAAGATCCATGAGAATGTGAAGAAGCAGATCGTCGAGAACAACGAGCTGGATACGGTGCTCGTCGGCCGCACGCTGCGCAACACGGCGCGGGTGGCAAAGAACCGCGTCGCGAGCCAGGTCGCCGAGATCCAGCGCGATCCGACGAAGACGTTTGCAGACGTCAAGGAACTGATGGCTGGCGTACGTGGACGCGAGAACGTGCTGCGCGACGGCCACATGGACGACGGCATTTGGACCACTGGCCAGAGCCAGGCGCTGATCCATGACATTCCGACCTGCGACCAGCTGGTGAAGAACATCATGGCGCAGTTCGAGACGGCCCGCGCGAAGGTCAGCCGGTAGCCGGCGCGAGAGGCGGGGCAGGGGCTGCCCCGCCGGCCTCGGGATGCGGGCGGTCGCGGCAGATTTCCCGTTGACCTTCGCTGCCCCCACCCTTAATACCCCGCTCCTACCCCGTGCGCTGATGGCGGAATTGGTAGACGCACTAGCTTCAGGTGCTAGCGCTGCAAGGCGTGGAGGTTCGAGTCCTCTTCAGCGCACCATTCACCTGAACGGGTGCATGTTCGGACATCATTCGACGTTCGGAAAATACACTAAAACCAAAAGTTTATCGTCATTTCCGGTCCGCGAACGCGGCGCAGCGCAGCGGCCGCGCGAACTTCCGGCACACTCACTGCCGGCGGCATCAAAGAGTCTCCGCCCGGGCCCGGCGCGGCGTGTACGCCTGCACGGACTTCAGGAAAATCTGTGCCTCGGGTGATCGCTTGCCGAGGTCTGCGACCACGAGGGTGCGAGTGCGGCCCGATCTGCGGATATGCAGGACCTCGTTGCCTTCCTCCCCCTCACGCGCGCTGTACAGGGTGGCCGACAGGCCGCGATGCGCAAGCTCCCGCGCCAGGGGTTTGCCGTTCGTGGGCAGATCGTCATTGCGCGCAAGGTTAACGACCAGGGAACCGGCGGGGCTGGTTCGGTCCAGTAGCCAGATCAGGGTGCCGGGATCGTCAAACGGTTTGACGATCCCGAGCCCGTCACACGCGTCAACCACAACCGCATCAAACGCGTGATGCCCGGATTTGGCGAATTGGATGGCGTCGGCCGTGACCCACCGGACGTCCGGATCGAGCCAGAAATAGCGCCGCGCAAGGTCTTTGGCCTCCGGCTCGATGTCGACGACGCTCACGTTCTTTCCCGCCCGCGCCAGCATGGTTGCAAGCGCGCCCCCGCCGCCGCCAATCATCAGGACGTTTTCAGCGCTGCGCATCAGGAGCTCTATGGCGTGGACATAGCCGGAGACGCTGACGCCGTGGCGATCGACCTTCGTCTGCACCGTCTCGCCGATCACGTAGAGCCGGGCCTTGTCGGCTTTCTGCTCCAGAATGCGGATCGTTCCAAACGCGCCTTCGCGCCGTGCGAGCTCTTTCATGACGACGTTCGATTTACTGCGGCGTGGACCCGCTCCCTACCTTGCGCTGCGGGGGAGCGGGAAGTTTCCAAAGCCGCATCAGGGCGCGGCGCCTGGCTTGCCCTCACGTCGAGACTTTTGACGGCTCGATGATCTTGCGCAGGATGGGAACGATCGTATCCATTAGCGTTTCGGCCCTAGCCTCAGTTTGCCGATCTTCGATGGCGGCGCGCGCCGCAGCAATCTTGCGTCCACCGTGGCCACCCGGGATGCGGCGCTCGCCAGCTATGAGCGGTCCATCCAGTCCGCGTTCCGCGAAACGGCTGACGCGCTCGCGGTTGCCGCCACAATCGACACCCGCCTGTCCGCCCTGCAGCAACTCGCCGAAGACACGGACATCACGCTTTCCTTGTCGGAGGAACGGTTCAAGACCAGGATCGACGACTATCTCGCCGTGCTCGATGCGCAGCGGGAGTATTATTCAGGCCGTCAGCAGCTGATCGCCGCGCGGCTGGACCGGGGACGCAACACGGTTGCCCTTTACCGGGCGCTCGGAAACTGGAGCAATTCGCCAGAGCGAGTTCCATCTCCCTGATTTCGTGGCGCGCGACTTTCACGGGTCGCCGTATTGCCCGCTAGCCGGAGCTTCATCTGCTTACAACGCGCCGGGTGGCATCTCCATGCACGCCCGTCCGGCGGGTCTCATGACGGCATACACCTCGACGGAATTTAATCAGGCTCGGCAGCACTCCTTGAGAATACTCAGGCGGGGTTGGCCGTTGTCGTGTTCGAATCCCCAAGGAGGACAGAATGAAACGAACATGGATCCAAGGCCTGATGTCTGCAGCTTCGGTGCTGCTTCTCATCACCCTTCCGGCCGTTGCTCAAACAGACCCTGTAAAAGGCGCTGGCGCAGTCGTCAGCAATGACGATATCGGCCCGGACGGCCTGAAACGCCGGGGCGACGGCTCGATCGACGACAACTCCGATGACAGCTCCGACGATGACATCGGCCCGGACGGCCTGAAACGCCGGGGCGACGGCTCGATCGACGACAACTCCGATGATAGCTCCGACGACGACATCGGCCCGGACGGCCTGAAGCGCCGGGGTGATGGCTCGATCGATGACAACTCCGATGACAGCTCGGACGATGACATTGGCCCGGACGGCCTGAAGCGCCGCGGCGATGGCTCCATCGACGACAATAGCGACGACGGCGATGACGATGATCGTGGCGGCCGCGGCGAAGACGATGATGACCGCGACGATGATGATCGCGGTGGTCGCGGCGGTTCGGATGACGACTCCGAGTCTGATGATCGCTCCGAGTCGCGCTCTGAAACCCGGACTCGGGACGATGACGGTGAGCACCGCGAGCGCGAGCGCTCCAGGGACCGCGACCGTGACCGGGACCGCGACCGCGACCGCGACCGCGATCGTGACCGCGATCGGGGCCGGGACGACTGACCCGAAATGAGAAAGCGGGCGGGTGCAGGTTACCGGATAGACGAATCCGGTTCCTGCGCCCGTTCGCGCATTCTAGTTCATCACGACAAGGAAAAGAGGGGAAATCTGCCTATGAAATATCTGTTCAGCTCTCGCCCGGCCATATTGGCCGCGCTCGCGGGCGTTCTCGTGGCGCCTTCGGCACTGGCCGAAACCAGCGTTCAGTTCGGGACCGGCTTCGAGTATGCCACCGGTGAATTCGGGGCGACCGAGGACACCACAATCTACGAAGTACCTTTTACGGTCCGCCTGAAAACCGGCAACTGGACGTTCCGGGCGAAGGTTCCGCTGGCGGCGGTCGATGGCCCCGGGGGCGTTGTTCCGGGCGATGACAATGGCGGCGAACGCGACAATAGCGGCCCCGGCGGCGGCGGCGATGATGATGACGATGATGGTGATGGTGATCCGACCACCTTTGCCGGTATCGATGAGCTTGGTCTCGCGGATGTGACCCTGTCCGGTACCTATACCTTCAACCTGACAGACAACGCCTATCTCGACACCACGGCCAAGGCGACCTTGCCGACGGGCGACGAAGAAAAGGACCTCGGCACCGGCGAGACCGACTTCGCCTTCTTGGCGGAGCTGGGCACCGACACCGATGCCGGCGGCGTTTATGTTCAGGGTGGTTATAAGCAGCGCGGCGGGGCAACGCGTGAAGACGGGGCGCTCGCGCTCATCGGCGGCTATGCCCGCCTCTCGGACGGCATCCTGGTCGGCGCCGATGTCAGCTGGGCAGAAGCCGTGGTTGCGGGAGGAGAAGACCTGTCTTCGGCAACCGCCTATACCAGCTTCAGGCTGACCGACACGGTTCGCCTGTCCCTGTTCGCGGAAAAGGGCCTGAGCGATGCGAGCGCGGATCTCGCGGCAGGCGTCGGCATCACCTGGCGCACCAACTTCCGCCGGCCGTTCGAACGGCGCTAAGGGCGCAATCCTCCGGGTACAAACAAAAAGGCCGGGCAGATGCCCGGCCTTTTTTCGTTCCTGCAGCGCGCGGTATCAGTTCCAGCCTTTTTCCATGGCTTCGCGTTCGCGGCTGGCATCATAGACTTCACTCACGCCAAGCGCCGTGACAGCGGCTTCAATTCCGGCGGGCACCTCTCCGCTCGCCGTCGCATATCCGCCGGCGGCAAGCGGGCTTGCCTGCGCGGTTGCTTCGATCGTCCAGGTTTCGTCGTCCTGCTTGCAGCCGACCGCCATGGTGGCGCCGGTCTGGAACTGCCGGCACGCGCGCCCGTCATCGCTTTGAAAGCTGAGCAGTACGGTGCTGGACTGGCCCGCGACGTCGCTGACCATTCCGGACGGAACGCTGGTCAGGAAAGCGGCAAGCGCCTTGCCCGCCTCGAGGCCTGATACAGACGCCACCATCACGGGCGCCTCCACGTTGGCCGACTGAAGGGTCACGGCGCCAAACCACCCCGCGAGGATACCGGCCAAGGCTGCGCCTCCAGCCGAACCTGCGAACAGCCAGCGCAGGCCGAATACCGGCCGGCCGCGTTCGCCGGGAACAGTCAGCACCCGCATCAACCGCTCCGGCGGGTCGGCGTGATAGGTCGGAAGATAAGCTTGCCGGAGCCGGCTGTGCGATCCCTGGATGGCCGACAAGGCTTCCCTTGCCGACGGATCGGTCTCCAGCAGACGCTCGATCTGACGGCGCCCGGTCTCGCCGAGTTCACCGTCCGCATAGGCTGACAACATCTCGAATTGTTCTTCAGTCATGACCGGAAACATCCTTCTTGCTGGAGTCCAGGACGGCGACGAGCAGACGCCGTGCCCGCGCAAGGCGGCTCATCACCGTGCCCGCCGGTATCGTGAGCGCTTCAGCCGCCTCGGCATAGGACAGGCCATCGATGCTGACCAAGGCCAGCACGGCTCGGCAGTCGTCTGGCAGCAACTGCATCGCCTTTCGGACGTCCTCGAGTTCTACCCGGGCGGGAAAACTTACCCGCCCGTCTTCGCCCCGGGTCTGCACGACATCTGTCAGCGCCGGCGCATGCTGGCGCCGGACGGTCTGCTTGCGGCGTTCATCGATCCAGATCGTCTGCATCATCCTGTACATCCAGCTATCAAGCCGGGTGCCCGGCTCATATTGCGCCTGCCGGCGCATGGCGCGTTCAAGTGCATCCTGGACAAGGTCGTCCGCAGCATCCGCCGAGCCCGTCAAGGCGTGGCCAAACCGCCGTAGGCGCGGCAGGAGCAGGATCAATTCCGACCTGAAGCTTGAAGAGCGCCCGTCCATCAACACAACGACAACAACGTGCGAAACCCCACCCTTATTCTCGCACTCGCAACAAATATTCCGCTACGGTACGGCGTATTGGAATGCTATATATATCAACATGTTGCGTCTATCTGTTTCCCTCACAGCGCTCGCCCTGTGCCTGGCATTCGCCGGCAGCGCATCGGCGCATGGCAGCGACGGGGCCGAGCGTGCAGACCGCGGCGAACGCGCCGACCGGGCAGACCGTGCCGAGCGGGAAGGGCGGGCTGAGCGCGACCGCAGCCGGGACGCTGACAAGGTTTCGAGGGACATTGAACGCGACGCGCGCAAGGCGAGCGAGCGCGCCGTCAGGGACAACGATGCCGGGGAGAGCGGCTCCGGCTCGGGCAGCGGCGATACGCGCGACGAAGACTCAGATTCATCCGACATGGAAGACTTCGACGAAGACGACAATTCGGACGATGACAATTCGGGTTCGGACAATGATGCGGACGAAGACCGGAAAGATGAAGACGACGACGACGATGACAATGACAAAGATGATGATGACGGAGGAGACGACAGCGAGAAAACTGCAAACCTGATTTCTGACGACAGCGGACACGTCTACCGGGACCGTGAAGTTCTGATCCTTCTGCCGGAACCTGATGAACTGGAACGGCTCAGTGAGGCCGGCTTCACCGTCATCGAGAAGCGGCAGCTGCGCCGGGACGGCGCGCAATTGGTCCGGGTTGGTTTCGCCGCCGACGTGAAGGCGGCAGACGCGGTATCGCAGGTACGCGAGCTTTACCCCTCCGCAGCGATTGATCTGAGCCACGTCTACAAGGCGAGTGCGGAAGCTGCTGGAAGCGCTGGAAAGCCGATGCTTCCGGGCAAGCTCGATGCTCGGCGATCAGATGTAAGCATTGCCGTGATCGACGGATTTTCGGCTGGCAGTTTGCCCGATGGCGTCGAGTTGAAATCGTTCGTGAAGCGGCGGGCGGATCTTCCGCACGGGGCGCAGGTGATGTCGGTTCTGCTCGACGATCTAAGGCAGATGGGCGAAGGCGCCCCCAAGCGGCTGCTTGCGGCGGATGTTGCCGAACAGTTCAAGGATTCGGGGGCGCAGGCTGCCGCCTACAATCTCGTGGATGCGCTGGACTGGGCCGCCGCCGAAGGCGCGGACATCATTAATATCAGTCTTGCAGGACCACCGAACCAGGTGCTCGCGGCCGTCGTGGACAGTCTGCAGGACGAAGGCATCCTGATGTTTGCCGCCGTCGGAAATACAGGCCCAGCCTCCAGCCCCGGCTATCCCGCGGCCTATGGTTCGGTGGTTGGCGTAACGGCAGTGTCCAGCGATGGCGCGCCTTACATGTACGCTGCGCGCGGCGAAGAAGTGGAACTGTCTGCACAAGGTGTCGGTATTCGCCTTTCACCGGATTCGGATATCCTGTCCGGCACCTCCTTCGCGGTCCCGCGCGTGGTTGCGCTCGCGGCCTGGCTGATGAATGGCACGCCGGCGAACAACCACAGGGAAGGCCTCCGGGCGCTCGCCCGCGATCTCGGCGCGCCGGGCCGCGATAATGTCTACGGATATGGCCTCGTCCCGGTTCCGGATGAGCTGAAGCCAGACTGATCCGGCTTTCTCAAAAAAGATTGCGCAGGGCGAGAATAAAGTCTTCTGAACGGACGTTGTCACACTGTCAGGCGGTTCTTGGTTAAGTTTCCCACCTAGCTCGCCTGTACCCGCTGACGCACCGAGTGCCCGTCCCGGCATTTCCGGAAATCCGGCGGCAGGAGGTCACAGACCTTCCTGCCGTAAGAAGCCCAGACAACCGTCCCCACCCAATGTCTGACTTCGATCGGCGCGTCAGCGGCCGCGGAGGGGCCTTTTGACCCTATACCTGGCTTGCAGAACGTTAGAGCAGATTCATCTCAACCACAGTCATAGCCGCAGGCGCTGAAGTAGTTGGCGCATTCTTCGGGCTCGATGCGGAGGATAGCGTCAGCGATTGCAGCCCAGAGTGCGGTGATTGTTCGCGCGGCAGTTTTCTTTAGGA
>JBBSDJ010000017.1:0-33141 GCA_038249555.1 Caulobacterales bacterium
CTTCGAAAACCTGTCGCGTGAACTCGTCGAAGTCCTCAACGTCTGGGCCCGCTTCATCTATGGCCCGATCATCGACGACCGCGTCCGCTCCGTCGCCGACGGCATCAAGCCCGGCGAGTATGGCCGCAAGGAAGCCTTCCGCGTCCGCCAGCTCCTGAAAGAGAAGGGGCCCGTGAAGATCCCGCGCGAATTCGTCTTCATGGACCGCGCCGCCATCGGCCTCGGCGCCGCCTATCTCCGCCTCGGCGCGGAACTGAACTTCCATAAACTGTTCGAGGAGAGCCTCGAAGGCTTCTCCATCGACAGCGTCGCCGCGCGCCAGTCGGCCGCGCTCAAAGCCGCCGGGCTCAGGTCATCCTGAACCGGATCGGTAGCTCCTTCGGCCCGGACACAAAGTTCGCCTGTGTGCGGCGCGCCGGCCCGTTCAATTCGACGGACTTGAGCCGCGGCAGGAGTTCTTCCCACAGCACCCGCATCTCCACGCGGCCGAGGTGCTGGCCGAGGCAGACGTGGGCGCCGTAGCCGAACGCGACGTGCTTGTTGGGCGTGCGGTCTGCCTTGAACACATAGGGATCGTCGAACACCGCTTCATCGCGGTTGCCGGACGGATAGGACAGGAACAACCAGTCACCCTTGCTGATCGCCTTGCCGGCTACTTCCGTGTCGGCGGTCGCCGTGCGCATGAAATGCTTCACCGGTGTCTCCCAGCGGATCGATTCCTCGACCATCGCGGGGATCAGCGACGGGTCGTCTTTCACCTTCCGGAACTCGCCGGGGTTTTCCGCCAGCGCCCACAACGCGCCGGCCGTGGTGTTGGACGTCGTGTCATGGCCGGCCGTCGCCGCGATGATATAGTAGCTCATCGCTTCGAGGTGGCCGAGGGGTTGTCCGTATACGGAGCCATTGGCAATCACGCTGGCGAGATCCTCGCGCGGATTCTTCCGGCGATCCTCTGTCATGGCGTTGAAGTAGGTCATGAAGTCGACAACCGTGGCGTTGATCATGTTCAATGCTTCACCGGCATCGTCCATTTCCTTGCCGGCCCGGTTCACGTCGGGATCCTGCGTGCCGAACAATTCCTGCGTCAGCTTCAGCATGCGCGGCTCGTCGGCCGCGGGAACGCCGAGCACTTCCATGATCACGTGCAGCGGGTAGAGGAAGGCGACGTCGCGCGCAAAGTCGCACTCGGTGCCCTTCGCGGCCATCTTGTCGATGAAGCCGCGGGCGATTTCCCGGATCCGGTCTTCCAGCTTCCTCAGGTTCTGCGGCATGAACCAGGACTGGGTCAGCCGGCGGTATTGCATGTGATCGGGGTTATCCATCTGCACCAGCGAGCGCAGCAGGTTCGGCGAGCCGCCCATCATCTCGCGCACCCGGCGGTCCGCCTCGATCGTGGTCAGCGTCGCCGAGCGGTCCTCGTTGTGAAACAGGTCGTTCTGCCGCTCGATGTTCAGGATGTCCGCATGCCGGGTCACCACCCAGAAAGGATCGAACCCTTCGATCTTGGCGACATCCAGCGGCGCATTCTTGCGCAGCCAGGCAAACGCCGCATGAGACCGGTCCCAGTCGCCATAGGCTTTCGGATCAATCACGTCTTTTGCGATTTCATCGGGTATGGCCATGAGTGTCCTCCCAGAACACGGTGCCGGTTGATCCGGCGAATGATGCAGGACTACAACAAACTTGCTATACAGCCAACAATTATGTTAGGGGTGCGACATGAAGAACGCCGAGGCAGAGATCGACAGTCCGGCCCGCCGCCTGACGCAGGCGGAGCGGCGGGACAGGTCTGAGCGCGAGTTGATCTCGGCGGCAATCAAGGTCGTCGCGGAGCAGGGCGTTTCCGCCGCCACGTTTGACGCCATCGCCCGCGAAGCCGGCTTCTCGCGCGGCCTTGTCACCCAGCGATTCGGCTCGAAGGAAGGCTTGATCCGGTCACTCATCTGGCACCTGCACCAGTGGCAGGGCGAAGTCCTCGAGGCAGGACAGGTCGACGAGATGGACGGGCTCGATGCCCTGTGCGCCTTCGTCCGGCTGCACTGTGACGCGATGCCGGCCCAGTCCGAAAGCGCCGCCTATTTCATGCTGCTCGCCGCCGCAGTGGCCGACCGGCTGGAGACACGGGTCGCCTTTGCCGAGTCTCATGAACTGGAGCGTGTTTTGATCCGCGCCTTCATCGAACGCGGCCAGAAGAGGGGCCACATCCGTCCCGAAATCGATGCCGATGCCGAAGCGCTGATGGCAGGCTGCAGCCTGCTCGGCCTGCGGATGCAATGCCTGATCGATCCCGCCTTCGATCCCGCGCCGGTTCGCGACGCCCTCATCGGCGCCTTGCGGGATCACCTGAAGATCAAGACCGGAAAGGGGAAACGCGCATGAGCGCGCCATACAAGACCTGGCAATGCCGGACCTGCGGATACCTCTATGACGAGGCCGAAGGCGATGCGGGCGAAGGCCTTGCGCCCGGCACCCGTTGGGCCGACATTCCGGAAAGCTGGATCTGCCCGCTCTGCGGCACACCGAAATCCGAGTTCGACATGGTGGAACTCTAGCTCGCCTTCGCGACCCGCACGCATTTCCCGCTGGCCGTCTCGCAGTCCAGCCGGTCGACATCCAGCAGATCCCCGAACGGATTGATCGTGGACGGATCATCCACCTTCAGCGTCAGGGCGTAGGCATCGCCGATATTCGCCGCGTTCCGGAACCAAGAGACCGACGTACCCGCGCACAGCGTCTTCACTTCCCCCGGCTGCAGCGACAGTGACGAGACGCCCGGCGCTGTGGCGACCCATTCGCCTTTCTCGTCGTGCAGCGTCAGGAAAAAGCGCAGCTTCCGGTTCGAGGCATTGCGCGCCTCGGCGCAGGCTTCGAGGTGGCGCGTGCCGTTCATCCCTTCGCTGACCGACTGGCTCACCTTGCCGAACTGGCCCTCCGTCACACCGCGCGGATAGAGCATAGAGCCGAACCGGGAATTGACGGCGCGGTAGTAGGTATAGGCCGCCACTTCGCAGGCCGCATGCTTGCCGGCGGCGCTGGCCTTCGGCCAGTTGGCATCGCAGGCTTCGCGCATGTCGCTGAGAAAGTCGGCGTCGCATACGCCCTGGTCAAGCTGGCCGGAGCGATAGCAGGCATCATGGAACTTGCAGGCCTCGAGGAAGGGCCCGTCCGGCACCACCGCGTCCAACAGGTCGCGCCCGCCGCAGGCATCCAGCGGCTCGCGCGCGCTCATCACCGAGGCCGAGACGACGGCATTGTCTCGGGCCCGCCCTTTCGCTAGGGCGGGAGGAGCCAGCAGGCTGGCGGCGAGGGCGGCAGCAAACAGTGTGCGAAGCATGGGGAGAATGCTTTCCGGTCTCCGATGGCAAATTCAAGGCATCCCTTGCAGTCGCCCCGCTCCCGGGTTTATCCCGCCTGCCATGACCGACGATTTCAACCGCTACCAGACCACCGAACTCCCCCCCGGCTACAGCCAGCTCGCCTGGCACCGGGGCTTCGGCCGCCAGATCGGCCCCCTCTTCGAGAAGCGCGAGAACGGCCACCTGACCCGCGCCTTCCGGGTCGAGGAGTATCACACCAACGGCATGCTCAATGCGCATGGCGGCATGCTGATGACCTTCGCCGACATGGCCTGGGGCGGCGCGGTCGAGAATGACGAGGACACCTGGTGGGTGACCGTCCGTCTCCTTTGCGACTTCCTCGCCGGCGCGCCCCTCGGCAGTTTCGTCGAGGGCGACGGCGTCGTTGTCGGCCAGCAGGACGACATCATCACGGTCGAAGGCCGCATCTGGACCGGCGACAAGACGATCATGCGCGGCACCGGCATCTTCAAGATCATCCCCCGCCGCGACGGCGCGCCGATGCGCGAAGCGGCGGCCGCGAAGGCGAAGGCCTGACCCCCTCTCCCGCTTGCGGAAGAGGGGCTAGACGGCTTCAGCCTACCGCCGACTTTTCCTTCCCGCCAGTCTTCCACAGCGAGTAGAGGATCGCGCCGCCGAGGAAGGCGACCGTCAGCATCAGCGACCATTGCGGCTCAAGATACGGCACCAGGTGCAGCTGCTTGTAGAGCAGGAAGTTCCAGAAGATCTTCAGGCCGATCAGCACCAGCACCAGCGACAGGCCGTACTTCAGGTACTTGAACCGCGCGATCGCGGCCGCCAGCATGAAGTACATTGAGCGCAGCCCGAGGATGGCGAAGATGTTCGAGGTGTAGACGATGAAGGGGTCCCGTGTGACTGCAAAGATCGCAGGCACGGAATCGACCGCAAAGATGATGTCCACGACTTCGACCATGATGACGCAGAGCAGCAGGGGCGTGCCCCAAAGGACCAGCTTTCCGGTCACCGGATGAGGTTTGCGCACGACGAAATTGTGGTTCTCGATCGTGTCGGTCACCCGCAGGCGCTTCCTCAGGAATTTCAGGACGGGGTTGTCGTTGAGATCCATGTGGTCGTCATCGCCGCCGCCGGAGAACAGCATTTTTCCGCCGGTGAAGATCAGGAACGCGGCAAAGAAATAGAGCACCCAGGTGAACTCGTTGACGATCGCGGCGCCCAGCGAAATGAAGATGCCCCGGAACACGATCGCCCCGATGATGCCCCAGAACAGCACCCGGTGCTGGTATTCTCGGGGTACGGCAAAAAAGGTGAACACCATGCCGATGACGAAGATGTTGTCGAACGCCAATGCGGTTTCGAGCAGGTAGCCGGTCGCGAACTGGAGCGTCGCCTGAGCGCGCAGGTTTTCCGGCTCGTTGTAGTATTGCGGGTCCGGCTGGTAGCCGAAGTAGATGTAGAAACCGAACACCACGGCGAGCGAGGCAAAACACCCCCACATGATGGCGCTCTTCTTCGGAGAGACGACCTCATCCTTCTTGTTGAGGAGGCCCAGATCGACCCATAGCAGAAAGCCGATGAAGGACAGGAATGCGATCCACAACCAGACGGGTTGGCCCGCGTATATAACGGTCAGTAATTCAGGCATGGGGATTTAGGGGTCCGGAAAGGCGCGCCGCGTCAGCGCAATATCCGTGAGGGATCCGACATCGTATCTGCCGCCGCAGATACCAGAGGGGCCCGGTTCCGAGTCTGGGGGCACACATAGAGAGTCGCGCCCAGCCGTCAAGCGATGGCGGGCAGGGCTGACCGGACAAGACCCGCCGCTGCGCAGGCGAGAACGACCAGCAGGATGTTGGCTTTCAGCCGGATCAGGGCGACGGCCGCTGCGGCCGCGATCAGCAAGGCGAAGGGGTCGAGCGTCCCCGCGACGGGAAGGGTCAAGGACTGTCCGAAGGGCATTGCGGCCTGGAAGGTCGCCCCGAACAGGACCGCGAAGCTGAAGAACAGCGCGATCTTGGTGATGATCCCGAAGACGGCCGCCGTGATCGACCGGAGTATGCCGGCGGCAAACCGGTTCTGCCGCAGGCGTTCCGAGAAGGGCGCTCCGGCGAAGATCCAGACGAAAGACGGCGCGAAGGTGCACCAGCTCGCCATCGCGGCGGCGAGGGCCGCCAGCATCAGGCCGCCGCCGTCCGCCTGCCAGCCGGCCATGAAGCCGACGAACTGGTTGACCAGCACGAGGGGGCCGGGCGTCGTCTCGGCAAGGCCCAGCCCGTCGATCATCTGCGGCGCGGTCAGCCAGCCTTCGGCATCGACCGCCTGCTGCTGCAGGTAGGCGAGCACGGTGTAAGCGCCGCCGAAGGTGACGAGGGCGAGCTTCGAGAAGAGCAGACCGACCCGGGTCAGCACATGGTCCGGTCCGAGCAAGGTGAAGGCGGCGGCGAGCGGGGCAAGCCAGAGGGCAGTCCAGGCGGCGGCGGTGGCGAGGGCGCTGCTTGCCTTCGGCGATGCGGCGGCCTGTGATGGCGTGAGCGCCGGTGCGGCGAAGCTGCGGGCAAGACCGAAGGCCGCCGCGGCGGTGATCACCAGCGGGAAGGGCAAGGTAAACAGGAAGAGGCCGAGGAAGGCGAGCGCCGCGATCGCGAGATCAGCGCTGGTCTTCAGGGCTCGCTTACCGACTTTCCAGAGCGCTTCGAGAATGAACCCGATGACGGCGGCCTTGATGCCATAGAAGAGCGCGCTCACGACCGGTGTGGTGCCGAGCGTTGCGTAGAGCCAGGTGAGGCCGAACACGATTCCGGCGCCGGGCAGGACAAACAAGGTGCCCGCAATGATGCCGCCAGCGACGCCGTGCAGCCGCCAGCCGGCATAGGTGGCCAGCTGCTGCGCCTCGGGGCCGGGCAGCAGCATGCAGTAGTTGAGTGCGTGCAGGTACTCTTCCTCGCCGAGCCATTTTTTCTCGTCGACGAAGATGCGGTGCATCAGCGCGATCTGCCCGGCCGGCCCACCAAAGCCGAGACAGCCGATACGGAAGCTCGCGGCAGTCAGTTCGCCAAGGGAAGGAGTCGTCATCTATAGCCTCATCACTCATGGCCCAGAGGCCGAAGAGTGGGGCTTGGGCGCACGCACGCCTGTCCGGGCGCCCACGTAGCCCGGTAGAAGATGACTAGCCGATTTGCGCCAGCCCGCAAGCACCTCCGCTTCAAGGTTCGTTTAACCCGGCTGCAGTTGACTCTTCCGGGCCGCCTCAGTATCCGCCCGGCCATGAACACGCGCCTGCACCACCATCATCATCACGCATGACGCGCCGGCGAGGCGCGAACCGGTCCGGCTGCGCCTCTGATAGTGTTCCCCTTCCAGAACCGAACCAGAAGATGCAGGCCGAAACCCGGCTCCCGCGCCGCATCGACGCGCCGCCTTCCCATTCCGGCCCGCGCCGTTTAAGCGGGCTCAGCCTGACACAGGATCTGGAACGACCATGAGCGACAAGGCCAACCCGCCCGCATCGGCTAAAGATCTCGCCCGCAAGCCGCGCGGCTTTCCCGACAAGCGGGAAGGGCTGATCCATGCCCAGGAACGCCTCGTCGAAACGGTCACCGGTGTCTACCGCCAATGGGGCTTCGAAGCATTGGAGACCAGCGCCTTCGAGTATGCCGATGCGCTCGGCAAGTTCCTGCCAGATGCCGACCGCCCGAACGCCGGCGTGTTCGCGATCCAGGACGATGACGAACAATGGATGGCCCTGCGCTATGACCTGACCGCGCCGCTCGCCCGTTTCGTGGCGGAGCAGGGCCAGGGCCTCGGCCGTCCCTTCCGCCGCTACGCCGCCGGCCCCGTCTGGCGCAACGAGAAACCCGGCCCCGGCCGGTTCCGCGAGTTCTGGCAATGCGACGCCGACACGGTGGGCGCGCCCGGCTTCCACGCCGATGCCGAGATGATCGCGATGGGCGCCGAGGCCTTGCGCGCCATCGGCATGAAGCCCGGCGAGTTCGTAATCCGCGTCAACACCCGCCGCCTGCTCAACGGCGTGCTCGACTCCGTCGGCGCCGATAGCGCCAGCACGCGCCTCGCCATCCTGCGCGCGCTCGACAAGCTCGACCGCCTCGGCGCCTCGGGCGTCGCCGACCTCCTCGGCGCGGGCCGCAAGGACGAGAGCGGCGATTTCACCAAGGGCGCCGGGCTGGATGCAGGCGCCGTAAAGCGCGTGCTGGCCTTTGCCGAAGCGGGCGCGGCGACGCGCGCCGTGACGCTCGCCAATCTCGCCAAGGCTGCCGGCTTCACCGAGGAAGGCAAAGCAGGCCTCGCCGAACTCGAAGCCATTGCCCTCGCGCTTGAAGCCCTCGGCGCGCCGGAGGACGATGTGAAGATCGATCCGTCCGTGGTCAGAGGACTTGAATACTACACCGGCCCCGTCTTCGAGGCCGAGCTGCTGCGCGAAGTGACCGGCGAAGACGGCAAGACCTACCGTATCGGCTCCATCGGCGGCGGCGGGCGGTATGATGATCTCGTCGCGCGCTTCACCGGCGAGACGGTGCCCGCCACCGGCTTCTCCATCGGCATCTCGCGCCTCGCTGCGGCGCTTTCGATCATGGGGGAGGGCGCGAAGCTCGACGGCCCCGTCGTCGTGCTCAATCTGGACAAGGACAATCCGGGCCTCGCGCTCGGC
Organism: Caulobacterales bacterium; assembly: GCA_038249555.1. Classification (GTDB taxonomy): domain Bacteria; phylum Pseudomonadota; class Alphaproteobacteria; order Caulobacterales; family Hyphomonadaceae; genus Hyphomonas. The sequence continues at coordinate 8,002 of JBBSDJ010000017.1, forward strand.
CTTGCGGCAGAACTGCGCCGGGGCGGCATCCGCGCGGAGGCCTATATGGGCGCGTCCGGCATGCGCCCGCAGATGAAATATGCCGACCGGCGCAATTCGCCCGCCGTGGTGATCGTCGGCGGTGACGAAGTCGCCAAAGGCACGGTGACGATCAAGGATCTCGAGATGGGCGCCCTGAAGGCGCAGGCGATCACCTCCAACGAGGAATACCGTGAAGCCCGCCCCGGCCAGATCGAAGTGCCGCGCGACCAGATGGTCGCCGCCGTGCGTGCCATCGTCGAGGCGCAGACATGAACCATGACGCCCTGGTGGCGGTCGCGCGCGCGGTGTTCGAGGCCGCGGGCGGCACGCCCATCGATCCCGATTATGTTCTGCCTGCGGACATTCCTCTGGAACTCTCCGGCGAGGCCGTGCGCGCGCGCCTCTGCGTCTTCACCGACAATCGCGGCGCCGAAATGGCGATGCGGCCCGACCTGACGCTACCCGTGGCGCAGCGCGAAGCGGCGCGACTTGAGAGCGGCCCTTCGGCTAAGACCTACACCTACGCCGCGCGCGCCTTCCGTCTGCCCGCCGCGCCGGACGATCCGTTCGAGTTCACGCAGGTCGGCCTCGAGCGCTTCGGCTACGCCGCGGATCCCGCTGCCGACGCCGAACTCTTCGCGCTGGTCCACCGCGCGGTCGAGGCCTGCGGCGTGTCTCCGAAAGCCATCGTCACCGGCGACCTTGCGATCTTCCCGGCCTTCATCGATGCGCTGGACCTGCCGTCCGTCACCACCGACCTCTTGAAACGAGCCTTCCGTCAGGAGGGCGGCGTGCGCGCCGTTCTGGACGCCGCCTCGCGTCCTCTGGATCCGGATGTTCTAGCCGCGCTGGACGCCCCGGACGCCGAAGCCGCGCTCGGCGCCGTGCTGGCCGCGCGGGATGTGCCGCTGGTCGGTGCGCGCAGCCTTGCCGAAATCACCGGCGGCCTGCGGGCCCGCCGCGCCGCGATCGAAGCGGGCGGACTGCCGGACGCGGCCCGCGCGGCGCTGCTGGCCTTGCGCGAAGTGGATTGTCCGTTGACGGACGCTCCAGCCACGCTGTCCGCCCTCGCGAAGACCTATGGCCTTACCGGCGCTGATGCCGCGCTCGGCGCCTTCGCGTCGCGCGTCGAGAAAATCCTGGCGCTGGTGCCCGGCGTACGCCGCACCGCGTCGTTCCGCGCCGGTTTCGGCCGGCGGTTCACCTATTATGACGGCTTCGTGTTCGAAGTCCTCGCCGAAGGCCTCGCGCCCACCCAGCCGGTCGCGGCGGGCGGGCGGTATGACGGGCTGATTGCCGGCCTCTCCGGGGCCCGCGTCTCCGCCACCGGCATCGGCGGCGTTGTGCGGCCGGACCGGATGGTGCGTGTACGGAGGACGGACGCATGAGCCGGCTGACGATTGCGATCCCGTCCAAGGGCCGCCTCAAGGAACAGACCGAGGCCTGGCTTGCCGGCATCGGCCACCCCTTGCGCCAGATCGGTGGCGAGCGGGGCTACACTGCCGAGATCGACGGGCTGGACGCCGAAGTGCGCCTTCTGTCGGCCCGCGAGATCGCGCAGGGCCTGATCGAGGGCAGCCTGCATTTCGGCGTCACGGGAGAGGACCTGCTCCACGACCTTGCCCCGGACGGGCCGGAAGATTTCCGGGTCCTGCAGCGGCTCGGCTTCGGCGGCGCGGATGTTGTGGTTGCCGTCCCGCAGGCCTGGTTTGACGTGGATTCGATGGCCGATCTCGAGGCCGCCGGCGCCGCTTTCCGCAAATCCCATGGCCGCAGGCTCCGCGTGGCCACGAAATATCTGCGCCTGACGCGCCGGTTTTTTGCCCAGAAGTCGGTCGGCGAATACCGGCTGGTTGAAAGCGCCGGGGCAACGGAGGCGGCCCCGTCAACCGGGACCGCCGACGTGATCGTCGACATCACGACCACCGGCGCTACCCTCAAAGCGAACGGATTGAAGGTCCTGCGGGACGGGGTGATCCTGCAAAGTGAGGCGGCTTTCACGCAATCTGTGCGGGCAAGCTTCACCGATGAGGCCAGGGCTGTTGCAGATACGCTGGTTGGCGCCTTTTCGAAATCGGATCACAAATTCTGAAAAAATGTTTCGACACATTCTTGACACGAATTCGGATTCGATGCCGTATGGGTAGGCAAGTTTCTGGGAGGAAACGCTGCAAACGGTGGAGGGGCGCAGCTAGCCGGCAACGGCGCTGCGCCTCTTTTTCATTCCGGGGTCCATTTACCGTGAAACCAGCTTTTCCGGCCTGCCCCGTGAGGTGAAGGCCGGGTCCCAGTGCGTCAAGACTTCAGGTGAGAGTCGAGGGGCGTTGAAGGTCTTGGCGTCCAGAACCCGGCTTCACGATTAACAATAAGATCATATCGAATAACGTCAATACATTTTATTGTTTTTCGATCACGATCTCGATTAAATCGGCGTAATCCTGCGGGCTGAGTTGACTTAGGGTCCGGCCCCCGCCAAGCGTGGCCCAAACCCCATTCCCGCACTGTTTCCGGAGCCGCCGAGATGCCAGAGGACAATTTCCACGAGGACCCCCGCCAGCACATCCTGCCGGTCTACCGTCCGCCGGAGGAAGTGTTCGTCGAGGGCCAGGGCGCCTACCTTTTCACGGAGGATGGCCGCCGGTATCTCGATTTTATCGCCGGAATCGCGGTCACCGCCCTCGGCCATGCCCACCCGGCCCTCGTCGATGCCCTGCGCGACCAGGCCGGCAAGCTCTGGCACACGTCCAACATGTTCCGCGTCAAGGGACAGGAAGAGCTCGCCGACAAGATCTGCCGCGACACCTTTGCGGACCGGGTGTTCTTCACCAACTCCGGCACCGAGGCGGTCGAGTGCGCCATCAAGACCGCGCGCAAGTATCACTGGTCGAAGGGCAACGCCGAACGGCTGGACATCATCACCTTCACCGGCGCCTTCCACGGCCGCTCGATTGCCGCGATCAATGCCGGCGGCAACCCGAAATACCTTGAAGGCTTCGGCCCCAAACTGCCGGGCTTCGTGCACCTCGAATGGGGTGACCACGAGGCCCTGAAGAAGGCGGCGGCCGAGCCGACCGCAGCGGCCATCTTCGTCGAGGTCGTGCAAGGCGAAGGCGGCGTGCGCGCCATGCCGGAAGCCTGCATCCACGGCCTGCGCAAGATGTGCGACGAGCACGGCCTGCTGCTGATCTTCGACGAAGTGCAGTGCGGCATGGGCCGCACCGGCAAGCTCTGGGGTTATCAGTGGGCGGACGGTGTGGAGCCGGACATCCTGTGCGCCGCAAAAGGCATCGGCGGCGGCTTTCCGTTCGGCGCCTGCCTGATGACCGAGGCCTGCGGCGAGCCGATGCAACCCGGCAGCCACGGCTCGACCTATGGCGGCAACCCGCTCGCCATGGCAGTCGGCAATGTCGTCTGGGACGTGATCTCGGACGAGGCCTTCCTCGCCAATGTGCGCCGCGTCTCGGGGGCGCTGCAGCAGGGCCTCAAGAGCCTCGCCGATACCCATCCTGACAAGGTGGAAGCCGTCACCGGCAAGGGACTGCTCACCGGCATCAAGCTGAAGGCCGACCCGAAATCGGTGCAGGGCCTCTGCCGCGATGCAAACCTCCTGGTCGGCGTCGCTGGCAACAACGTGCTGCGCCTCGCTCCGCCGCTGGTCATCGAAGACTCGCACGTGCGCGAAGCGGTCGGCATCCTCGACGCAGCGCTGACGGCCTGGAAAGTTTCCTGACGGCCGTGCCGGGGTATGAGGGTTCGTGCCATTGCGGCGCGGTGCAATTCCGCATCGCCGCCGAAATCACCGACGTCTATCGCTGCGACTGCTCCCTCTGCCGGATGAAGGGCGCGCTGATGAAGACCGTCCACGAGGACGCCTTCACGCTGCTCTCCGGCGCAGACGCACTCAGCGAGTATAACTGGAACACCAGCATTGCCCGGCACTTCTTCTGCTCGAAGTGCGGCATCTATCCCTTCCACCGGAAACGGGCGATGCCGGACCATTACGGCGTCAACGTCCACTGCCTGACCGGTTTTTACGCGTCGGCGCTGACAGTTCGTCAGGCGGAAGGGCGCGGCATGTCGGTACGGGATAAGGCGGCGCGGCATCTGTGGACCGGGCCGCGAGAGGCCTGACGGGCTCCGGGAGCCCGGCACTAAAGTGCGGGGGCAGGCGAGAGAGCGGTGCCTACCCCCGTATTCTGGCGCGTGCGTCCCACAGCTCGCCGGCACAAACTAAGGAGGATTTGGGGCGCCCGCTTCGGTGATCCTACCCAAATTTGGGGCTATCCCTACCCATTTTTAAGGCTTTCCCTCGGAAATACAGACCCTAAGTTAACCCTTGCGTGATCGGGGCCTGTCTTGCCGGTTTATGGCTGGATCGTGCCGCCGGGGGAACAAACTTTGTTGATTGAGCGCGACAGGCAGCTTTCCCTGCTCACGGCCCTCGCCGCCTCGGCCGGGGCCGGGCGCGGGCATATCGCGCTGCTCTCCGGCGAAGCGGGCATCGGCAAGACCACGCTGATCCGCCAGTTCAAGTCTTCTGCGCCGGACACCTGGCGCACCGCCCTCGGCGGCTGCGACCCGCTGTTTACGCCCCGCCCGCTTGGCCCGGTGCAGGACATGGCCGGGGTGCTCGGTCCAGATGTCGACACGCTGGTCCGCACCGGGGCAGACCGCCTGGCCCTCTTCGCCGCCTTGCTGAACGCGCTCGGCGACGGGCAGGGACCCTTCCTGCTGATCTGGGAAGACCTGCACTGGGCCGACCATGCAACGCTCGACCTCCTCCGGTTCCTTGGCCGTCGGATCGCGCTGCTGCCCGTGTTGCTGGTGATCACCTTCCGGGGCAACGAGACCGGCGAGGACCATCCCCTCCGCAAGGCCATCGCCGACCTGCCGGAGGCCAGCTGCACCGAGATCGCGCTGACCCCGCTGACGCCGAAAGCCGTGGGCCAGATGGCGCGCGCGCAGGGCCTCACCGGTCAGTGGCTGTTCCAGGCCACCGCCGGCAACCCCTTCAAGGTCAGCGAAATCATCGCCGCGCATGCGGGCGACGGCGCCGCCCCGCCGGTCTCCGTGCGCGAGGCCGTCACCGCGCGTCAGGCCCGGCTCGATCCCGCCGCGCGCGACCTGCTGGAACTGATCAGCGTCATCCCCGCCGCCGTACCCGCCTCCCTGGTGCACCAGCTCGCGCCGGACACCGCAGTCGGGCTGATCGCGGACCTCACGGCGCAGGGCATCCTGCAGGCCTCCCCGTCCGGTGACCTGCGCTTCCGCCACGAGATAGCCCGGCAGGCGACGCTCGACCGTATCCCTGCCGTCCGCCGCCGCGCGCACCACGCCAGCATCCTCGCCGCCCTACGCGCGCTCGGCACCGGCGCGCATCTCGACCAGATGGTCCACCACGCCGCCAGCGCGCTCGACGGCGCCGCCGTGCTGGAGATCGCCCCGGAAGCCGCCGCCCGCGCCGCCGCCAGCGGCGCCCACCGCGAGGCCGCCGCGCACCTCGGCACGGCGCTGAAATTCGTCGACGCCGCCCCGCCCGAACTCGCCGCGACGCTCTACGAGCAATGGCCCTATGAAAGCGGGCTCGCCTCCCGCATCGATGACGAGGTGCTGGACGCGCGGCGTCATGCCATCACGCTCTGGCGCCTGCTCGGGCGGCAGGACAAGGTCGGCGAGAATCTCCGCTGGCTGTCGCGCCTCCACTGGTACCGGGGCGAGGCGCCGGACGCCGCCCGCCTCGCCGACCAGGCCATCCGTGTGCTTGAGAACATGCCGCCCTCCGCCGAACAGGCGATGGCCTATTCGCTTCGCTCCCAGCTTAACATGCTGAACGACCAGATGGACGATGCCGTCGCCTGGGGCGAGCGCGCGCTGGCGCTGGAGGCGCAGTTCCCCAACCCCGAGATCCGCGCCCATGCGCTGAACAATATCGGCACCGCGCTGGTCTTCCGGGGACGGACGGAAGGCGAGGCGATGCTGCAGGAAAGCCTCAAGGTCTCGCTCGCGAACGGCCTGCACGAACAGGCCGCGCGGGCCTATACGAACCTGTCAGAATACGCGGTGGAATTCCGCCGCTTTGACCTCGCCGAGCGGGTGCTGGCCGAAGGCATCGCCTTCGACACCGAGCACGACCTCGATGCCTGGACCTATTATCTCTCCGGGCGGCAGGCCCTGCTGCGGCTGAAGCAGGGGCGCCTCAAGGATGCCGAGACGATCTCGCGCGGCGTGCTGGCGCGCCAGGATCTGACGCTGGTGATGCGTCTGCCGGCACTGCAGGTTCTGGCGCGGGCCAGCGTGCGGATGGCGGCGCCCGATGCGTCCGCGATCATCAACGCCGCTTACGAGGATGCTCTGGCGACGGATGAACTGCAGCATGTCGTGCCCGCGCGCCTCACCCTGATCGAGCAAGCATGGCTGAGCGGCAACCTCGCCGCCGGGCAGGAACATCTGGACGCGCTGCTCGCCCTGTCGGGCGCCGACCGCCACGCCTGGAATCTCGGCGAGCGCGCCGTCTGGGCCCGCCGTTATGGCCGCGCAGCGCCGGACGAACGGCTGAACGATCTGCCAGAACCCTTCCGGCGCGAACTGGACGGTGATCTCGCGGGCGCTGCCGCCGCCTGGGACGCGTTGGAGATGCCCTATGCCGCCGCCCTCGTCCGCCTACAGAGCGATACCGGCGAGGTGCTTGGCGCCGCCGTGCGCGAACTCGGCGCCATGGGCGCGCAGGCCGCCGCCGATCTTGGACGCCGCCGCGCCGCCGAGCTTGGCGTGACCCGCGCCCTGCCGCGCGCCCGGCGCGGCGCTTACACCGCCGCCCGCGACCACCCCCTCGGCCTGACCCGCCGCGAACAGGATGTGCTGGCCCTCATCGTCAAGGGCTATTCAAACCGCGAAATCTCCGAAGCCCTGAGCCGCTCCCCGCGCACGGTGGAACACCATGTCTCCTCCGTACTGGCCAAGCTCAGCGCCGCCAACCGCATGGGCGTGATGCTCCGTGTACAGAAGGAGCCGTGGCTGCTGGGGTAGGAGGCGGGAGCCGCCCTTTACTCCTCTCCCGCTTTGCGGGAGAGGAGGGGCCCATTGCGAAGCAATGGGAGGTGAGGGCCTAACGCCCCAGCCGCCGCCGGAATTCCTCATATTCGAAATCCGAGATCATCTCGACACGCCCGTCTTCCCAGCGGATGGCGAGGTTCGCCAGGGGCGTGCCGTTGAACGTGTTAGTCTTCACGAAAGCGTAATGCATCTGGTCGGTGAAGATGATCTCGTCGCCGGGCGCCAGCGGCTTCTCGAACGAATAGTCGCCGATGATGTCGCCGGTCATGCAGGTCTTGCCGCCGAACCGGTAGGTGTGCGGATGTTCGCCGGGCTGGCCCGCGCCGATCACGTCCGGGCGGTAAGGCACTTCCAGCACATCCGGCATATGCGTCGAGGCCGAGGCATCGAGGATCGCGAGGTCCATCGCGTTCCAGTGCAGCGCCAGCACGGTCGCGTAAAGCTCGCCCGTGTTCACGACGAGCCCAGCGCCCGGCTCGAGGATCACCTCGACACCGAAGCGGGCCTTGAACGCCTTGATCGCCGCGATCAGCTTGTCGACATTGTAGCCCGGCTTGTTGAGGAAATGCCCGCCGCCGAAATTCACGGCCTTCACCTGGCCGATATAGGCGGCGAAATGCTCGGAGACATATTCGATCAGGCCGACCGAGCCTTCGTGCAGGCTCTCGCACAGCGCGTGCACATGGAAGATGTCGACGCCGGACCAATCGACCTGCGCCAGCTTCTCGGGCACTTCGCCGAAGCGGCTGGTCGGCGCGGTCGGATTGTAGAGGTCGCCGCCGAGCGTGGCATTGGAATAGCCGGGGTTCACCCGCAAGCCGACATGGCAGCCGGCATCGCGGGCAATGTCGCCAAACCGGGCAAGCTGCTCAGCCGAATTGAAATAGATATGTTGCGCCACTTTCGTCAGCCGGCGGACTTCGTCTTCCGTATAGGCGGGCGAATAGACGTGCACTTCCTTGCCAAACTCCTCGTGGCCCATGATGGCCTCATGCTCACCTGAGGCGGTCGTGCCATCAAGATAGTCCCGCATCAGCGGGAAGGCGGCCGGCATTGCGAAGGCCTTGGTGGCGAGCAGGATCTTGCAGCCAGCGTCTTCGCGCACGCGCTTGGCCGTCTCAAGGTTTTGCCGCAGGCGTGCTGTGTCGAGGACGAAGCAGGGGGTGTGGATTTTTGTCATTTCTTCTTTCGTTCCATTCGGGCGATACAGACTAAGCCAAAGATCATGATGGATAAGCCACCTGCCAAGGCTCCCGAGCCTGTAAAGCGTTTGGCGCCAATTTGATGTTCACGCGTTACAATTTCTTCCCAACCGATGGTCCGGACGGACAATAATTGTTCTTGGGACGGATCTACGGTGTAGATGACTTGCTGCCCAATAATTGCGCGGGCATTGGCCCTTATCCGGCTAACGTCGCGAATGCGGATTGAGGGTCTCACTTTGAACGATTCTAGCTCGCCATATCGATTTGCGAAGACCAGAGTTGTGTTGTTTCCAAAACGACCACTACTGTTGGTGGCTTCGATCATCATTCCCGTTCGCTCGATGCCCTCGACCGGTCGCGCGGCTGCGATGAGTTGACTCCCGCCAAAGGCAGCGAAAAATGCTCCAAAGAACAAACCAAAGAAGTATACTCCGCGATCGCGGTTATCCTTGCCGTTGGTCGAAGCCTCCGCCATCGCGCCTCAGGTCACCACCTCAAACAACTCATCCTGGTCATCCGGACCAATGTCGATGATCGTCGTCGGCAATCCCCGCTCGGCCACATCATCCAGAAACGGCTTCGACGGGAACTGCTCCACGTTGAACACGCCCGGGCCTTTCCAGATGCCGCGGAAGAACATCGCCGCGCCGGAAACTGGCGGCACGCCCGTGGTGTAGGAAACAGCCTGCGCGCCGACTTCCTTGTTGGTCTCGGCATGGTCGCACACGTTGTACAGCATCTTGGCGATCTCCTTGCCATCCTTCCGGCCACGGACGATCACGCCGATGGATGTCTTGCCGGTATAGTTCTCGGCGAGGGACGAGGGCGGCGGCAGCAGGTCGCGCAGGAATTCCATCGGGATGATGTCCATCCCCTTGTGCTTGATCGGCGCGAGCGAAATCAGCCCGATCGATTTGAACACTTCGAGGTGCTTGATGTAGGCATCGCCAAACGTCATCCAGAAGCGGATCTGCTTCAGGCCCTTGATGTTCTTCACCAGGCTTTCCTCTTCCTCATGATAGATGAGGTAGGATTTGCGCGGGCCGACTTCCGGATAGTCCACCATCGTCTTGATCGACAGCGCCGGGATCTCGATCCACTCGCCCTCTTTCCAGTATTTGCCGTCCTGCGTCACTTCGCGGAGGTTAATCTCCGGGTTGAAGTTCGTCGCAAACGTCTTGCCATGGTCGCCGGCATTGCAGTCGACGATGTCGATATAGTCGATCTCGTCAAACAGGTATTCCTGCGCATAGGCGCACCAGACGTTCGACACGCCCGGATCAAACCCGCAGCCGAGGATGGCGGTCAGGCCCGCCGCCTTGAACCGCTCCTGATAGGCCCACTGCCAGGAATATTCGAACTTCGCGACTTCCCGCGGCTCGTAGTTCGCGGTGTCCAGATAGTTCACCCCCGCCTTGAGGCAGGCGTCCATGATCGGCAGGTCCTGGTAGGGCAGGGCCATGTTGATCACGAGGTCCGGCTTCACCTTCTTGATCAGCGCGACGGTGGCGGCCACGTCATCGGCATCGACCTGGGCAATCTCGATCGGCGTGACGCAATCTTTGGCCACCTTCTCGCAGCTCTCGATACGCCGCGAAGCCAGCGTGATGTGCTTGAATGTCTTGCGGTCCATCGCGCATTTCTTGGCGACGACCGAGCCGGCGGCGCCGGCGCCGATGATGAGGACGTTATCCATGTCTGGCATTACTCCCGGGAGGATGGAAAAGGATGACCTCCCTTAGGATAGTTCGCCCCGGGCGGCTAGAAGGCGGCTAGATAGGCCGGGCCTGCCTGTGGCACAATGACAGGAATCCGGAAGGGGCACATCTCCATCATCGCCAGGACGCCGCCGCCGTCCTGCTGGGCCGTGTTCAGCGGCAGGGACGGGGCGAAAACCAGGAGGCGATGGATGCCCGGCGCCACGGCCGCAAAACTTGGTATACCGGCTGTTCCATCCGCATCTGGAAGGTCGAGCGGGCCTGCGGCTCCTGATCAAACCTCCCGTCCCATGCATCCTTTCCGGGCCCGGCGCGTTGGTGCGCAGGGACTGATCCCTCAACACGGGAATATTTTGACATGACACTTGAGAGCCTTCTGATTTTCCTCCTCATCGGCGCCATCGCTGGCTGGCTGGCCGGCGTGATCGTCAAGGGCTTCGGCTTTGGCCTCGTCGGTAACATCGTGGTCGGCATCGTCGGTGCCTTCATCGCCGGCCTGCTCTTTCCCGCCATCGGCTTCGGCCTCGGCGGCGGCATCCTGGCGGCAATCGTCCACGCAACCCTCGGCGCCGTGATCCTGCTGATCCTCATCCGCGTCCTCAAACGCGCCTGATCCCATCCAGAACCCCTCTGCCCTCGGGGCAGAGGGGTTTTCCACGAAATCACCCATGACATCCCCCCCATAACAGGCTATGCGGCGCGCTTATTTTTGCGGGGGCCGCGCCCATGACGATCCGCCACTTTCTCGACATCTGGCCGCTGGAGCAGGCGGAGCTGCGCGCGATCCTCGATGAGGCGCACCGGGCGAAGAAAGCCCGCGCCGGCTGGCCCAAGGGCCGCATCGACACCAGCGCCCCGCTCGAGGGCCACACCCTCGCGATGATCTTCGAGAAAGCCTCCACCCGCACCCGCTTCTCCTTCGACATGGCGATGCGCCAGCTCGGCGGCTCGTCGATCACTACTTCCGCCGGCGACATGCAGCTCGGCCGCGGCGAGTCGATCGAGGACACCGCCCGCGTCCTCTCCCGCTATGTCGACGCCGTGATGATCCGCGCCAACGACCATACCGACATCGAAACCTTCGCCGAAGCCGCCGGCGTGCCAGTCATCAACGGCCTGTCGGACCGCTCGCACCCCTGCCAGATCATGGCCGACCTGATGACGCTCGAAGAGCACGGCCTCACCCTCCGCGGCGCCCGCCTCGCCTGGGTCGGGGATGGCAACAATGTCTGCGCCAGCTTCATCCACGCCGCCGCCAAGTTCGGCTTCACCCTCGCCATCGGCACGCCGCACCGCTACGCGCCGGACGAGGACGATCTCGACATCGCCACCGAACTGCAGGGCCGCATCGAACTGTTCGAGACCGCCGAGGAAGCCGTCGCCGGCGCCGACGTGGTGATCGCCGACACCTTCGTCTCGATGGGCGATCTCGACGCCGAACGCCGCCTTGAAATCCTCGAGCCCTTCGCCGTCACCGACGAGCTGATGGAACTCGCCAATGGCGGCGCCAAATTCCTGCACTGCCTGCCGGCCCACCGGGGCGAGGAAGTCGACGCCGAAGTCATCGACGGCCCGGCCAGCCTCGTCTGGGACGAAGCGGAAAACCGCCTCCACGCCCAAAAGGCGATCCTGCGCTGGTGCCTGGACAAATAGGCCGGTGGCGGATCACGTTTCCGCCAGCCGCAGCGTCAGCCCTTGGCGCCCCCTCCGGCTGGCTTTAGGCAGGAACTCATGGCCGACACCCTGATCCCGAACGCGAAATTCTCCGACCCCTTCGTCACCGCGAAGGGCGAGACCCGCGCCAGCGTCGCCTGGTCCGGCCTCAAGACGCTCTGGTTCAACACCGGTACGCTCTGCAACATCACCTGCGCCAATTGCTATATCGAGAGCAGCCCCACCAATGACCGGCTGGTCTACCTGACCCGCGCCGATGTCGAGCCCTACCTCGACGAACTCACCCAGCCCGCCGAAATCGGCATCACCGGCGGCGAACCCTTCCTGGCGCCCGAGATCATCGCCATCATGGACGCCGCCCTTTCGCGCGGCCACACCCTCCTTGTGCTGACGAATGCGATGCGCCCGATGATGCGCCCGCGCGTGCAGGCCGGCCTCGCAGACCTCGCCGCCCGCTATCCCCAAAGCATGACCCTGCGCGTCTCCCTCGACTCCCACGACGCCGCCACCCACGACGCCGAGCGCGGGCAGGGCGCCTTCGCCGAAGCCTGCGCTGGCCTCAGCTGGCTCGCCAGCAACAACATCCCCCTCGCGCTCGCCGGCCGCAAGGCGCTGCACGAGGACGAGCCCGCCGCCCGCGACGGCTACCGCGCCCTGATGGCGTCCCTCGGCCTCGACCTCGATGCCGCCGACCCGAAACAGCTCGTCCTCTTCCCGGAAATGATCGCCCGCGATGATCCGCCGGAAATCACCACCGCCTGCTGGGGCATCCTGAACAAGACTCCGGACTCCATCATGTGCGCCAGCCAGCGCATGGTCGTGCGCCGCAAGGGCGCCGCCAGCCCCCGTGTCCTCGCCTGCACCCTCTTGGTAGACGACCCCGCCTTCGACCTCGGCGCCACCCTCGCCGAAGCCACCGCCGCGCCCGTCAAGCTGAACCACCCCTGGTGCGCCAGCTTCTGCGTCCTCGGCGGCGCCAGCTGTTCGGCCTGAGGCCCGCCTGAAGTCCGGCCAGAAATGGCCCCGGATTTTCCGCTTTCGGTTGTAGACTTTCCGCAATTCGGCCTTGCCGCAGGGTAATTGGTTGGTGCACATTCCACCCCGAAGGACGCCATGAAAATCCTGATCCTGAACCCGCCGCATCCCGCGATCGGCAGCCGTATACCCGACGATCATCTACCGCCCCTCGGCCTGTTGTCGATCGGAGGCCCGCTGATCGATGACGGCCATGCTGTCTCGCTGCTCGATGCGGAGTTTGGTCCGATGACCCTCCCCGAAATACTTCAGGAGATACGGGCGCGCGATCCGGATCTCCTTCTGATCGGTCATTCCGGATCAACGTCGGCGCACCCTGTCTCCTCAGAGATCGCGCGCCGCGCAAAGTCAGCGTTGCCCGGCCTCCTGATTGTCTATGGCGGCGTCTTTCCGACCTACCATTGGCGCGACATTCTCGCCGCGTCGCCGGAAATCGACTACATTGTAAGGGGGGAGGGAGAGGAAACCTGCCGCCAGCTTGTGCGGGCGCTGGACCAAGGCGCGCTGCCCGCCAGCGTAAAGGGAATCGCCTTCCGGGACGGAGCCTGCGCCGTTGCCACGTCCGCCCGGGAAATGATTGCCGATCTGGATACCTGCCGGATCGGCTGGGAGCTGATCGATTTCTCGCGCTATTCCTACTGGGGCGGCAAGCGCGCCGTAGTCGTACAGTTTTCGAGAGGCTGTCCGCACCCGTGCAATTATTGCGGCCAGCGTGGCTTCTGGACCCAGTGGCGCCATCGCAACCCGGATTCTTTTGCCGCCGAGATCGCGCGCCTCCACCGGGAGCATCAGGTCGAGGTCTTCAACTTTGCCGACGAAAACCCGACCTCATCGAAGAAGATGTGGAAACGTTTTCTCGAAGCGCTGATCGCGGAAAAGGTCGAGGTCATTCTCGTCGGCTCAACGCGCGCCGATGATATCGTGCGCGACCGAGAGCATCTGCATCTCTACAAGCAGGCGGGCGTCGCGCGCTTTCTGTTCGGCATGGAAAACACCGACGAGGCAGTCCTTGCCAAGATACAGAAAGGAGGCTCCACCTCGTCGGACCGCGAAGCCATACTGCTGATGCGTGAGCACGGCATGCTTTCGATGGCCACCTGGGTCGTGGGCTTCGAGGAGGAGCGTGACCGTGACTACTGGCGCCAGCTCCGCCAGTTGCTGCTCTATGATCCGGACCAGATCCAGAGCCTCTACGTAACGCCGCACCGCTGGACGCCGTTCTTTTCCCTCGCCGCCAGCCGGGAGTTTATACAGACAGATCAGTCGAAGTGGGACTACAAGCATCAGGTGCTCAGCACGCGTCACCTTCCGCCGTGGCGCGTCTTTCTATGGGTGAAGGGCATCGAGTTGGTCATGCAGACGCGCCCGAAGGCCCTCTGGCGCCTGTTCACCCTTAAGGACGCGAAACTCCGCCACGCCCAGCGATGGTATTACCAGATGGGCCGGCGCGTTTTGTTCCACGAAGTCGCTGGCTTCCTTTGGCGCGATGCCCGGCTGAAGAAAGGGCCGAGCCTTTCTGCGTTCTGGGGTGAGACCCTAGAGGCTGAAGAAGAGGCGCTCGACCGTCCGCCTCGCAAAGGCCGCACGGCGCTCAGCATCGGCCCGCGCCGCTCGATGCCGCAAGCAGCGGCGAGGGACGGCGGACCTCAGCCCGGCTAGCCCGGCGACTTTCCGCCGGGGAGGCCGGTCCGGCCCGATCAGCTGCTGGCCAACGGGCGGGGCCCCCTTGTTCTGGGGCGCCCCCGCTGCCACATGGGGCACCTTGAAAGCCCCCCGCAAGGCGCCCCTCCCATGACCCAGTTCCCCCACGAAACCGGCGATTTTGCCGCCACCTACCAGATTGAAGGCCGCCCCATCCGCGGGCGCGCCGTCCGCATGGGCGCGCTCAGCATCTCCCCGATCCTCGACCGCCACGATTATCCCCAACACCTCGCCCAGATCCTCGGCGAAGCGGTGACGCTGGCCGCCCTCGTCGGCGCCTCGCTGAAATTCGAAGGCAAGATCCTCGTCCAGGCCGAAGGCGACGGCCCGGTCACGCTGCTCGTCGGTGAGTACAACACCAACGGCAATGTGCGCGGCTATGCCCGCTACAATCCGGAAGGCTGGGCCAATCTCGAACGCGTCAACAAGGGCGGCGAGCCGCACATGCCGCAACTCTTCGGCCGTACCGGCCGTCTCGGCCTGATCCTCGTGCAGGACAATCCGGACATCCAGCCCTACCAGGGCATCGTGCCGCTCAACAAGGCGACCCTCGCTCAGTGTGCGGAAGACTATTTCGACATGTCGGAGCAGGTGCCTTCCAGCATCCGCATTGCCGTGGGCCGCGCCGCCACCGGTGAATGGACCGCCGGCGGCATGCTGGTGCAACGCATCGCCGCCGACGACACACGCGGCGAGACCGACGAAGGCTGGCGCGAAGCCGAAGCCCTGTTCAATACGCTCACCCCGGCTGAACTGATCGACCCAGCCCTGCCGATGACCGAGCTGCTCTACCGCCTGTTCCACGAACAGGGCGTGACGCTGGGGTCCGGCATGGCCGTGCTCGACCAGTGCACCTGCAGCGAGGAACGCCTCGTCACGACCCTCAGCCAGATGCCGGACGAGTCGCTGCGCGAACTCGTGGAAGAGGACGGCAACCTCTCCATCGACTGCAAGTTCTGCGCCCGCCACTACAACGTGGACATCTCCCGCGTCACCGGCCCGGTGAACTGAAGCGGCGATACCGGGCGAGAACGGATCGATACTGAGCGATAAAAAATGAGAATCTTTGAGAGAAGTTCGACACTCAATGTAGATTGAATGCATCCGGATGAGGCAGTCTGGCGGGGGCGACAGGCGGGACTTACGCCTACAAAATTCACCCCGCCCAATACATAAAATCCAGCCTCTTCAAGCCGTTATGAAATAATTCTCCAATCCGTCCGCTACACCTCCGTGAACGGAGGTATACTGAGTGGATGATCTTGCAGCAAAACCTACACGTCGCCAAAAATCCTCTGTCATCCCGGACAAGCCGCGACGCGGCGCCGATCCGGGACCTTCTCTCCGCTCTTGCCTCGGGCAGGGTCCCGGCTCTCGCGCTGCGCGCGGGCCGGGATGACAGATCGAACGAAACCGGCCCGCGTCGAACCTATTCCGCCGCATCCATCGCCAGGATCACCTGCGCATACCCGCGTGCGAGGCGACCCATGTTCTCGACGCTCGTGCGCTCATTCGTTCCGTGGAAGCCCGTCAGCTCATCCGGCGTCAGCACCGCCGGCGCGAACCGGTACACATTCGCCGAAATCGCTTCGGCATAGCGCGCATCGGTGGCACCGAGCACAAGGCCAGGCGCTGCCGGCGCGCCGGGATAGGTCGCCTCCGCCACGCTCGCCAGTACGGCATAGGCGCGATTGTCCGTGGGCGACACATTCGAGGCGCCCGCGCCGCGAATGCCCTGCTGGCCGACGGCGATCTCGATGCCTTCGATATCCTTCGTCACCTCTTTCACATGTGCGATGATCTCTTCCTCAGTATTGCTCGGATGAATTCGGAAGTTCACCGTGGCCTTGGCGCGCTGCGCCAGCACGTTCTCCTTCGCCGAGCCTTCCAGCATCGTCGGCGCGGTGGTCGTGCGGATCATCGCATTGCCGCCGGGAATCTGGCTCAGCTGGTCATCCACCATGCCCTCGAACAGCCAGAGGTTCGCGAAGGCCAAACGTTGCATGAACGGCATATCCTTGCCGGCGGCACGGAACATGTCGGCGGCAGGCGCCTCCTTCAGGGCGGATGGCATCTGGTTCTCGTCGAGCGCGACGACGGCGCGGGCGAGGTTCACGGCGGCCGAGTTGCGCGGCGGTGTGGACGAGTGCCCGCCCGCCGCCGTGGCGATCACCTCCAGCGTCACATAGCCCTTTTCCGCAATGCCGATGAATCCCGCCGGCTTGCCCGAAAGCGGGGAGGGGTCCAGCACCATGAAGCCTTCATCGAGCACCATTTCGGGCTCGATTCCGCGCGATTTCATCAGCGCCACCGCCGCCTCGGCGCCGGAGCCCGAGACTTCCTCGTCATGCCCGAACATGAAATATACCGTACGCTGAGGTTTGAAGCCGGCCGTTGCCAGCGCCTCGGCGGCCTCCATCAGCGCGACCAGCGAGCCCTTGTTGTCGATTGCGCCGCGCCCGTAGATATAGCCATCGATGATCGCGCCCTCGAACGGCGCGCCGTCCCAGTCGCCCTCGGTGCCGATGTTGACCGGCACCACATCCTGGTGCGCCATCAGCATGACCGGTTTCAAGGAAGCATCCGATCCGGCCCAAGTGTAGAGCAGCGTCAGCGTGTCCGGCACCAGCTCCTTGGTCATCGCGGCATGCGCGGCCGGATAGGCCTCCTCGAGCCAGACATGCAGCGCGAGCCACTCGCCTTCTTGACCGGGGCGCGGATCGCCGCTCGCCAGAGTGATCGTCTTGAACTGGATGGCGCGCGAGAGATTTTGCGCCCCGCGCTCGGCGGAAATTTCCGGCGGCGCCGGCAAGGTCACGCGCCCGCCCACCGGCTCGGCGCCGTAGTTCATCGCATTGAACACCAGCAGGCCCACGAATGCTGCAACTGCGAGCAAAAGCCCGATGAGAATGTTGCGGATCATGTGCGGCGGCCCTCCGGCTTATTGTTGTCCGAGCGATTGCGCCGGGGCCTCGCCGCGTCAAGCTTGCAGCCACAAAAAAATGACTTGGCCGTCACGTTTTCACGCGTCACTGTGCTCCCATGACCGAAACAAAACCTAAGCGCCTCGGGCTCCCCCGCGTGTTCGCGCTGTCCACTTTGGCGTTCCCGCTCGCCGGCATCGGGTTGCCGGTCGGGGTCTACCTTTCGCCGTTCTACGCCGACGAACTCGGCCTCGGTGTGGCCCTCACCGGCTTGCTTTTCATGCTGATGCGAATCTGGGATCTGGCGGTCGATCCCATCATCGGATCGCTGGTTGACCGGTTCAACAGCCGCTACGGGCGCGCGCGCCCCTGGATTGTCGCCAGCGTGCCGATGCTCATGGTTTCGGCCTACTTCGTCTATCTGCCGCCGCGCGAAGGCGTCACGGCTTTGTACTTCGTCTTCTGGATGGTCATCTTCTATCTCGGCGCCACGTTCCTGCAGATTTCGCGGAATGCCTGGGTGTCGGATGTGGCGGTCGATTATGACGACCGTTCACGCCATTTCGTGGTGATCGAAGTGGCCAGCATTCTCAGCGCTCTTTTTCTGCTCCTGTTGCCGGTGTTCATTGCGGCGAATGCTGGCGAGAACGGTGACCGGTTCGCCCAGGTTGGCGCAATGGGCTGGGCTCTGATCATAGCCCTTCCGGTCACAGCGTTCCTCGCATGTGCTTTCGTGCCTGACCCGCCGAGGATCAGTACTGGCAGCGATGATCACAAGCTGAGCTTCTCGATGCTCCGCAAGGCGCTTGAGAATCCTCTCTTGCGTGCGGTCCTTCTGCTCGAGGTGATGGTCGGCATAAGCATTTCGGTGACTTCATCGCTCTACCTTTTTGTTGCGGAATCGGTCTTCGGTCTCAGCGACCTGCAGGCAAGCCTGTTGCTGGTCGTGTTCTTCCTGTCGTCGGTTGTCGGCCTGCCGTTCTGGATGGCGATTGCCCAGCGCACAGAAAAGCACAAGGCGATTTGTGCGGCTGTCCTGATGTCGGCAGGCAGCTTCGCCTTTTACTTTGTCGTTGCCCAGTTTCCCAGTTTCTGGTCGTTCGCCGCGGCGGCTGTATTGAACGGCTTTGCCTTTACCGCGCCGCTGGTGATCGGCCGGTCGATGACGGCAGACATTGCCGAAGAAGAGGTCTCCCGCACCGGCGTCAACCGGGCGGGGCTTTACTTCGGTCTCAACGCGTCGGCCTACAAGGTCGGTGCGAGCGTCGCGATTGGTGTGGGTTATCTGTTGGTCGGGCTCGTCGCAGGTTACGAAGCAGGCGCCGAAAACACACCGCAAGCCGTGCAGGGTCTCTTGATCATCTTCTGTGTACTGCCAACGCTGTTCTACATCGCCACCTACTTCATCATCCGCAACTATCCGCTGGACCGTAAGATGCAGGCCGAGATTGCCGCGAAGCTGGAGGCTCGGAACGCCAATATGAAAGCTGACGATCCTCTCGACCTGATGCCGGGTTGACGCCGCACAGTGCGCTTCCCGTTCTGGATGAGTTCAGGGATCTAGAACCCGCCGCCTTCGGCGAGCCATTCCAATTCGTCCGGCGTGCTGACCCGTCCGACGACTGCATTGCGGTGCGGGAAGCGGCCGAACTGATGGATGGCGTCCCGGTGCTGGCGGGCATAGTCGAGGGTGGACTTCGTGAACTCGTCGAACCCGGGGCGGGCGGTTGCGTGCAGCGAGGTGAACAGGTCCACCGAGCGGGCCTGCAGGCCCTCGTCTTCGGCATGTTCGAGCGGCAGGTAGAAGAACACGCGCTCGGCTTCCGAGAGGCCAAGGTCCTCACGAACGAGCAGACCTTCCTTGCACAGATGAAACGCCAGCCGGTCCTGCGCAAAGGCGCGAGGGGACTTGCGGAAAATGTTGCGGCTGAACTGGTCGAGCACGATGATCGCCGCAAGGCGTCCCTTTGCGCCGCGCGCGGTCCAATCCTCGGCCAGCGGTCCGGCGGACAGGGTCTCCAGCAGCGGCTGGAACCGCGCGGCAATCTCGGCGTCCAGCGCTGCGCCGCCGTTGAACCACATCTTGTTCTTCAGCTTCAGTTCGGCCGGCGAATTCGCCGCCTCTCCAATCCAGAAGGTCAGCACGTCCCCGGGGGCGGGCAGCGGGGTCATGGGGCCGGGCGCCGGGCGACGATCATGTAGTTCACCGACGCATCGCCGGTCAGTTTCCACTGGCCGGACAGCGGATGGAAGCTGACGCCAATCGGCGTCTCGGGTTTCATGCCAGCCCCGGTCAGCGCCGTTTCGACTTCTTCCGGCGTCACGAACTTCGACCAGTCATGTGTCCCCCGCGGCAGCCAGCCCAGCACATATTCGGCGCCGATCACGGCGGTAGCGAGCGCCTTGGCGGTGCGGTTGAGGGTCGCAACGATCATCAGCCCGCCGGGGCGAACAAGGCGCGCGGTATCGGTGAGGAACTGCGCAGGGTCGGCCACGTGCTCGACCACTTCGAGGTTCAGCACGATGTCGAACAGCGGCTCGCCGGCGGCCAGCAGGCCTTCGGCCGTCCCGGCCCGGTAGTCGATCTTCAGGCCTTGTTCGCCGGCATGGGTCAGCGCGGTCTTGATGTTGGCTTCAGAGGCATCCACCCCGGTGACCGAGGCGCCGAGCCGCGCCATCGGCTCGCAGACGAGCCCGCCGCCGCAGCCGATGTCGAGCAGGCGCAGGCCCTCCAGCGGCTTCAGGGCGCCCTTGGAAATAGAGAAATGCCCCTCGGCCGTCTCCCGGATGAACTTGAGGCGGACCGGGTTGAACCGATGCAGCGGCTTGAACTTGCCGTGGGGATTCCACCAGTCCGCTGCCATGGCCGAGAATTTGGCGACCTCGGCCGGGTCGATGCTCGGCGTTACCGGCGTCTCAAGAGAGGCCTCAATCGTTTTTGCCATTGTTTAGCAATCCTGTTTGATCCGCGCCGCAGTTTACCCTAGAGGGGCCGATATAGGACGCCCCTGGCGGGGCAGATAGCCGGTTGGGGCGAAATGGCGCGCACAGTACTTAAATTCGGCGGCACATCGGTCGGCGACCTGGACCGGATTGCCAACGTTGCCAACATCGTGGCCGCGCGCGCGGCCAAGGGCGAGCACATGGCCGTGATCGTCTCGGCCATGTCGGGCGAGACCAACAAGCTGGTCGCCCTTGCGGATGGGGCTGCCGGCAAGGACCTGCCGCGCCACCTGTATGATGACGAGTATGACGTGGTGGTCGCCTCGGGCGAACAGGTCACCGCCGGCCTGCTGGCGCTGGCGCTGCGCCGCAAGGGCCTGAAGGCCCGCTCCTGGCTCGGCTGGCAGCTGCGGCTGAAGACCGACAACAGCCACGGACGCGCCCGCATTCTCGGCTTTGACGACAGCTCGCTGCCGGATTCCATCGATAGCGGCGAGATTGCCGTGGTCGCCGGCTTCCAGGGCGTGACCGACGATTTCCGGGTGACGACGCTTGGCCGCGGCGGCTCGGATACGAGCGCTGTGGCGGTGGCGGCGGCGCTCGGCGCCAAGGTGTGCGACATCTATACGGATGTCGACGGCGTCTACACGACCGATCCGAGGATGGTGCCGAAGGCGCGCCGCCTCGACAAGATTTCGTATGAAGAGATGCTCGAGATGGCCTCGCTCGGCGCCAAGGTGCTGCAGACGCGCTCGGTCGAGCTGGCGATGAACCACAATGTGCCGGTGCGCGTCCTGTCGAGCTTCGTGAAGCCCGGCGAGGAAACCCCCGGAACGCTAGTCTGTGCAGAGGAAGAGATCGTGGAAAAGCAGGTTGTCAGCGGCGTCGCCTATTCGCGGGATGAAGCCAAGGTCACGCTGTATGGCGTGCCGGACCGTCCGGGATCTTCGGCGAAGATCTTCTCGGCGCTGGCGAAGGCCGGGGTGAACGTCGACATGATCGTGCAGGCCTCGTCGCGCGAAGCGTCCAAGGCGAACCTCGTGTTCACCTGCACCGAGCGCGACAGCCCCTTCGCCCGCGAGACGCTTGAGAAGTTGAAGGATGATGTCGGCTATGAGCGGCTGGAAGTGGTCCGCGACGTGTCGAAAATCTCGATCATCGGCGTCGGCATGAAGAGCCATACCGGGGTTGCCGAGAAAATGTTCACGGCCCTCTCGGAAAAGAGCATCAACATCGATGTCATCTCCACCTCCGAGATCAAGATATCCGTGCTGATCGCCGCGCCCTATACCGAACTGGCCGTTCGCGCCCTTCATACCGCTTTCGGTCTAGACTCAGAATAATCCGCCATCCCGAACGGGAGAGCATGCCCTACAACATACCGGCCACCCGTGTGCTCATGAACAACCTTCGCCAGGTGATGGCGGAGGATGGCGACACACGTTCCCGGCTCGACCATGTCGTGCGGCTGATCGCCTCCACCATGGTGGCGGATGTCTGCTCGATCTATGTGCGCGAGACCGATGGCGCGCTGCTGCTGATCGCCACCGAAGGCCTGAAGCCGGAAGCCGTCAACAAAACACGCCTTGCCGCGCATGAGGGCCTCGTCGGGTTCGTGGCGCGCACGGCCGAGCCGATTGCCATCGAGGACGCGCCGCGCCATCCAGCCTTCTCCTACCGGCCGGAGACGGGGGAGGACCCCTTCCACGCCTTCCTCGGCGTGCCGATCCTGCGCACCGGCGGGGTGACCGGCGTGCTGGTCGTCCAGAACCGGACGGAGCGCGCCTACGGCGAAGAGGAAATCGACACGCTGCAGACCATCTCGATGGTGTTGGCGGAAATCGTCCATACCCTCGAGACAGCCCCGGCGGCGGCGCACGCGCCGGAGCGGCGCGCGCGCGGGCCGGGCGGCAGTAACCTCAAGGGCCGCATCTTCTGCGAAGGTCTCGGCTTCGGCCGGGCCGTGCTGCACGATCCGGTCGTGCCGGCAGCGAAGTTCTTTGCGACCGACATGACCGCCGAATCCGAGCGGCTGAACGAAGGCCTGATCGGCCTGCGCGCCTCGATTGACCGGATGATGATGATCGACGGCGCGGCCCTCGGCGGCGATCCGCGCGACGTGATGGAAGCCTACCGGCTGCTCGCCGAGGACTCGTCCTGGGCCGAGAAGCTGCATGAGGGTATCCGCTCCGGCCTGTCGGCGGAGGCTTCGGTCGACCGGGCCCGGCGCGAGCACCGCGCCCGGCTGATGAATGCGCGCGATCCCTACCTGCGCGAACGGCTGCATGACCTCGAAGACCTCGACAACCGCCTGCTGCGGGTGCTCGGCGGGGAAGAGGGCAAGCCCAAGATCAAGGGCGACCGCAGCGTCCTCGTCGCCCGGCGCCTCGGACCGGCGGAGCTGCTAGAGTATGCCAAGTCCGGCCTGCGCGGCCTGCTGATGGAGGAGGCGGCGGCGTCGTCGCATGCCGCCATCGTGGCGCGCGCGCTCGGCATCCCGGCGATTGGCGGCATCGAGAACCTGACGACGCGGATCGAGCAGGGCGACTACATCATCGTGGATGCCGAGGAGGGCACGGTACACGTGCGCCCGGATGACGTGGTGTACGATGCGTACAAGGCCCGGGTCGGGCTGCGGTCGGAGCGGCAGGCGCGATACGCCGCGCTGAAGGGTCTGCCGGCGCAGACACTCGATGGCACGCATATCTCGCTGATGCTGAACGCCGGCCTCGATCTCGATCTCGATATGCTCGACCAGGCGGGCGCCGACGGCGTCGGCCTGTTCCGCACCGAGTTCCAGTTCCTCGTGTCCGAGACTCTGCCGCGGCTCGATGACCAGATCACGCTGTACCAGCGGGTGCTGGACCGGGCGGCGGGACGGCCAGTCGTGTTCCGCACGCTCGACCTCGGCGGTGACAAGGTGTTGCCGGCGCTGAACCTGCAACGGGAAGAGAACCCGGCCCTCGGCTGGCGGTCGATCCGCTTTGCGCTCGATCACAAGGGCCTGTTCCGGCGCCAGCTCAGGGCGCTGGTCCGCGCGGCCGGGGATGGCCCGCTGACGGTGATGTTCCCGATGGTGACGGTGCCGGCAGAGTATCACGCGGCCAAGGCCCTGCTGATGGAAGAGATCGCCTGGAGCGCTCGGCAGACCGGAAAACAGCCCTCCAAGCTAGAAGTCGGCGTGATGCTGGAGACCCCGGCTCTGGGCTTCTCGATGCAGGACCTGGTCGGGGAGGTAGATTTCCTGTCCGTTGGGACGAACGATCTCCTGCAGTTTTTCTTTGCGGCCGACCGGATGACACCGTCGGTCAGCGAACGCTACGACCTCGTGGATCCGGCGGCGCTGCGCTACCTCAAGATGGTCGCCGATACCTGCAAGGCCGGCAACATCCGCCTCTCGGTCTGCGGGGAAGCCACCGCGTCACCGCCCGTGGCGCTGTGCTTTGCGGCGCTCGGCTATACCAGCCTGTCGATGGCAGCCTCGGCCATCGGCCCGGTCAAGCAGGCCCTGCGCGGGGTGGACCTGAATGCCTTCCGGGCGGGGCTTTTCGAGCGGATGGACAAACCGAACGGATCGTTCCGTAACCAAGTGTTAGCACTCGCGGCCGAACATGGAATTGACACAGCTGACAGTTGAAGCGTGTTGCGGCGGCGAGAACTCGGCCTTACCTACACTCTGGACCGGTTCTTGCCCCGATTTCATTTGGTGGCAACCGTGGTCAGTGAGACTGGTAGACAATGGCACAGAACGTATCGCCTGAGCCGGCAAACGACAAACCCGAGGAAAATGGGCGGGTGGACGATAACGGAACGAACCGTTCGAATGTAATGCCGATCTCGCATGAAGCGGCCCGGCAGCTGGACGCGCATGGCCGCCGCCTGCGCGCCGACGAGATTTTCCGCACCGGCCAGTATGAGGGCGAAGAGCTCCGCATGGGCCAGGTGCTGCGCCGCGTTCGCGAAGCGCTGGATCTGAACCTGGGCGAGATCGCGCGGTCGTCGCTGATCCGCGAGAATTTCCTGATGGCCATCGAGCGGATGGAACTGCAGACCATCGCGAAGGGCTATCTGGTGCCTTACCTGATCGCCTATTCCAAATATCTTGGCCTGCCGGAGCAGGACGTTGTGCAGCGCTACACGCGCGAGTGCGGCGCGGTCGAAGAGGTGAAAACCTCTGCGCCGGTTCCGAAACTGGGCAAGATCACGAAAACCGGCACCGGCCTGCCCATTATCCTCGCGGGTGTGGGCGCGCTCCTGCTCTTCATCGCGGGCGGTGTCACCGCGGCGGTGCTGATGAACCGGGGGCCCGAAGAAGTGGTCTCGCCGACGGTTGTTGCCGTCAGCGGCGCCCGCGACAGCCTGTTTGCCGAGAACGCGACCACCACCACCGTTCCGGCCGACCTGCCGCTCGAAATCGTCGCTGTCCGCCAGGCCTGGCTGGAAGTGCGCGGCGCCGATGGCACGATCTTCCTCAGCCGCACGATGGCCGCGGGCGAGAACTATTTCCCCCGCCTGAAAGCCGGCTGGACCGTGTCAGCCCGGAATGGCGGCGCCTTTGAATGGCGCGCCGGCGAGTTGGTGATCGGGCCGCTCGGACCCGAAGGGGCGCAGGTGTTCTCGATCAATGTGGACGACCAGCTGATCCGCGCCGCAGAAGTCTCTGCCCAGATGGTGGCGGACGCTGAGGCGGCGACGGCGGCTGCGAGCGGCAACGCCACACGCTAGGCCCTTTACCTGAGGCCTGCCCGGCGCCACATGTGAGCTCACAGGAAGCCCGAAAGGCGCTGGATAGCCGATGAGTCACAATCCGATCCGCCCCTGGCGCAATATCGAGCGCCGGAAATCCCGCCAGATCCGCGTCGGCAA
>JBBSDJ010000018.1:0-32601 GCA_038249555.1 Caulobacterales bacterium
ACGTCTTCAGCGATGATGATCAGCGGCTTCTGCGACTGGACCACGGCTTCGAGGATCGGCAGCAGCGGCTGCAGGCTCGACAGCTTGGACTCGTGGAGCAGGATGAGCGGGTCATCGAGTTCAACCATCATCTTGTCGGCATTGGTGATGAAGTACGGGCTGATATAGCCACGGTCGAACTGCATGCCTTCGACGACGTCGAGTTCGGTGTCAGCCGATTTGGCTTCTTCAACCGTGATGACGCCTTCGTTGCCGACTTTCGCCATGGCTTCAGCGATCATCGCGCCGATTTCGCTCTGGCCGTTCGCCGAGATCGTGCCAACCTGGGCGATCTCTTCGTTGGTTTTCACCTTCTTGGCGTGGTGGGCGAGGTCCTTGACGACTTCGGACACGGCCTTGTCGATGCCACGCTTCAGATCCATCGGGTTCATGCCCGCGGCGACGCGCTTCATGCCTTCGCGGACGATGGCCTGAGCCAGGACCGTGGCGGTCGTGGTGCCGTCACCGGCGGTGTCGTTCGCCTTCGAGGCCACTTCGCGCAGCATCTGTGCGCCCATGTTCTCGAGACGATCTTCGAGTTCGATTTCTTTTGCGACGGTCACACCGTCTTTCGTCGTGCGCGGGGCGCCGAACGATTTCTCGATCACCACGTTACGGCCTTTCGGGCCGAGCGTGACTTTCACGGCGTTAGCCAGGATGTCGACGCCGCGGAGCATTTTCTCGCGGGCATCAGATCCGAAAACAACTATCTTAGCTGCCATTGTGAGTTACCTCTTGATTGGGTTGGAAGAAGGAAAGGGGAGAGCGGAGAACTTACTTCTCCAGAACGCCCATGATGTCGCTTTCCTTCATGATCAGCAGCTCTTCGCCGTCGATCGTGACTTCGGTGCCGGACCATTTGCCAAAAAGCACGCGGTCTTTCGGCTTGACGTCCATGGGGACGATTTCGTTGTCGTCGCCGCGGGCACCTTTACCGACTGCTACCACGATGCCCTCCTGGGGCTTCTCTTTCGCGGTGTCGGGGATGATGATCCCGCCCTTGGACTTTTCTTCTTCCTTGACGCGGCGCACGACAACGCGGTCATGCAGGGGACGAAGTTTCATTCTGACTGCCTCTTCGATCATAACTTACCTCGGGTCTTTGGGTTGAAGTTGGTCGCCAGCAGTAGGGAGAGCGCCCACGTTTAGCACTCACCCGAGTGGACTGCTAACGATGGCCCGGAGATAGTCAGTGGGGCTCGCCGCGTCAACAGTCTGGCGGTGAAGATTTTGAAACCCCGGCGGGTTTGGCAGCACTTCGCACAAAAGCTGCCAGCACATTGAATCTATTGTCATTTCAAAATTCTGTCATACTCTCGGCCCTGTCCATGCCGTTGCGGCAAGGGCATGACAGGGAGACTTGAATGGCAGTTGACCGCGATTTCCTCGCCCGGATCCAAGGGGCAGGGCTGATCACGACCGAAGTTCTTTATTACATGCCGGCCCACCGGACGCTGCTGCAGAGCTTCGTCTGGCAGACGGTCGACACTGCCCCCGCCTTTCCCCGTCTGCAGGCCTTCTTGGATCATTGGCGCCGCGAGATCGAGGCGATCATCCACTCGGTCCACGTGGCCCATTCCGATTGGGTCGGCCCGGCCAAACTGCGGTCCGTCGACGGCCAATGGGTTTTGAACTGAACCGGTCTGGTTAACCGAATCTCGCCGCCCGGGCATCAAATCGACCGCCGCCATGAGCGGCGTTGCAAGCTTCGATGTGTAGCATCCTCAACATGATGAGGGATGCAGGATGAGCACCAACCTTCGCGACATGATGTCGTCCGTGAACTACTTTGCGCTGGTCTGCCTGTCCGCGCTGAGCATCTCGTTCATTGTTTCGATCGTCGTCTTCCAACTCGGGATCCCGGTTCAAGCAAGCGACTATGTGCGCCTTAACCTCTACGTGACCGGCTGCGTTGCGATCCCGACAGCGATCATCGCCACGCTGCACAATTTCCACACCCGCACCTACCAGCGCCGCCTCGAGGCGCTCGCCTGGACGGATGACCTCACGGGTCTGCTCAACCGCCGCTTCTTCCTGCGCGGCGCGCATGAGGAGTGCTATCGTATGCGCCGCACGCAGCAGACGGCCGCCGTGGCGATCATCGACCTCGACTTCTTCAAGGAAGTGAACGACCTCTATGGCCACGCAGCCGGCGACCGCGTGCTGAAAACGGTGGCCCAGATCGCCCATGCCGAACTCCGGGGTCCGTTTGACAAGCTGGGCCGTTGGGGCGGCGAGGAATTCGTCGTCCTGCTCAGCGATGTGACACCCGAAAACGCCCGCAGCGTGTGCGAGCGCCTGCGCAGCCGCATCCAGTCGGCGCTGATCGAGACCGGCGAGTACCAGGTCTGCATCACCGCCAGCTTCGGTTTCTGCATGCTCGGCGCCGGCGCGGATGTCAGTTCCGCCATCGAGGCCGCCGACCGCGCCCTCTACGAAGCCAAGCGCCTCGGGCGCAACCGCGTCGAGATGGGCGAGTACACCCACGCCGAAGTGCAGGACATCGCGGATTTCAAGAAACGCCCGCCCGTGCCTAAAAACCGGATGCCGGCCAATGACGATGCCGCGGATGGTCTGCGCACCATCTCGCTCGAACAGGGTTCCCGGATGCGGCGGCAGGCCCGCCTGCGATCCACGCGCTGATCGCGCGCCACTCCGCACCCTTGCGGCGTCCCTGATTACCTGATTGGACGGGGCCTACCCAGACTGGGAGACGCCCATGACCCCGCCGCTACCTCGCACGGGTCCCTTGACGGACCTACGCGTCATCGAACTCGGCCAGCTGATCGCGGGTCCCTTCTGTGGCCAGATCTTCGCCGACATGGGCGCCGACGTCATCAAGGTCGAGCCGCCGGGGCAGGGCGATCCCTTGCGCGAATGGGGCCGCGAGGGCTTTCCGCTCTGGTGGTCGGTCGTCGCCCGCGGCAAGCGCTGCATCACGGCCAACCTTCGCGAAAAGGAAGGCCAGGACATCGTCCGGCAGCTCGTGGCGCAGGCTGATTTCCTGCTCGAGAATTTCCGCCCCGGAACGCTCGAGAAATGGGGCCTCGGTTACGACGCGCTGAAAGCCATCAACCCCCGCCTGATCATGATCCGCGTCTCGGGCTACGGCCAGACCGGTCCCTATGCCACCCGCGCCGGCTACGCCTCCGTCGGCGAAGCGATGGGCGGCCTGCGCTACGTGATGGGCGAAGCCGACCGCGTACCTTCGCGCGCCGGTATCTCATTGGGTGACAGCCTCGCCGGCCTCTACGCCGCGCTTGGTGCGCTCGCCGCGCTGCACCACCGCGAGAAAACCGGCGAAGGCCAGATGATCGACGCGACCATCTACGAGTCCGTGCTCTCGGTCATGGAAGCCCTCGTCCCGGAATACCAGTTCGAAGGTTACACCCGGGAACGCTCCGGCTCGATCCTGCCGAACATCGCGCCCTCGAACATCTATACCGGCTCGGACGGCATGGTCATCATCGCCGCCAACCAGGACACCGTTTTCGCCCGCCTCTGCGAAGCGATCGGCCAGCCCGCCCTGAAGGACGACCCCGCCTACAAGACCCATGTCGCCCGCGGCCAGAACCAGAAAGCCCTCGACGACCTGATCCAGCTCTGGACCGCCTCTCGCCCCATCGACGAGATCGAACGCACGATGATCGCAAATGGCGTCCCTGTGGGAAAAGTCTACCGCGCCGCCGACATGCTGAGCGACCCGCACTACATCGCCCGCGACTCCCTCACCGAAGTCCCCAGCGAAACATGGCCGGGCCTGAAACAGCAGAACGTCTTTCCCAAACTCTCCGCCACCCCGGGCCAGATCCGCTGGGCGGGTCCCACCAAGCTCGGTTCGCACACGGAAGAAGTCCTCACCGAACTCCTGAACCTGACCCCCGAGCAAGTCGACAAACTCCGCGCCAGCGGTATCGTCTGACCCCGCAGGGCGATACGGGCCGATAACAAACCGGCACCAGGTGATAAAAAATGAGAATGAATGAGAATACCTGAGAGACTTTCGACACTGGAAGTAGGCTGCCTGCATAAGGATTGAGCCGGTCTGGGCAGGCGAGGCGCAGGACTTGCGCCTACAAAAAAGACTCCGTGCGAAAATTAAACTCCAGTCCCGTCAAGTTCTTCTAAAAAACTCAGCGAACTCTTCCGCTACACCTCCGCCTACGGAGGTATACTCAGCGCATGATCACCCAACAAAATTCCCGACCTCAAACCCCTTGCCTCCCAAATCACAGGAGAGGAGTTGGAGAGCCACCCCTTAACCCCTCTCCCATGAAATGGGAGAGGAGGGACCCACCGCCAAAGGCGGTGGGAGGTGAGGGCCTCGGCCCAAAGAACCCACCCCGAAGGTACCTGCGAAGGCAGGTACCTGGACCAGGAAAGATGCCTCTTCCGTCCTCCGGACCCTCAATTCGGAGCAGCCCCACGAGGACCCAAAGACCGTCCGCCCCAAGGGCGAGTCCGGCCTGTCGTACCGCCCAAACCTAAGTCTTTTCACCCCCGGTCTTGCAGCCAGACGGGAGTTGGGGCAAACCCCGCTCAGGCCTGAAGGGGTATAGCTCAGTTGGTAGAGTGGCGGTCTCCAAAACCGCAGGTCGTGGGTTCGAGTCCCTCTGCCCCTGCCAGGCCAGACAAATCCGGCGAACCCGCCTGTTCAGGAGCGTGACCGCTGGAAAACCCGCCCCCTCCCGAAACTGCCCAGCCCTGGTGGCGCGGCGCCGTCGTCTACCAGATCTACCCGCGCTCCTATCTCGACACCAACGGGGACGGGATCGGCGACCTGCCGGGCATCACGCAGAAACTCGGCCATATCGCAGGGCTCGGGGTAGACGCCATCTGGATTTCGCCTTTCTTCAAGTCGCCGATGAGCGATTTCGGCTATGACGTTTCGGACTATTGCGATGTCGACCCGATCTTCGGCACGCTGGCGGACTTCGACGCCCTGCTGGCAGAGGCCCACCGGCTTGGCCTGAAAGTCATCATCGATCAGGTCTACGCCCATACCTCCGACGCGCATGACTGGTTCGCGCGGAGCCGGGAGTCCCGCGACAATCCGTATGCGGACTGGTATGTCTGGAAAGACCCGAAGGCCGATGGCACCCCGCCCAACAACTGGCAATCCGTCTTCGGCGGCGCTGCCTGGACCTGGGATGCCCGGCGCCAGCAATACTACATGCACAATTTTCTCTCGACCCAGCCGCAGCTGAACGTCCACAACCGCGTGGTGCAGAACGCGCTGGTGGCTGCCGCCAAGTTCTGGCTCGACAAGGGCGTCGATGGCTTCCGGCTCGACGCGATAAACTTCGCGATGTTCGATCCGGACTTCCGGGACAATCCGCCCTGGCCCGCAGGCAGCCGCACGATCACCCGCCCGTTCGATCTGCAGCACCATATCCACAACCAGTCCCACCCGGACATCCCGGTGTTCATGGAACGCATCCGCGAACTGGCGAACAATTACGGCGCGATCTTTACGGTCGCCGAAGTGCCCGGACCCGATCCGCTGCCCGAGATGAGCGCCTTCACCGCCGGGGACAAGCGTCTCAGCTCGGCCTACAGTTTCGACTTTCTGTATGCCAGCAGACTGTCGCCGCGCCGCGTGAAAGCCTCGCAGATGAACTGGGCCGGCCCGTTCAGCGAAGGCTGGCCGTCATGGGCTTTCTCGAACCATGACGCCCCGCGCTGCGTCAGCCGCTGGTGCCCGCCGGGGGCGGACATGCGCCAGTTCGCGAAGCTGACGAACGCCTTGCTGCTGTGCCTGCGCGGCAATCCGATCCTCTATCAGGGCGAGGAACTCGGCCTGCCGCAGGCGGAGGTCGCATTCGAGGACCTGCAGGATCCGGAAGCGATTGCCAACTGGCCCCGCACCCTCGGCCGCGACGGCGCCCGCACGCCAATGCCCTGGACGAAGAGCAACACGTTCGCCGGGTTCTCCGAAGCCAAACCCTGGCTACCGGTCGGGCAGGGGCATGCTGAGCTCGCAGCGAGCGAACAGGAGAGCGATCCGGACTCGGTGCTGACCTTCACCCGCGCCATGCTGAACGTGCGCGCGAATTCGGCCGCCTTGCGGTTGGGTGAAGTTGAGTTCCCGGCCGTACAGGAACCTCTTCTCGCCTTCCGCCGCACACTGGGCGACGAAACGGTGGTCTGCCTCTTCAATCTGGGTACAGACGATATAGCCGTTCCCGCAGATTTGACCGCCGGGGCCAAACCGCTGATTTCGACTGCACCGGGTCCCATGACCCTCCCGCCGCACGGCATCTGGATCGGACGGCTCTAACCGAGCCCGCAGGATTCCCGCACGATCAGGTCCGTTGGCAAACGCTCGGACCGCAGCGGCGCCTTCTCGGTCGCTGCAAGCAGCTTCGACACCATCAGACGCCCGGCCTTGCTCATGTCCTGGTCAATGGTCGTCAGCGCCGGCTGCGAATAGGCGGCCACCTGGATGTTGTCATAGCCGACGATCGCCACATCCTGCGGCACCGAGCGGCCCGCCTTCTGCAGGCTGCGCAGGGCGCCGAGGGCGATCAGGTCACTCGCCGCAAAGATCCCGTCGAACGCGACACCGCGCGCCATTAACCCATCGACCGCCGCTTCGGCATAGCTGATCTCGAACTGCGCCGGCACGATCAAGGCAGGGTCAACCGCGAGGTCGGCCCGCCGGTGCGCCTCGACATAGCCTTCATACCGGTGCTGCACTTCCGGCGCGGCAGTGTCGCCCAGAAAGGCAATCCGGCGCCGCCCGAGATTGATCAGATGCGAGGTCGCACGCGCGCCGCCGCGCAGGTTGTCGGAGCCGACCGAGCAATACTTCTGGCCGGGCAAGTCAGCCCCCCAGACGATGAACCGGCTCTCCCCCTGCGCAAGGGCGTTCAGCCGGTCATGCAGCAATCTCTGGCCGAGAAAGATGATGCCGTCGGCATGACTTGAGGTCATCAGTTCGGAAAGGTCGTCCATATTGCCCGGCGCGAGATGCGAGATCAGCAGGTCGCACCCCGATACACGCGCCGCCTCGGTAATGCCGCCAATGAAATCCTGCACGAAGGGATGCAATGCCTCGCTTTGCCGGGCATGCGGATTGGGGATGACGACGGCAATCGTCGCAGCCGCACCAGACAGAAGGGCCGGCATAGACGGCCGGAAATGGTAGTTCTGCTCGCGCGCAATCTTCCAGACGCGCCGCTTCGTTTCATCATTGACGGCAGGGCTGTTGTTGAGCGCACGCGATACCGTCGCGATCGAGACGCCCGCGATGGAGGCGAGGTCCTCAAGGCGCGTTCGGCTGGACATTTCCGGCAAACTCCCGCATATTCATAACAACGTTGTCATTCGCTGTCCGGTCCGGGAGCGCGAGGTCATTATAGCTGGTGTAATTTTTTGCAAAACGTATTTGCGCAGACAGGGGCCATGCGTCAGCGCCCCGGAAAACAACATGAAAACATGCAAGTAGCTCAGGCGCCTACACAGCGCGTGTCGATTGTTGCCGCCCCGGGTTACGCTCTGGCTCAGGGAGCCGTCTGAGATGGCCAAGTTTGTACCGGTCGAACCGTTCGACATCGTGATCTTTGGCGGCACGGGAGACCTCTCCCGCCGCAAGCTGTTGCCGGCACTTTATCACCGCTGGCTGGACGGGCAGATCCCGCCGACCAGCAAGATCATCGGGACCGCGCGTTCCGAGATGGCAACGGAAGCCTACCGCAAGGTGGCGCGCGAGGCTTGCGAGGCGGCGTCTGGCAAAAGCTGGGACCCGGTGGAATGGGCGAAGTTCGAAATGCTCGTCCATTACGTCACGATCGACGCGACCCGGCCGGACGCCGACTGGCCCGGCCTCAAGGCGCTCCTTACGCTCGACGCCAAGCGGCCGCGCGTCTTCTATCTCGCCACCTCGCCGCACCTCTACGTCGACATCTGCCGGTCGATCGGCCTTGCGGGTCTGGCGGGCGAGCCGGCACGCGTGGTGCTCGAGAAGCCGATCGGGACGGATCTTGAATCGGCGCGGGCGATCAATGACGGCGTGGGCGAGGTATTCTCCGAGCGTCAGGTGTTCCGGATCGACCACTATCTCGGCAAGGAGACGGTGCAGAACCTGATGGTGCTGCGCTTCGCCAACATGCTGTTCGAGCCGCTCTGGTCATACAACTACATCGACCATGTCCAGATCACCGTGGCGGAAAATCTCGGCCTCGAAGGCCGCGCTGATTACTACGACCGATCCGGCGCGTTGCGGGACATGGTGCAGAACCACCTGCTGCAGCTGCTTTGCCTGACCGCGATGGAGCCGCCCAATGATCTGGGCGACGACGCCATCCGGACCGAGAAGATCAAGGTGCTGAACGCGCTCGGCCCCATCGCTGCCGATCAGGTCAAGAAACAGACCGTGCGCGGGCAATACACGTCCGGCCTTCAGGACGGAAAGCCTGCCAAGGGCTACCTGGAGGAGTTGTCTTCAGCGACCGGCAGCACAACGGAAACCTTCGTGGCCGTGAAAGCGGAAGTGAAGAACTGGCGCTGGGCCGGCGTTCCGTTCTACCTGCGTACCGGCAAGCGGATGTCGGCGCGCCACTCCGATATCGTGATCCAGTTCAAGCCTGTTCCGCACAACATTTTCGGGCAGGGCGTCGACAGCGTGAACCGCCTCGTGATCCGGCTGCAGCCTGACGAGGCCGTGCGGCTGTTTGTACAGATCAAGGAGCCGGGTCCGGGCGGATTGCGGGTGAAATCGCTGCCGCTGAACCTGTCCTATGCCGAGAGTTTCATGCTGCGCTATCCGGACGCCTATGAACGCCTGCTGATGGATATCGTCCGCGGCAATCTCTCGCTGTTCATGCGGCGGGATGAAGTCGAGGCGGCCTGGCGCTGGGTCGACGGATTGATCGAGTCCTGGGAGACGAGCCGCTACCAGCCCGAGCCCTATCCGGCGGGAACCGATGGCCCGTTGTCGGCCGCCATGATGATGGACCGCGATGGCCGCGACTGGTGGAAAGAGGCGTGAGCGCCGCAGCGCTTCACCTTACCGCGTTCCCCAGCCGGGAAGAGGCGTCCGAGGCAGCGGCCCACCTTGCGGCCGATACGCTGGGCGCGGAGATTTCTCGCAGCGGCGCAGCGAGCCTGATGGTGTCGGGCGGGTCTTCGCCGGCGCGGATGTTCGAGTTTCTGTCTGCGGAAACACTGGACTGGGATAAGGTCACAGTCGGGCTCGTAGATGACCGCTGGGTGGCGCCGGATCATCCGGAGTCAAATGAGCGGCTCGTTCGGACGCGGCTGCTGAAGAATGCGGCGGAACGCGCAGCGTTCCTGCCCATGAAGACTGGACACGCCTCGCCATCAGATGCGGTTGCGGACCGGAACGCTGCCTATGCGCCGCATTGCGCCTCGATCAGCTTCCTGCTGCTCGGCATGGGAACCGACGGGCATACGGCGAGTTGGTTTCCGCGGGCTGCCAACCTCGCAGACATCCTGTCTCCGGATGGCGCAGAATGCGTGGCGGCGGTTGATGCGCCGATGGCGGCCATACCTCAGCGTATGACGTTGACCGGCTTAGCCGTGATCCATGCAAACCGGGCGCTATTGCTTGTATTTGGCGCGGAAAAGCGCTGCATACTGGAGAACATGGCCGAAGCGGACCCGATGAATTGCCCGGTCCGTTTCGCGATAGATGGCTTGGGCGATCGACTTTCAATTTTCTGGGCTCCCTGATGAATGGCAAACTCAATCCGGTCGTAGAAGCGGTCACAGCGCGCATCGAAGAGCGCTCGCGGGAATCGCGCGCCGCCTATCTCGAAATGATCCGTTCACGGCGCCCCACGACCTATGCGCGATCGCGGCTGACGGAGGGCAACCTCGCGCACCAGTCTGCCGGCTGCGCCGTGATCGAGAAGGCGCAGATCCTTGGTGCCGGCTGGCCCGTCATCGGTATCATCACGGCTTACAACGACATGCTGTCAGCGCATGCGCCGTTCGAATCCTATCCGCAGCTGATCCGCGAGGCGGCGCGCGAGGTGCATGCCGTCGCGCAGGTCGCTGGCGGCGTGCCGGCGATGTGCGACGGCGTCACACAAGGCCAGGAAGGCATGGAGCTGTCTTTGTTCTCGCGCGACGTGATCGCGATGGCCTCGGCGGTCGGCCTGTCGCATGACACGTTCGATGCGGCGCTGCATCTCGGCGTGTGCGACAAGATCGTGCCGGGTCTTGTGATTGCGGCGCTGCGCTTCGGCTGGTTGCCGTCCATCTTCGTGCCGGCAGGGCCGATGCCGTCGGGACTTTCGAACCCCGAAAAGGTCCGGGTGCGGCAGTTGTTTGCGGAAGGAAAAGTCGACCGCGAGGCGCTGCTGAAGGCTGAAGCCGAGAGCTACCACAGTCAGGGGACCTGCACCTTCTATGGTACGGCGAACTCCAACCAGATGCTGATGGAAGTCATGGGCCTGCACCTGCCGGGCGCGGCGTTTCCCAATCCCGGCACTGAGCTGCGGGCCGCGTTGACCAAGGCGGCCACGCACCGGGCCGCTGCGATCACGGCGCAGGGAAAGGACTACCGGCCGGCGGGAGAAATGGTGGACGCGCGCTCCATCGTGAACGGCATTGTCGGTTTGATGGCGACCGGCGGGTCGTCCAACCACGCCTTGCACATTCCGGCGATTGCGGCCGCGGCAGGCATCTCCGTCACGCTGGCGGATTTCGCAGAGCTGTCGAGCGTCACACCCTTGCTGGCGCGCATCTATCCGAACGGGCCGGCCGACGTGAACCATTTCCATGCGGCGGGCGGCATGAGTTTCCTGATGGCCGAACTGCTCAAGGCGGGGCTGCTGCACGGCGATGCGCTCGGTGTGGCGGGACCGATCTCCAGCTATGCGCAGGAACCTGTGCTGTCTGACGGTGGTCTCATCTGGCGGCCTGCGCCAGCTCAGAGCGGCGATATGGAAGTGCTCCGTCCCGCAGACAATCCGTTCTCGGAAGAAGGCGGCCTGCGCCTGATGACCGGAATACTCGGCGAGGGCGTCAGCAAGGTGTCGGCGGTCAAGCGGTCCCACCGGTTCGTGGAGGCGCCCGCGATCGTGTTCGACTCGCAAGATGCTCTCAAAGAAGCGTTTGACGCCGGGCAGCTCGACCGGGACTTTGTCGCGGTTGTGCGGTTCCAGGGCGCGGCGGCGAATGGAATGCCGGAGCTGCACGGGCTGACCCCGGTGCTCGGGGTGTTGCAGGACCGTGGGCATCAAGTGGCGCTGGTGACCGATGGGCGGATGTCCGGCGCGAGCGGGAAAATCCCTTCGGCGATCCATCTCGGCCCGGAGGCGGCGCATGGCGGGCCGATTTCCAAGGTGCGCGACGGCGACGTCATCCGGCTCGATGCCGAAGCCGGGCGGCTGGATATCCTCGTCGATCCGGCGGAGTTTCATGCCCGGCCAGCGGCAGAGTTTCGTCCGAACCGGGCGCCTGCGGGGCTGGGGCGCGAATTGTTTGACCTGTTCCGCATGAACGTCAGCAGCGCGGCGACGGGCGCGAGCCCGTTCAATTTTCTCGGCCTGCGGAGCTGAGCATGGAAGAGGCGGTGCTCGTCGGTGACGTGGGCGGGACCAATGCCCGGTTTGCCGCCGCCTACCGGCGCGGCGACTGGATCCGGATCGAGCAGTTCGAGCGCTTTGCGGGCGAGGCGTTTCCGGATTTCAATGCAGCGCTCAAAACCTATCTGGACATGACCGGCCTGCTCCCGGCGGCGGCGTGCATCGCAGTGGCGGGGCCCGTGCGCGGGGGCAAGGCGCAGCTTACCAACCGGGACTGGAGTATCTCCGAGGCGGACGTGTCCGAACGGTTCGGGATTGCCAACGTGCTGGTGGTCAATGATTTCGTCGCCATGGCGCGGTCGGTGCCCGAACTGGAGCCGGAAGCGTTCAGCGTGGTGTTGCCCGGCACGCCGGTTCCGGAGGCGCCGATCCTTGTGGCGGGGCCGGGGACCGGGTTCGGGGTCTCGACGCTCATTCCGTCTGCCGGCGGCTGGACCGTGCTGGCGGGCGAGGGCGGCCACATGACCTATGCGCCGCGGACGGACCTGGAGCGCGAGCTGGCGAGCCTGCTGGCGCGCGATCATGGTTATGTCTCGAACGAGCTGGTGGCCTCCGGCAGCGGGCTGGAAGAGGTGCACGCCGCTTTCTGCGAGATCTATGGCCGGCCGTATGCCGGGATGTTGCCTGAAGACATGCGCGCCAAGGCGGATGGCGGGGACGAGATGTATCTGGCGCTGATCCAGCTGCGCGCGATGGCAGTGATGGGGGCGGTGGGAGACCTCGCGCTGGCCAACGGGGCGCTCGGCGGGGTGGTGCTGGCAGGGGGCGTGTCGGAGCGGATCGCGGGTGTCCTGAAGACTCCGGAAGCGCGCGAGCGATTCGCGGCGCGCGGGCCGATGAGCGGTTATCTGGCGGAGTGTCCGGTGCGTTTGCTTCATGAGCCGGCTGCGCCGTTGATCGGCGCCGCTGCCTATTTCGCGCAGCTGCGGCAAGGCTAACCGGAGGCCGCAAACGGCCGGCCTCTGCAGTTCGCGCTGCGACGGATTCTCATCGCGGGTGACGGCAACGGAAATGGCCTTGGATTTGAACGCTTTTCCGCGACAGGAAATATCCTATTGCGTCTGGAATACGTGCACGTCCGTGACGCACCGCCGCAGCTGACCGACCGTGAATAGATGGCGCGGACGGGTATACTGCGAAAGTCCGGAGTCTGTGCGCCGGTTCGTGTTGCGCACATGCGAAAACCGTCCTAATCGGGCGACCGTTGGCTCTGTACCAGGAGGTACCAAGCATGTCCGAAGTCGAGCGTCTGGCCCTTGATTATCTGCCGGTCATCTTTTTCCTTGTGATCGGCGCCGTGATCTCCGGCCTGTTCGTCGTGGGGTCGGTGCTGCTGGCCCCTCACAAGCCGGATCCCGAGAAGAACTCCGCCTACGAATGCGGCTTCAACGCGTTCGATGACGCGCGCATGAAATTCGACGTGCGGTTCTACCTGGTCGCCATCCTGTTCATCATTTTCGACCTTGAGGTCGCCTTCCTGTTCCCCTGGGCGGTCAGCCTTGGCGAGATCGGCATCCTGGGCTTCTGGTCGATGGTCGGCTTCCTGGGCGTCCTGACGATCGGTTTCATCTACGAGTGGCGCAGCGGCGCGCTGGAGTGGGAATGATGTCCGACTCCTCGCACAAACCCTACGCCCTGAGCGGCGCCCGCGCCGGCGCTGAAGGCTACAAGCCGGGCAGCGACGATCCTTTCTACAAGGGTCTTTCGGACGAACTCGCCGACAAGGGCTACTTCACGGCCGCTGCCGACGACCTGATCACCTGGGCGCGCACCGGCTCGCTGATGTGGATGACGTTCGGCCTCGCGTGCTGCGCGGTGGAAATGATGCACGCGGGCAACCCGCGTTACGACCTGGAACGCTTCGGCATGGCTCCGCGCGGAAGCCCACGCCAGTCGGACGTGATGATCGTCGCCGGCACGCTTACCAACAAGATGGCCCCGGCGCTGCGCAAGGTCTACGACCAGATGCCGGAGCCGCGCTACGTGATCTCCATGGGCTCGTGCGCCAATGGCGGCGGCTATTACCATTACAGCTACAGCGTCGTTCGCGGCTGCGACCGGATCGTGCCAGTCGACATCTATATCCCCGGCTGCCCGCCCACCGCTGAAGCGCTCGTGTACGGCTTCCTGCAGCTGCAGAAGAAGATCCGCCGCGAAGGCTCGATCGAGCGCTGAGATGGCCAACATGAACACCGAAAACCTGATCGACCTTGCGGCCCATATCGAAGCCCGGATGCCGGACGCCGTGCGCTCGACGCAGATTGTCGTCGGCGAACTCACCGTATTGGCCGAGCGGGACCATATCCTGCCGCTGCTGCGCTTCCTGCGCGATGACCAGCAATGCAACTTCGAAACCCTGATCGACATCTGCGGTGTGGACTATCCGGAACGCAACGAGCGGTTCGAAGTCGTCTACCACCTCCTGTCGATGCGGATGAACCACCGCGTCCGCGTGCGTATCCGCGCGGATGAAGAAACGGCTGTGGCGAGCTGCGTGGCGATCTGGCCGGCGGCCAACTGGTTCGAGCGCGAGGCGTTCGACATGTACGGCATCCAGTTCGCGGACCATCCGGACCTGCGCCGCATCCTGACGGATTATGGCTTCGAAGGCTTTCCGCTGCGCAAGGATTTCCCGCTGACCGGGCATTACGAGGTTCGCTATGACGACCTAGAGAAGCGCGTGATCTACGAGCCGGTGAAGCTGGTGCAGGAATACCGGAACTTCGATTTCCTTTCGCCATGGGAAGGGATGACGTCCGAGATTCCCGGCGATGAAAAAGCCGGCGGAGGCGCGTGAAACCATGGCCGACACAGCCCACCTGATCGAAGAAGACGACCGCAAGTTCACGCTGAACTTCGGGCCCCAGCACCCGGCGGCGCATGGCGTGCTGCGGATGATCATGGATCTCGACGGCGAAGTCGTGACCCGGATCGACAGCCATATCGGCCTCCTCCACCGCGGCACCGAGAAGCTGCTGGAGTACAAGACCTACCTGCAGGGCCTGCCTTACTTTGACCGGCTCGATTACTGCTCGCCGATGAACCAGGAACATGCCTGGTGCCTTGCGATCGAGAAGATGCTCGGCGTCGAGGTTCCGCGCCGCGCCAGCCTGATCCGCGTGATGTTTTCTGAAATCGGCCGGATCATGTCGCACATCCTCAACGTGACGACGCAGGCGATGGACTGCGGCGCGCTTACGCCGATCACCTGGGGCTTCGAAGAGCGCGAGAAACTGTGCATGTTCTATGAGCGTGCCTCCGGAAGCCGAATGCATGCGGCCTATTTCCGTCCCGGCGGCGTCCACCAGGACCTGCCGCAGCGGCTGATCGACGATATTGCTGCCTGGTGCGAGCAGTTCCCGGCGAAGATGGACCGCATCGAGGACCTGATCACCGAGAACCGCATCTTCAAGCAGCGCAACGTCGATATCGGCGTCGTGGACCAGCGTACGATCATGGACTGGGGTTTCTCGGGCGTCATGGTGCGCGGAACCGGCCTCGCCTGGGATCTGCGCCGCTCGCAGCCTTACGAGTGCTATTCGGAACTCGATTTCAAGGTTCCGGTCGGCAAGCACGGCGACAATTACGACCGCTATGTCTGCCGCATGGAAGAGATGAAGGAGTCGACCAAAATCATCCAACAGTGCATCGCGCTGATGGTGAAGGAAGGTCCGGGTCCTGTGCTGCTGGCAGGCAGCAAGCTGTCGCCGCCGCGCCGCGCCGAGATGAAGAATTCGATGGAAGCGCTGATCCATCACTTCAAGCTGTACACGGAAGGTTTCCACGTTCCGGCGGGTGAGTGCTACGCCGCCATCGAAGCGCCGAAAGGTGAGTTCGGCGTCTACCTCGTGGCCGATGGTACGAACCGTCCGTACCGCGCGAAAATCCGCGCGCCTGGCTATCCGCACCTGCAGGCGATGGACCACCTCTCGAAAGGCCACATGTTGGCTGACGTGTCTGCGATCCTCGGCTCGCTGGACATCGTGTTCGGGGAGGTGGACCGGTGAGCGCCTCAGCCGAACTCGTCCAGAAACAGCTGGACGCCTACAACAATCAGAACATCGAAGCCTTCCTCGCCTGTTACGCCGAGGACGCCGTGCTGGCGGGCCTGAACGGCGAGATCACGCATCGCGGGCTCGCGGCGATCCGCAAGCGGCACGAAGATCTGTTCTACGAGTTCCCGAAGAACCACGCCAAACTGGCCAACCGGATCGATCTCGGCACGACCGTGATCGACCATGAGCAGGTTGAGCGGGCCCCGGGCGGTGACCGGTTTGAAGTGGCGGCGATCTATACGCTCAAGGGCGGCAAGATCGTCCGTGTGGACTTTGCGCGGGCAGGGGCTGTCTGATGGCCGCCCTGCCGGAGCAACGCGTCTCGATCATCACCGTCGGGGTCAAGGACCTTGCGAGCATGGTCCGTTTCTATACGGACGTTCTGGGCTTTGAAGACCGGGGCGTGAAGGGCGAGGTAGCGTTCTTCAATGCAGGCGGCATGGCGCTCGGCCTCTGGGACGAGACCAAACTGGCGAACGATGCCGGTGTGGCCGATGACCGGAAGGGCGAGTTCAAGGGCTTTGCGATTGCGTTCAATGCGCGCTCTGTCGAGGAGGTCGATGAGATTTTCGACCGGCTGGGCAAGGCCGGCGTGCGCATTCCGAAGGCGCCTCACAAGACCTACTGGGGCGGATATTCCGGCTACTTTGCGGACCCGGAAGGCAATGCCTGGGAAGTCGCCTACAATCCGTTCTGGCCAATTGACGAGGCGGGGCGCGTGACCGTGCCCGCGCCAAAGGAGCGATAGATGGCCTTGCGCCGGTTTGATCTTGAGGCGGGCGGCGACAGCTTTGCCTTCAAGTCCGAGACAGAAGAGAAGATTGCGTTCTGGCGCGGGAAGTATCCTGCCGACAAGCAGCGCTCGGCGGTGATTCCGCTGCTCTGGCTTGCCCAGAAGGACAACAATGGCTGGCTGTCCGAGCCAGCGATGCGCGAAGTCGCGAACCGGCTCGAGATGCCGTATATCCGCGTCTATGAAGTCGCGACGTTCTACACGATGTTCCGCCTTCAGCCGGTGGGCAAATTCCATGTCCAGCTTTGCGGCACTACGCCTTGCCAGCTGCGCGGGGCCGAGAGCCTGAAGGACGTCTGCACCAAGGAAATCGGCAAGGCGATGTACGTCACCGATGACAAGCGGCTGTCCTGGGAAGAGGTCGAGTGCCTCGGTGCCTGTGTGAATGCACCGATGGTGCAGATCAATGATGATTTCTTCGAGGACCTGACGCCTGACTCGCTGTCGGCGATCCTGGGCCGTCTCCGCCACGGCGCTGATGTGACGCCCGGTCCGCAGATTGACCGCGTCAACAGCGCGCCGGAAGGCGGCACTACCGTCCTGACCGACGCCTCCCTGTTCGATGGCAGCCGCACCCGGGTTTCGGCCTTGCCGAACCTGCCCAAGCCGCCGGAACCGACGCCGGAAGCGACCGGCCGTCCCGACGCCCAAGGGCCGACGAACGTGCACCGCGAGGAGCCTGCCAAGGTCAATGACAAGGTCGAGTCGGTGAAGGCCGATGTTGCGCGCGCGAGCACGTTTGACGATCTGAAGCGGATCAATGGCGTGGGTCCGAAGTACGAGCAGATGCTGAACGACATGGGCGTCACTCAGTATGCGCACATCGCCGCCTGGAGCCAGGAAAAGGTGGACGAGGTCGAGAAACTGCTCGGATTCAACGACCGGATCGACCGTGAGAAATGGGTCGCTCAGGCCCGGCTGCTGGCGGACGGGAAATTCGATGAACACGACCGTGACTACGGCCGGGGGAAAAACTGATGCTGCAGGATAAGGACCGCATCTTCACGAACCTTTACGGCCTTCACTCGCCGGACCTAGAAGCGGCGAAGAAGCGCGGTGCGTGGCACCTGACGAAGGAAATGCTCGATCTCGGGCCGGACTGGCTGTGCGACCAGATAAAGGCCTCGGGCCTTCGCGGGCGCGGCGGGGCAGGTTTCCCGACCGGCCTGAAGTGGACGTTCATGCCGAAGGAAGTGCGCGACCGTCCACACTATCTCGTCGTCAACGCGGACGAATCCGAGCCCGGCACGTGCAAGGACCGCGAGATCATGCGGCATGATCCGCATCTGTTGATCGAAGGCTGCATGGTGGCAAGCCGCGCGATGCGTGCCCACAAGTGCTACGTCTACATTCGCGGCGAATACATCGCGGAGCGCCATGCGCTCGAGAAGGCAGTGAAGGAAGCTTATGAAGCGCGCCTGATCGGGGCGAACAATCTCAACGGCTGGGACTTCGACCTCTACGTCCACCACGGCGCCGGGGCGTACATCTGCGGCGAGGAAACCGCGCTGCTCGAAAGCCTTGAGGGCAAGAAGGGCCAGCCGCGCCTGAAGCCGCCATTCCCGGCGAATGCCGGTCTCTATGGCTGCCCGACGACCGTGAACAATGTCGAGTCGATTGCGGTTGTACCGACTATCCTGCGCCGGGGCGCGCAATGGTTTGCCGGGTTTGGCCGGCCGAACAATTCGGGCACCAAGCTGTTCTGCATCTCCGGGCACGTGAACAAGCCGTGCAATGTGGAAGAAGAGATGTCGATCACGTTCCGTGAACTGATCGAAACGCATTGCGGCGGTATTCGCGGCGGGTGGGAAAACCTGAAGGCCGTGATCCCGGGTGGTTCGTCGGTGCCGATGGTGCCGGCCGAGCAGATCATGGACGCCTATTTGGACTTTGACACGCTGCGCGACCTGAAGTCGGGTCTCGGCACGGCGGCGATCATCGTGATGGACAAGCAGACCGACCTGATCAAGGCGATCGCGCGGCTTGCCTATTTCTACAAGCACGAGAGCTGCGGCCAGTGCACGCCGTGCCGCGAAGGCACCGGCTGGATGTGGCGCGTGATGGAACGGATGGTGCGCGGCGAGGCCACGCATGACGAGATCGACACGCTGCTGGACGTGACCAAACAGGTCGAAGGCCACACGATCTGCGCGCTGGGCGACGCGGCGGCTTGGCCGATCCAGGGCCTCATCCGCCACTTCCGCCACGAGATCGAAGAACGCATCAATCGCTACCGGCAGCCGCGCGCCCTCGTGCAAGGCGCCGTGATCGCGGCGGAGTAGGACCATGTCAGACACGTTCAAGCTCAACATCGACGGCGTCGAAGTCGAAGTGCCGAAAGCCTACACGCTGATGCAGGCGTGCGAGGAAGTGGGCGCCGAGATTCCACGCTTCTGCTATCATGAGCGCCTGTCTGTGGCGGGCAATTGCCGCATGTGCCTCGTCGAGTGGGAAGGCGCGCCGAAGCCGCTGGCCTCCTGCGCGCAGATCGTGGGCGATCTTCGTCCGAACCGGGATGGTTCGCCGCCGGTGATCCGCACCAAGGGCGCCTATGTCGAGAAGGCGCGCAACGGCGTCATGGAATTCCTGCTGATCAACCACCCGCTGGATTGCCCGATCTGCGACCAGGGCGGCGAGTGCGACCTGCAGGACCAGGCCGTAGCGTATGGCCGCTCCGACAGCCGCTATGACGAAAACAAGCGCGCGGTCGAAGACAAGTATATGGGCCCGCTGGTCAAGACGATCATGACGCGCTGCATCCAGTGCACACGCTGCGTGCGCTTCGTGGCGGAAGTGGCGGGCGTCGAGGAGATAGGCATGATCTCGCGCGGCGAGAACGCCGAGATCACCACCTATCTGGAAAAGTCGCTGACGTCGGAACTGTCCGGCAACGTGATTGACCTCTGCCCGGTCGGCGCGCTGACTTCCAAGCCGTACGCCTTCAATGCGCGCCCTTGGGAGCTGCGCAAGACATCGTCCATCGACGTGATGGATGCGATGGGCGCGGCGATCCGGATCGACGCGAAAGGGGACGCTGTGATGCGGATCCTTCCGGAGACGAATGAAGAGATCAACGAGGAATGGCTGTCCGACAAGTCCCGGTTCGTCTGGGACGGTCTCGCGCGCCAGCGGCTCG
Organism: Caulobacterales bacterium; assembly: GCA_038249555.1. GTDB lineage: Bacteria > Pseudomonadota > Alphaproteobacteria > Caulobacterales > Hyphomonadaceae > Hyphomonas. The sequence goes on from JBBSDJ010000018.1 coordinate 19,582, forward strand.
ACCGGCCGTTCGTGCGCCGGAATGGCAAGCTGCAGCCGGTGTCGTGGCCGGAAGTCCTCGACGCGGTAAAAGCTGCGCTGTCGGTCGGCGCAGACCAGATCGGCGTCGTCGCCGGTGACCTGATCGAAGTGGAGCAAGCGAAGGCGGCGCTCGATTTCTTCCGGGGCCTCGGCGTCAAGAATACCGACTGCCGCCCAGCCGGCGCGCAGTACGGAACGGGCGGCGTGCGCGAGCATTACCTGCTGAACCCGACGCTGATCGGCGTTGAAGAGTCGGATGCGCTGCTGCTGATCGGCACCAATCCCCGCGTCGAAGCGGCTGTCTGGAATGCCCGCATCCGCAAGTCCTGGCTGTGGGGCAATCTCAAGGTGGCCGTGATCGGCGAGGCGGCTGAACTGACCTATCCGTACACGCACCTTGGCACGTCTGCCGACGCGCTGAACGGCGCTGCGGTGCGCGAGTTCTTCAAAGGTGCGAAGCGTCCGATGATCGTTGTGGGCGAAGCGGCGGCCTGCCGCAGCGATGGCGCGGCGATCCTTTCGGCCGCCTTGTCGATTGCGCAGGAGACCGGCGCCGTTTCTGAGGGCTGGGCCGGATTCGGCATGCTGCACACGGCCGCGGGCCGGGTCGGGGCGCTGGACGCCGGTTTCGTGCCAGCCGACGGCGGCAAGGCGACGAAGGACATTCTCGGCGGCGGCCTGAAAACTGTTGTGCTGCTAGGCGCTGATGAAGTGGACCTGTCCCAGCTTGGCTCGGCGCAGGTCATCTATGCCGGCTCGCACGGCGACGCCGGGGCGGCGCGGGCGGATATCGTGCTGCCTTGCGCTGCCTACAGCGAAATCACGGCGACCTTCATCAACACCGAGGGCCGGGTGCAGATGACCACGCGGGCGGTTCAGCCGAAGGGCGAAGCTCGCGAGGGCTGGGCGATTTTCCGGGCGCTGTCGGGCGTCATGGGCACGGTGCTTCCGTATGACACAGCTGACGAGTTGCGCACTTTGCTGCGCGGCAAGGCAGGGCAGAATACGGCCTTCTCCGGCCGCGGATACGCCCCCGGCGCCAAGGGCGTTTCGGCGCTTCTCGCGGCGCCACCTGCAGCGGATGGCGGCCTCGGCAACGCGCCGTTTGGCCGCGCGATTGGAGACTTTTACCTGACCAATCCCATCGCCCGCGCTTCGCGCACAATGGCTGAGTGTTCTGCGCTGGCGACCAGCCTAGACACCGCAGTGGCAGCGGAGTAGTGCGGCGCCATGAGTAATGCAATCGAGTCTTTGGGGAGCCTTTGGGGGCCGCTTCTGGTGCTCGGCCAGATCGGTCTGTTCACGCTCGTTCTGCTGCTGTCGATTGCGTTCCTGCTGCTGCTGGACCGGAAGATCTGGGCTGGCGTGATGATGCGCAAGGGCCCGAACGTGGTGGGCCCGTTCGGCCTGCTCCAGTCGTTCGCGGACTTCGGCAAATTCCTGCTGAAGGAAATCGTCATCCCCGCCGGCGCCAACAAGTTCGTCTTCATCTTCGCGCCTATCCTGACCTGTACGCTCGCCTTTGCGGCGTGGGCGGCCATCCCGGTTGCGCCGGGTCTCGAAGGCGGCACGAGCTGGGTGATCTCGGACCTGAATGTCGGCGTCCTCTACCTCTTCGCGATCAGCTCGCTGGGTGTCTACGGCATCATCATGGGCGGCTGGGCGTCGAACTCGAAGTATCCGTTCCTGGGCGCGCTGCGCTCGGCGGCTCAGATGGTGTCCTACGAGGTCTCCATCGGCTTCGTGATCATAACGGTCATCCTGATGGTCGGCTCGATGAACCTCAGCGACATTGTGAACAACCAGGCCGGCGGGCTGCAGAACTGGCATGCGTTCAGCTTCCAGAACTTCCCGCTGATCATCGTCATGTTCCCGATGTTCGTGATCTTCTTCATCTCGGCACTGGCCGAAACCAACCGTCCGCCGTTCGATCTTCCGGAAGCGGAGTCCGAACTCGTGGCCGGTTACCAGGTCGAGTATGGCTCGACGCCGTACCTACTCTTCATGCTGGGCGAGTATCTCAACATCGTGCTGATGTGCGCGATGATGACGATCCTTTTCCTTGGCGGCTGGCATGGGCCAGTTGCCATCGGCGCGAACGCCGCCGGCTCGATGCCGCCGCTGCTGCTCAGCCTCGCCGGGCTCTTCTGGTTCATGCTGAAGATCCTGTTCCTGTTCTTCCTGTTCGCCATGGTGAAGGCCATCGTGCCCCGGTATCGCTACGATCAGCTGATGCGCCTTGGCTGGAAGATTTTCCTGCCAACTTCGCTCGCTGCCGTGCTCGTGGTGGCTGGGTACGTTACCTATTTCGGAGTTCAGTCATGAGCCTCGCGCAGACCCTTCGCGGCGCCCTTCTGACGGATTTCCTCGGCGCCTTCTGGGTGGCCACGCTGGAAATGTTCCGCCGGAAGCCGACCGTGAATTACCCGTTCGAGAAGAACCCGCTGTCGCCGCGCTTCCGGGGTGAGCATGCGCTTCGACGGTATCCGAGCGGCGAAGAGCGCTGCATCGCGTGCAAGCTGTGCGAGGCGATCTGCCCGGCGCAGGCCATCACCATCGAGGCTGAACCGCGCGAAGACGGCGCCCGCCGCACGACACGCTACGACATCGACATGGTGAAGTGCATCTATTGCGGCTTCTGCCAGGAAGCCTGCCCGGTCGATGCGATCGTCGAAGGGCCGAACTTCGAGTTCGCAACCGAAACGCGCGAAGAGCTGTTCTACGACAAGGAACGTCTCCTCGCGAACGGCGACCGCTGGGAACGGCTGATCGCCAAGAATCTTGAGTTGGACGCTCCGTACCGGTAGCGGGCCGAAACCAGTAACGCAGACCGGCGGGCAGGGGCTTCGCGGGAACAGAAAAGGGGCGAGAAGGCTGTGGCACTGATCGCATTTGGATTGATCGCGGCTGTCGTGATCCTGTCGGCTTTGTTCGTGATTGCAGCGCGCAATCCCGTGCACTCGGTGCTGTGGCTGATCCTCGCGTTTTTCTCGTCCGCCGGCCTGATGGTTCTAATCGGTGCTGAGTTCCTCGCGATGCTGCTGATCGTCGTTTATGTCGGCGCAGTAGCAGTCTTGTTCCTGTTCGTCGTGATGATGCTCGATGTGGATTTCGTTGAACTCAAACAAGGCAGCTTGGGCTATTGGCCCTTTGCGCTCCTGATCGGTGTGATCCTGATTGCTGAACTTGCGCTCGTCTGGAGCGCGAGTGGTTCGCTCACCTTCGATACGTTCGATCCGTCGCCGGGCGCAGAAACCAACACCGAAGCCATCGGCGCCGTGATGTACACGCAATACCTGCTGCTGTTCCAATTGGCCGGCCTGATCCTGCTTGTCGCTATGATCGGCGCCATCGTGCTGACGCTGCGCCACCGGCCGAATGTCAAGCGTCAGAATGTCAGTGCCCAGACCGGCCGGCGCCGCGCGGACGCCACCGAACTCAAGGACCCGACGCCGGGGCAGGGAATCTGACATGACCGAACTCGGCATCCTGCACTTCCTGATCGTCTCGGCGGCGCTGTTTACGATCGGCGTCGTTGGTATCTTCGTGAACCGCAAGAACGTCATCGTCATCTTGATGGCGCTCGAGCTGATCCTGCTCTCCGTGAACATCAATCTGGTCGCCTTTTCGGTGTTTACCGGAACGATCCAGGGCCAGATCTTCGCGATGCTGGTGCTCACCGTGGCGGCCGCAGAAGCCGCCGTGGGGCTCGCCATCCTCGTCGTCTATTTCAGGAATCGCCGCGACATCTCGGTTGAGAATGTCGATCTGATGAAAGGCTGACCCCAGTATGCTTCCGGATAGCCTGCTCATCTATATCGTCCTAGCGCCGGGCTTTGCCGCGCTGACCGGGGTGTTCCACAAGTGGATCGGCGACCGTGTCGTGATGGCGATCACCACGGGCGTCGTGCTGTCGTGCGGCGCGCTGTCGCTCTACCAGCTGTTCGCCTATGTGGCCGGTCTCGGCGGCGCAGCGGAAGCCGTGCACCATGCGTCCGGTTACGACGCTTATCTGACGGCGGGGGCAGAAGCGGCGACGGTCGAGCTCAAGCAGCGCGTGATCACACTGATGCCCTGGATTCACGTCGGTGATTTCCAGGCCAACTGGGCCATCCGTGTAGATACATTGTCGATCGTCATGATGGCGGTGATCACGGGCGTCTCCGGCCTCGTGCACCTCTATTCCTGGGGCTACATGAGCGAAGACCCGCACAAGTCGCGCTTCTTCGCCTACCTGTCGCTCTTCACCTTCATGATGCTGATGCTCGTGGTGGCGGACAACTTCATCCAGCTCTTCTTCGGCTGGGAAGGTGTGGGCCTCGCCTCCTACCTGCTCATCGGTTTCTGGTACACGAAGAAGGCGCCGAACGACGCCTCGATCAAGGCGTTCGTGACGAACCGCGTAGGTGACTTTGGTCTGGCGCTCGGCATCATGGCGGTCTTCTTCATGTTCCGCTCGGTCGAGTTCGGACCGGTGCTGGACGCGATCCGTACCAATGCCGTCATAACGCCGTATGCCTTCGCTGAAGCCCTGCCGGCGCGCGAATCCGTGATCGTGTTCTTCGGCGAGCGCGTCTATGCACTGGAGCTGATCGGCATCCTTCTCTTCATCGGCGCGATGGGCAAGTCGGCCCAGTTCTTCCTGCACGTCTGGCTGCCGGACGCCATGGAAGGCCCGACGCCGGTGTCTGCCCTGATCCACGCGGCGACGATGGTGACCGCAGGGGTCTATCTCGTCTGCCTCCTGTCGCCGATTTATGAGTACACGTTCTACGCATCGGGCATGGTGGCGCTCGTCGGCGCGGTGACGGCGCTCTATGCGGCCACCGTCGGCATGGCCCAGAACGACATCAAGCGCGTGATCGCCTATTCGACCTGTTCGCAGCTCGGCTACATGTTCTTCGCGGCAGGGATCGGCGCTTATGAAGCGGCGATGTTCCACCTCTTCACGCACGCTTTCTTCAAGGCGCTGCTGTTCCTCGGTGCCGGTTCGGTCATCCACGGCATGCACCATGAGCAGGACATGCGCCGCATGGGCGGGCTCGCGAAGTTCATGCCGCTGACCTATGCCGCGATGATGATCGGCACGATCGCGATCATCGGCCTCGGTATTCCGCATACGAAGTTTGGCTTCTCCGGCTTCTTCTCCAAGGATGCGATCCTCGAGAGCAGCTATGCCGGTGTCATGGCCAGCGTATCGTTTGCGCAGCTCGCCTTCTGGTTCGGCCTGCTCGCGGCCTTCCTGACCAGCTTCTATTCCTGGCGCCTGATCTACATGACGTTCCACGGACCGGCGCCGCATGAAGCGCATGGTCATGCCGCGCACGCCCACGATGCCCACGGGCATGATGCGCACGCGCACGACGACCATGCCCATGATGATCATGGCCACGGCCACGATCACAAGCCGCACGAGAGCCCGCTGGTGATGCTCATCCCGCTGGCACTGCTCAGCCTTGGCGCCATGTTCGCGGGTGTCTATTTCTACGATGCATTCGTGGACGTGAAGAACGAGACGTTCTGGGCAGGCGCCCTCTACCGCGCCGCCGAGAACCACGTTCTGCACGACCGCCACAATGTGCCGGAATGGGTTCTCTGGGCGCCGCTGGTGGTCACCGTTGCCGGGTTCCTGATTGCGACCTTCACCTACTTCTTCAACCGGGGCATTGGCGCGCGCGTTGCGGCCAGCGGCGGACCGCTGCATGCCCTGTTCTCGAACAAATGGTACTTCGACGAGATCTACCAGGCGACGCTGGTGCGCGGATCGGCCTTCCTCGGAAACATCTTCTGGAAAGCCGACAAGAAGATCATCGACGGCATCGGCCCCGACGGCATGGCCAAGCTGGCCGGCATGAGTTCGCGCGGCCTGTCGCGGATGCACACGGGCTATCTCTACCACTACGCCTTCGTGATCATCGGGGCGGTCATCGTCTTCGGTGCAATACTCTGGCTCCGGTCGGGAGGAGCAGGCTGATGGGCGGTTTCCCGATCCTTTCCGTCATGACGTTCCTGCCTCTGGCAGGCGCGCTCCTCGTGATGCTGGTGCGTGCCGCCACGGCCGGCAGCAGCAAGGGCGAGTCTACAGCGCAGTCGAAGAAAGCTGTGCTGCTCGCAGCCGTCATCATCTCGGCGGCGACGTTTGTCGCGTCCGTCGCGGCCTTCTTCGCGTTTGACCGCTCTGCGACGGGCTATCAGCTCGTCGAGCAATACGCCTGGTACGGACCGATCAGCTACAAGCTGGGCGTCGACGGCCTTTCACTTTCGCTCGTCATGCTGACGACGTTCCTGACGCCGATCTGCCTGCTCGCGAGCTGGAACTCCATTGACAAGCGCGTCACCGAATATGTAATCGCCTTCCTCGTGCTCGAGACGTTCATGATTGGCGTTTTCGTTGCGCTGGATCTGGTGCTGTTCTACATCTTCTTCGAAGCTGGCCTCATCCCGATGTTCCTGATCGTCGGCATCTGGGGCGGCAAGGACCGGGTCTACGCTGCGTTCAAGTTCTTCCTCTACACGCTGATCGGGTCGCTGCTGATGCTGATCGCGATGGTCTACATGATCCTCGCCGCGGGTTCGGCAGACTTTGAAGTGCTCGAGAAGTTCGCCTTCGCGCCGGAAATCCAGACTTGGCTCTGGCTGGCCTTCATCGCGTCGTTCGCCGTGAAGCTGCCGATGTGGCCAGTGCACACATGGCTCCCGGATGCTCACGTTCAGGCGCCGACGGCCGGTTCGGTCATCCTCGCCGGCGTGCTGCTCAAGATGGGCGGCTACGGCATGCTGCGCTTCTCGCTGCCGATGTTCCCGGATGCGAGCGCGATGTTCCAGCCGTTCATGTTTGCGCTGGCCGTGATCGCCATCGTCTACACCTCGTTGGTCGCCTGGCGGCAGACAGACATGAAGAAGTTGATCGCTTATTCATCCGTCGCGCACATGGGCTTCGTGACGCTCGGCATCTTTGCCTTCAATGAAATCGGCGTGCAGGGCGCGATCTTCCAGATGCTCAGCCACGGCCTGATCTCGGGCGCACTCTTCCTGATCGTCGGCGTTGTCTATGACCGGATGCACACACGCGAGATCGCCGCCTATGGCGGTCTTGTGAGCCGGATGCCGATCTACGCCTCTTTCTTCATGCTGTTCACGATGGCCAACGTCGGTCTGCCGGGGACCAGCGGTTTCGTCGGCGAGATCCTGACCATGGTCGGTGGTTTCCAGGCGGCGACCTGGGCGGCGGCCGGCGCGGCGCTCGGCGTGATCTTCTCGGCCGTCTACATGCTCACGCTCTACCGCCGCACGGTATTCGGCGAGATCACCAATCCGGAACTCAACGACATCAAGGACATGAACCTGGTCGAGTGGATCTGCATTGCCCCGCTCGCGGCCCTCACGATCCTGTTCGGTATCGCGCCCAACCTGATTTTCAATCTTACTGACAGCTCCACGACGCGGATCCTGTCGCTCATGGCTGGAGGCCAGTAGGACATGCTGGACATTACCTCCATCCTGATGACGGTCGCGCCGGAACTCTGGCTTGCCCTCGCGGGCCTGATCGGCGTGCTGCTGGGCGCCATCTTCGGTGAGCGCTTCAACTCACTGTCGTTCAAGTTCGGCGCGCTGGCGCTGTTTGCGGCCGCGGCATTGGCCGCGCTCCACTTTGGCGGCGGCGAAGCGTTCGGCGGTCTCGTGCGCACAAACACCTTCGTGAACTTCGCGAAGGTGATCACCTTCGTGCTTGCGGGTGTCGCGCTGATTATCTCCGAGGGCTTCCTCAAGCGGCATGAAACCATCCGCTACGAGTATTCGCTGTTGATTATCTTCGCGAGCCTCGGCATGGGCATCATCCTGTCGGCCGCCGACTTGATGACGCTCTACATGGGCATTGAGACTCTCAGCCTCTCGTCCTACGTGCTCGCCGCCTTCCACCGCGACTCCGCGCGCTCTTCCGAAGCGGGACTCAAGTATTTCGTGCTCGGTGCATTGGCCTCTGGCATGCTGCTCTACGGCGCTTCGCTGGTTTACGGATTCACCGGGACCACCTCGTTTGCCGGAATTGCCGAAGCTGGCGTTACCACCGGCGCGCTGTTCGGCATGGTGCTGATGATCGTCGGCCTTGCCTTCAAGATTTCCGCGGCGCCGATGCACGTCTGGACGCCGGATGTGTATGAAGGGGCGCCGACGCCGGTTGTCGCCTTCTTCGCATCCGCGCCGAAGATGGCTTCGACTGTGGTCTTCGCGAACGTGTTGTTCACGGTATTCGGATCAGCGATCGACCAGTGGCAGATCATCGTCTCGATTATCGCGGGCCTGTCGATGATCATCGGCTCTGTGGGCGCGCTGGTGCAGACCAACATCAAGCGCCTGCTCGGCTATTCGTCGATTGCCAACGTCGGTTACGCGCTTGTGGCAGTCGCGGCGGGGCAGGAGTTCGGGGCTGCGGCGCTACTCACTTTCTCGACGATCTACGCGGTCACGTCGCTGGGCCTGTTCGCCGCCGTGTTGGCGATGCGCCGCCGCGGGGGCATGGTCGAAGGCATCTCGGAATTGGGTGGCCTGGCCCGCAACAAGCCGGTATTGGCGGTGACGCTCTCGGTGCTGATCTTCTCGATTGCCGGCCTGCCTCCGTTCGGCGGCTTCTTCGGGAAATTCGAGGTTCTGCGCGCCGGCCTTGAGGCCGGGCTCGTTCCGCTCGCCATCCTGGTTGTCATCTCGTCGGTCATTTCGCTCGGATACTACCTGAAGCTCATCAAGATCATGTGGTTCGATGAACCCACAGAGCGGTTCGAGCGGGTGGACATGTCGGTGATGGGCACGGTCGTGCTTTGCTCGGTCGTCGCGGGCGTGGTGTTCATGGTGTTCATCAGCGAACTCGGCACCGGCGGCTGGGCGACCTTTGCGGCGGCGGGGCTATTGCGTTGAGCGAGGCCTGGCCCGTTCACCGGATGGGCATCATCGACAGCACGAACACCGAAGCCAAGCGACGCGTGGCGACCGGTTTCCATGACCAGTGGATCGTCGCGGACCAGCAGACCGCAGGACGCGGGCGGCAGGACCGGGAATGGATTTCTCCCGCCGGGAATATCTACGCGACGGCCCTGTTCCGCGAACCCGGAGGCTTGCCGGTTGCTCTCCGGCTGCCTTTTGCGGCCGCTCTGGCGGTGACCGATGTGGTGCTGGAACATGCGCCCGGCACGGATGTGCGGGTGAAGTGGCCCAATGATGTCCGGATCGATCGCCGGAAGGTGTCCGGCATCCTGGTGGAAACGGGCGGTGGCGGTCCGGATTTCTGGGTGGCCGCCGGTATCGGCGTTAATCTCCTGCCGCCTCCCGAAAATGTGACCCAACCCGCCACCAGCCTGCTGGACCTCGGCATGCGACCCGGAACGCCTGTGGATGCGGTGCTCTCCAGCCTGCGCCATGCTTTCACGCGCCGCATCACGCAGTCCCGGGAAGGCTTCAGGGGGACTCGCAAGGATTGGCTTGAACGGGCAGAAGCCCTCGGCCAGGTGGTTCAGGTCAGGACCGGGGGCACGATAGCAGAAGGCATATTCGAGGACCTGGAGGACGACGGCGCCCTCCTGCTTCGATTGCCGGACGGAACACGCCGCTCCATAAGGGCCGGCGAAGTTGACATACGCAGGAGCTGAGGGGCCATGTTGCTCGCCATTGACGTTGGAAACACCAACACCGTTTTCGCCCTTCACGACGGCGAAGACTGGGTTCATAGCTGGAGAAGCGCCACCGATTCCACCAAGACCGCCGATGACCATGCTTCGTGGCTCTGGCGGCTGGCCGACATGTCCGGCGTGGACCTTAGCAAAACCAAGGGTTGCGTCATTTCTACCGTGGTGCCGCAGGCGCAGTTCAATTTCCGTACACTGGCGCGCCGTTACCTGAACGTCGAACCCATGTTCATCGGAGAGCCCGGCCTAAAAACCGGCGTCGAACTGCGCGTTCGCCACCCGGAGCAGGTCGGGGCGGACCGGATTGCTTCGGCGCTCGGCGCCCATGTGAAGTATCCCGGCGCCCTGATCGTGATCGACAGCGGCACGGCAACCACCCTGGATGTCGTGGCCGCAGATGGTGCTTTCGAGGGTGGCATCATCTCGCCCGGCATCTATCTCTCGATGCGTGCGCTGCATGAGGCGGCCGCCCAGCTTCCCCGGATTGCCATCCAGAAGCCTGCCCAGGTGATCGGCAAGGATACGGTTTCGGCGATGGAGTCGGGTGTTTTTCTTGGCTATATCGAACTGATTGATGGGCTCGTGCGGCGCGTCAAAGCCGAGTATGGTCAGCCCATGACCGTCGTCGCCACAGGGGGGGTAGCCTCCCTTTTCGAAGGCGCGAGCGAAACCATCGATCACTATGACCAGGACGTCCTGATCCGCGGATTGCTGGAAGTCTGGAAACGGAACCGTTGAGACCTGATGCCCGATAGCGCTGCGACGACAGACGAACTCGTATTCCTGCCCCTCGGCGGATGCGGCGAAATCGGCATGAACCTGAATGCCTATGGCTACGGGCCGGCCCATTCGCGGCGCTGGATCATCGTCGATGTCGGCGTGACGTTCGGCAATGCGACGACGCCTGGCATCGACCTGATCTGCGCGGACCCGGCCTATCTGGTCGGCGAGCATATCGATGCGGTGTTCCTGACCCACGCGCACGAGGACCATATCGGTGCCATCGGCCTCCTGTACCCGCTACTCAGAACCAAGGCGCCGATTTATGCGACGCCGTTTACCGCCGAGCTGGTGCGCGGAAAGATGCAGGAGCGCGGGGTCGATACGAAACGGCTCAAAACCATTTCGCTGGAAGCTTCGGTTACGGCTGGCCCCTTTACCGTCCGCTACATGACCCTGACCCACTCCATTCCAGAGCCCAACGCGCTGGCCATCGAGACGCCGGCGGGGATGATCCTGCACACAGGCGACTGGAAGATCGATCCCGAGCCGCTCGTTGGTGCGAAAACTGACATCGAAGGCCTCACGGCGCTGGGTGACCGCGGCGTGCTGGCGATGGTGTGCGACTCCACCAACGTGTTCGAGGCCGGCGAGGCCGGATCGGAAGATACGGTCCGCAAGGGCCTCATCGACCTCATCGCGCAGCAGACGGGTGCGGTTGCGGTGACGACGTTTGCGTCCAACGTCGCCCGCGTCAAATCGATCATCGAAGCTGCGAACGCAGCCGGCCGGGATGTCTGCCTGGTCGGGCGGAGCATGCACAAGATCACCGGCGCGGCGAAAGCCGTTGGCATCCTGCCGCCCAACCTGGAATTCGTTGACGAGTCGGAAGCGGGCTACCTTCCGCCCGAAAACATCCTCTACCTCTGCACCGGCAGCCAGGGCGAGGCGAATGCCGCCCTGTCGCGTATCGCCCGCGGCGATCATCGTCATGTCTCGCTGCGGCCGGACGACACCGTCATTTTCTCATCGCGCTTGATCCCGGGCAACGAAAGCTCGGTCTACGCGATGCAGAACATGCTGGCGGAGCAGGGGATCCGGATAATCACGCCCCGCATGGTGAAAGAACCCATCCACGTATCAGGCCATCCGTGCCGGGATGAATTACGGCGCATGTATCAGTGGGTTCGCCCGCGCGTTTCGATCCCCGTGCATGGCGAGCGGCGGCACATCGTCGAGCATGCCGCCTATGCGAAATCCCTGCAGGTCCTGTCGGCGCTGACGCCCCGAAATGGCAGCCTCATCCGGCTGGCGCCGGGCGAGCCGGAAATCATCGACGAAGTGCCCGCCGGGCGGCTCATGCTCGACGGTTCGCGTCTTGTGCCGGAAGCGGCCGAAGGACTGATCGAGCGCCGCCGCCTGTCCGTCAGCGGACTGATCTTTGCGACGGTATGCCTGGATGCGTCCGGCGAGCCGATCGATGGCCCCGTCATTGCCGTCAAAGGCCTCTCGGAATCCGATGGCCGGATTGCGGACGAAAGCCTGGAGCCGCTTGATGTAGCCGCGGCGCGTGCCCTTGACGGGATCAAGAAGCGTGACCGGATGGATGACGAAATCGTCGAGAAGATTGTCGGCCGGGCGCTCCGCAAGGCGTGCGAAGCGGAGTTTGGCATCCGTCCGCTGATCGAAGTGATAGTCCTGAGGAGCTGAAGCGACATGAGTGATTTCAAGATTGGCCCGCTGAACCATGTCGGCGTTGCCGTCCCCAGCATCGAGCAAGCCTGCGAGACCTATCGCACGCTCTACGGCGCCACCGACATCACGACGCCCTTCGACATGCCGGAGCAGGGCGTCAAGGTCTGTTTCGTGAACCTGCCGAACAGCCAGATCGAGCTGATTGAGCCGCTGAATGACGCATCTCCGATCGCCAACTTCATCAAGAAGAACCCGTCCGGCGGACAGCACCACGTCTGTTTCGAAGTGGCTGACATAAATCAGGCCGTGACCGAAATGGAAAAGCGCGGCGCAACCGTCCTCGGCAAACCCCGGATCGGGGCGCACGGCACGATGATCATTTTCGTCCATCCGAAGAACTCCAACGGCGTGCTGGTGGAACTGATGGAAACCCCCAAAGGTCACCACTGATGAGTCTCACCGGCGGCATCATCGTCTTCGTTCTGGCCTGGTGGATCAGCTTCTTTGCGGTCCTCCCAATCGGCGTCAAAGGCCAGTGGGAAGACGGCTCGACGATTCCCGGCACGGAAGAGGCGGCCCCCAAGAATCCCATGCTGATAAAGAAGGTGATCTGGGCGACCGGCGGGGCTCTTGTCGTGACTGCCCTTGCCGCCTTGCTCATCCCCCTCCTGCTTGCGCAATAGGCCCCTGACCGGCTAGTGAGCCGGTTCAGAACAGCCCGAAAGAGACCTTTGAATGCGTCTGTCGAACTATTTTTTGCCCGTTTCCAAGGAAGCGCCGGCTGACGCCTCGATCGTCTCGCACCAGCTGATGCTGCGCACCGGCATGATCCGCCAGAACGGCGCCGGCATCTACTCCTGGCTGCCGCTCGGCCTGCGGGTCCTGAAGCGGATCGAACAGATCGTGCG
>JBBSDJ010000019.1:0-31914 GCA_038249555.1 Caulobacterales bacterium
CCTTTGGCTGTTAACCTATTCTTCAATTAATCCGAACATTTTCTCAAAAGGTTAACCACGGTGAAGATGCCATGATTTCCGACATGAGTTTGTTCAAAGTGTACGGCGCGATGGCCCGCTACGCGGCTGAGGCGCAGAGCGTCAGCGCAACGAACATTGCGCGGGCGAACGAGCCCGGCTTCAAAGCCAAGGAAATCGAACCATTTGACGCCTATCTTGCCCGTATCAACAACAGCGGGGCTGCCGATCCGATGGCGCAGGGCTTCCGGGTGACAAACTCGGACGGTCCGATGTCGCCCAACGGAAACAATGTCAGCCTTGAGCAGCAAGTGTTCAATTCGGCCGAAGCGATGGGCCAGCATAGCCTCGCCATCTCCGTTTACACCAAATCGATGGACCTGCTCCGCACGGCCATCGGGCGCCGCGGCTAGGAAGGTACAGCATGAACTCCCTTAAAGCTACAATGATGCAGGCCGTGATGGGCATGGAGCTTCAGTCGAAGCGCATGGGAATCACGTCCGAGAACATCTCGAATGCAGACACGCCGGGCTACCAGCGCAAGCTCCTGATGCTCGAGCCGCAGCAGACGACCGGCGGCCAATTCATGGAGACGCGTGTCAGGCTGGATCAGGCCGAAGGCCTGCGGGAGTATGATCCGTCCCATCCGATGGCCGACGCCGAGGGCTACATCACGATGTCAAATGTGTCGCTGGTGACCGAACTCGCAGACATGCGCGAGGCGAACCGGTCTTATGAAGCCAACCTCAATTCCTTCCAGCAGGCGCGGACGATGTACCGCTCGCTGCTGGATGTCCTGCGCCGCTAAGGAGAACCTGAATGTCGAGCCTGGGATTCAATCCGTACACACAGCTTAGCACCGCCGCCCGTGCGGTAGATACGGCGGGCGGGATCAGCAAGCCTGAGGCTGCCGGAAACCCTGTCGCCGAGGGTATCGGCGACTTTCGCGCTGCTCTGCAGCAGGCCGAGCAGACCGCGATGCAGACGGCCGTCACCGGCGCCGATCCGCACGCCATGGTCGAGGCACTGAGCAATGCTGAGCTCATGCTTACGGCTGTCGTGACCATTCGGGACAAGGTGGTCGAGGCCTATCAGGAACTTCTCCGGATGCCGGTCTGACGCGATGTCAGAAGCAGAAATCTTCGAAGTCCTACGCGCGCATCTCTGGGGCGCTGCGATGATGGGATTGCCAATTCTCGCAACCACTCTGGTGGTCGGATTTGTCATCGGCCTTCTGCAGGCCCTGACATCCATCCAGGAAATGACGCTGACCTTCATTCCGAAGATCTTCGCCGTCCTGATCGTGTTCTTCCTGTCGCTTGGTTACATGACCAAGGTCTGTCTCGACCTTTTCAATAACTGGGTCATACCGCTTATCGCTGGATAACTTGTACCATGCCAACAATGAAGGCCTCCGGACTGACCAACCCGACTTCGCTGCTGGCGATCGGGCTGATGGTGATCATTCTGGTGATGGTCCTGCCGATGCCCGCATGGGTTATTGACGTCGGATTGACGATCTCCTTTGCGCTGTCGATCCTGATCTTCACGACGGTCATTTTTGTTGAGAAGCCACTCGATTTCTCCTCGTTCCCAAGCATCCTCCTCGCGACCTTGATCCTGCGGCTCGCCCTGAACGTCTCCTCAACCAAACTCATCATTGGCGAGGGACACACGGGGACGGATGCGGCCGGCGAAGTCATCGAAGGCTTCGCCATGTTTGTGATGGGCGGCAGTCTGTTTGTCGGCCTCGTCGTCTTCTGCGTGATCATGATTGTCAATTTCATGGTGATCACCAAGGGCGCGGGCCGCATGGCGGAAGTCGGCGCGCGCTTTGCACTTGATGCGATGCCGGGCAAGCAGCTGGCGATCGACTCGGACCTTGCGGTGGGCGCGATCACACACGAGGAAGCAAAGATCCGCCGCCAGCGCGAACAGGAAGAAGCGGCCTTTCTCGGCTCGCTCGACGGTGCTTCGAAGTTCGTCAAAGGCGATGCCATTGCGGGCCTACTAATCACCGCGATCAACCTTCTCGCTGGCATCGGCGTCGGCGTGATGGCGCACCAGTTAAGCTTCGTGGAAGCTCTGAGCAACTATTCCATTCTGACGGTCGGCGACGGCCTGGTCACCCAGATACCTGCGGTTATCGTGTCGGTCGCAGCCGCGCTCCTGCTCTCCAAGGGCAGGGAAGAGGGCTCGATTGACCTTGCGCTTGGCAAGCAGCTCGCCGGCAACGGAACCGCACTGTTGATTGTGGCCGGTATCCTCGCCGTCTTTGCAGTGCTGCCTGGACTTCCGTTCCTTCCGTTCATCACTGCTGCGGCGGGGTTTGCCTTTGTGGCTTATCTCCTGCGGCAGGATGAAAGGAAGAAGGCGACTGCCGAATCGGACACAGCGCTCACTCCGCCGCCGAAGCCGGCGAAGATCGGCGATTCAATCTACTCGGACGAAATCCACCTCGAAGTCGCGCCTGATCTGGTGAACATGGTGCTGGTAGGCGAGAACGGCTTCGAAAGCCGGGTCGACAAGATCCGCCGCTACATCGCCGAGGAATACGGATTTGTCCTCCCGCCGATCCGGATGACAGACAACCCGACCCTCAAGAAGAACGAGTATCGTATACGTATCCAGGGCGTGCGCATCGACTCCGGCTTCCTTCGCCCGGGCAATGTCCTTGCGCTGATCGAAGACAACCAGCTGCCGCATCTGCAAGGAGAGAAGGTTCGGGAGCCGGTCTACAAAGCGGCTGCCCGCTGGCTGCCGAACGGCAAAAAGCAGGAACTCGCGGCTGCCGCGATTCCGACCGTTGAGCCGATGGAAGTTCTGGCAACCCACATGCTGGAAGTTATCCAGTCCAACTTCTCGCTCGTCTTTACCCGGATGGTCATGGTTGACACACTTGAAGCAGTCACGCGGATCTCCGATACCGACCGGGCTGCAGCGAACCAGCGTTTCCTCGACGAGTACATCCCGGGCAAGGTTTCGCCGGAAGTCCTTCTGTCGGTGCTGCGCCTCCTGCTGGCCGAGCGTATTTCGATCCGCAACCTCTTCCTGATCGTCGAGACGATTGCGGAAGTGAAAGCCCAGAATCCCAGCTTGCCGCGCATCGTGGAGCTGGTGCGCCAGCGGCTTGCCTTCCAGATCGTCGACCGTCTCCAGGATGACCAGGGCAGGCTGCCGCTCGTCCAGCTCTCCGCGAGTTGGGAACAGCGGTTCACGGAATATGAGGTCAATGGCGAAGGCGGAAGCTCGGACATTGCGCTGCCTCCTGAACTTTTTGGCGAACTGATCAATTCGATCCAGGCAAAGCTGAATGAGGTGGCCCAGAAAGGAATTGTCGCGGCCGTGGCGACTACGTCCCGGCGCCGCCGTTTCCTGCAGACCGTTCTGGCCAGCAAGGGCATCCGTAACGCAGTTGTCGCCTATGAAGAAATCAGCGCCAGAAGCAAGCCGTACATTATCGGCGTTGCGTGATGGCGGGTGGTCTTCCGTTGCCGGAAGAGCTGACGGCGTGGATTGCGCTGTTCATGACGGTGGTGGCGCGGCTGTCCTTTGTCATTTTCTTCCTGCCCGGCGTCGGCGAGCAGGTCATTCCGACCCGCGCCCGCGCTTTCCTTCTTATTGGCATAGCGCTGGCCATGACCACGTCCGGGCAGTTTACCGCGCCGGTCCCAACCGGGATCAAGGAGTTGTTTGGGTTACTGCTGACCGAGATCTTCATCGGCTTTGCGCTCGGGGTCATGCTGCGTGTAACCATCTGGATGCTGACGATTGCCGGATCGGTGATTGCGCAGTCTATAGGCCTGTCGCAGTTCCTTGCGCCGGCGCTCGAACACGAGGCGCAGACACTCACGTCGAACTTGCTGTCCATGGCCGGAGCTGCCGTCCTCCTGTCCGCCAACTTCCATGTGGAAGTGATCGCTTCGCTTATCCGCCTGTATACGGACATACCACTCGGCGCGCTGACCCTGCTCAGCGGACCCATGCTCGCGCAAAGTTTCTTTTCCGCCTTCAGCTTTGCCTTGCTGCTGGCCTGGCCTTTTGTTGCAATCAACCTGATTTACAACATCTGCCTTGGTTTCATCAACAAGGCGCTGCCGTCCCTGATGGTGGCGTTCGTCGGCGCCCCGTTCATGGTCGGCGCTGGCACGATGCTTCTGGCCTTGTCGGTCGCAGGGATTCTGGTGGCGTGGAAAGACCGCGCCCTGCAGGTCGTCGGATGGATGTGAGATAGGCCATGGCCGAGCAAGACGATACCGACAGCAGTGACAAGCAGTTCGATGCCACGGAGGAGCGGCTCAGGCAGGCGCGCGAAGAAGGTAACGTTCCGCAGTCAAAGGAGGCCAACGCGCTGGCGCTGATTCTCGGGATCATAGCGGCCGCGTATGTCCTGAATTCTCTTGTCGGCGAAAGCCTGTTCAACGATTTTTCCTCGATGCTCTATCATGGCGATGTGTTTGCTCAGGATGCCTTCAATTCGGGCGGAAAGGCGATCTGGGGCTGGCTCGGGAATATCCTGCTTCACCTCCTGCCGATTTTCCTGGTCCTGGCCGCGCTGGTGCTGGCGGCGCTGGTCCTGCAGCGGGCGATTACATTCTCACTCAAGAAGATCGAACTCGACATCAAGAAGATTTCCCCGGCCGAAACGATCAAGAAGCGGTATGACGCCCATGGTCTTTTCGATTTTCTCAAGGATACCGTTAAACTGTTCTTTGCCGGGATCATCGGTACCGTCTTCCTGTTCCAGTTCGTCGAGAACTATTATTCCAGCGCAGAAGTGCGGATGGGGGACTTCTACCAGTTTACCTTTGATCAGACCCTTGCGCTGATCTTCTACTTTCTCGCCTTCCAGGTTGCGCTCGCCGTGATCGATCTGCCTTTGCAGCGCCAACTCCACCTCGACAAGCTGAAGATGTCGCGTGAAGAGATGAAGAAGGAGATGAAACAGAGCGAGGGTGATCCGGAGTTCAAGCAGACCCGCCGTCTCAGGGCACAGAAGATCTCCAGTGGCCAGATGCTCAAGAACGTGCCGCAGGCAACGGTCATCATGGTGAACCCGACCCATTATGCCGTAGCCCTGAAATGGGACCCGGAAAGCCAGAAGGCACCAGTCGTCGTCGCCAAGGGCGTAGACCATATCGCGGCAAAGATCCGCGAGATCGCCGCAGAGCACAAGATCCCGGTCTACCGCGATCCGCCCGCCACCCGGTCAATCTTCAATCTCGTGGAAATCGACGAGGAAATCCGGCCGGAGCATTTTGCGGCAGTAGCCGCCGCCATCCAGTTCATCGACCGCGTGAAGGGTAAGGGGCCGAGATAGGCGGTGTCGAAACAGAGAGACATGCTGAGGAAGATTGTCGCGCTCAAACGCCAGAGCGCAGAGCAGCGTGTGCGTGCGCTCCAGATCGACGTAGACAGGATTGAAGCAGGCATCGCGGCTCTGAAAGCCAGGTTTCAGGAGATTGACGCCCTGAAAGACGGTTTCGAAGCCCACCGCCTGTCAGAAGAGAACGGGCATGTGCGTAAACTGCTGGCCGACATCCGCGCCGCCGACGCGGCGCTTTATCTGAAGCGCACCGATCTCCACGCAGCCCGCGAAGCCCTCAAACGTGTCTCCCACTCTGAAGAGCGCCTCGCTAATCCGATCTTCAACGGGTAGAACTGGCAAGTCTGGCCTTTGCCTAACGCGGGCTGTATGTGCTGGACGCGGACGCTTCAAGGACTTCTGAACCTGGTCAGCATGACGGATTATCGCTTCTCAGTAGCCCCGATGATGGACTGGACTGACCGGCATTGCCGTGCCTTCCACCGTGTACTGACGAAAAGGGCGCTCCTTTGGACGGAAATGGTGACCGCCGATGCCGTGATCCACGGTGACCGGACACGCGTTCTTGGATATGGCCCGGAGGAGCATCCCGTCGTTCTGCAGCTCGGCGGCTCAGACCCTGTCAAGCTCGCCGAGGCTGCGCGTATTGCGGAAGATTTTGGTTATGACGAGGTAAACCTGAATTGCGGCTGCCCGTCCGACCGAGTCCAGTCCGGGTCTTTCGGCGCCTGCCTGATGGCGGAGCCGGACCTCGTGGCGGAGTGCGTTTTCGCAATGCGCGGGGCCGTCTCCATTCCGGTCTCCGTCAAGAATCGCATCGCGATCGACGATCTGCCCGCCCGGGAAACCCTGTTTACCTTTGTCGATAGGGTGTCGGCGGCCGGATGTTCCGTGTTCACCGTGCATGCGCGGGCCGCTTGGCTTAAGGGCCTCAGCCCGAAGGAGAACCGCGAGGTGCCGCCGCTTGACTATGGCGTTGTGGCCCAGCTCAAACGCGCGCGTCCCGATCTTGCGATCATCCTTAACGGCGGCATAACCAACCTCGATCAGTGCACGGAACACCTGAGAACATTTGACGGCGTGATGCTGGGCCGCGCGGCTTATCAGACGCCTGAACTGCTCGGCAACGTCGATGCGCGGCTTTTCGGTGCGGCTGAGTCTGTGTCTGCGCCGGAGGCCATCCGCGCCTACGAACCCTACATCGCCGCGCGCCTTTCGGAGGGTGCCAGCCTGCATTCGATGACGCGCCATATGCTCGGCCTGTTCGCCGGGCAGCCGGGCGCGCGCCAGTGGCGGCGTATCCTGTCTGAACAGGCGCCGCGCAAGGGCGCTGGGCTGGAAGTGCTCCGCGCCGCCCTTGCCGCCGTGGAAGAAAATCTCCCAGCCGGATGAATCAGTTCTGGATTTGCACTTTACCTTGTGTTGATCCTCGGCAACCTCAGGGCGCGGGATAACAAGGGCAGGGTTTGGTCGCACGGGTCACCCCTTTTGCTTTCGGCGGCGTTGAGGCACAGCCGGTCGATGTCCAGGTCCATCTCGCGGGCGGGCAGCTTACCCTCATGGTCGTCGGATTGCCGGACAAGGCTGTGGGGAAAGCCGGGAACGCGTGCGCCAACCAGCATGTGCGCTATCCTGCGCGCTTCCAGCGGATCTCGGCGATGAACCCCTGCCGGTGTTGGGGGAGGGCCCGGCGCCGCTGCCTGCAGACGCGGCCCCCGCTGCGCGCAGGACGATCAGGCCCGGATTTCAGGGCCTTTTCTCGACCGGATCGACCTGTTCCATGAGACGCTGCCCGTCACGGCGTTGGACCTCAGCCTGCCAGCGCCGTCGGAAGGCACGGCTGGGGTGCGCGAACGCGTAGCCCGCGCGCGAAGTGCAGGCCGAACGGTTTGAGGCAGGCACAAAAGGCAGGCGCCTCGTCAATGCGGATATGCCGCCCGGCGCAATTGACCAGTTCGCGCTTCCGGACAGCCCCGGCGCAGCGTTCCTGTTCGATGCCGCCGCCAAGCTGTCCCTCACGGCGCGGGGGTGTATTCACGGGTCCTGAAAGTTGCCCGCACGATCGCCGATCTTGACGGCTCGGGCGCGGTGCGCCGCGTCCACGTTGCCGAAGCCCTCAGCTACAGGCACCGACCGGCGAACAGCACCGCTGGAGTCGCTGAGTCCATGATTGCACGCTAAGCGTCCGGTTAAGGCTCTGCTCAGGCATTCGAACTAGGCTGCGCGGATGACAATGCCGCCCCGAAGTCCCTCCGATGCCAATTCGCCCGAACAGGCCTTCCTGGCGACCGCCAGCCATGAAATCCGCACGCCCTTGAACGGCATCCTCGGCACGGTGTCGCTGCTGCTTGAAACCGAACTTTCACCTGCCCAGCGCGAATATGCCGAGACGATCCGCCTCTCCGGCGGACGCCTGCTCGACCTGCTGAACAATGTGCTCGACTATGCACGTCTTGATGCGTCTGCGGTCGAACTCGAGACGGAAAACTTCTGCCCGCTGCAGCTCGCCCGCGAAGTTGCGGAACTGCTTGCGCCGCGTGCCCACGCGGCCGGGCTCGACCTTGCCGTGCGGGCGGTCCATTGGCCTGTCCCGATTTACGCAGGCGATGCGGGCCGGCTGCGCCAGATCCTGTTCAATCTCGTCGGCAACGCCCTGAAGTTCACGCGCCAGGGCGCCGTCCTTGTCGATGTCGAGCCACTAGCGACCGGGCTTGCCCTGCATGTACGCGATACGGGTCCCGGCATTGCCGAGGAAGACCAGGCGCGCCTGTTCGAGGCCTTCCGCCAGTCTGCGTCCGGAGATGCCTACCGCGATGGCGGCGTCGGCCTCGGCCTTGCAATCGTCAAGCGACTGGCAGACCTGCTCGGCGGCAGCGTCACCATCGCTTCGCGACTTGGGGAAGGGGCGACCTTTTCCGTCAACATTCCCCTGCGCCTGGCAGATGCCCTGCCGCTGCATGACGCGACCCGGCTCGGCGGCCGGATCGGGCTCGCGGGTCTGCCACCTGCCACAACCCTGGCGCTTGCGGCCGCGATGTCCGGCCTCGAAACAGGCGCCTTCCAGATCGACCTGTCGACCGGCCAGGTCCCGGAGGGGATCGATGTACTGCTCGTCGGCGCAGACCTGCCCGAAGCCATGGTGGCCGCCCTTGCGCGCAAAGCGCCCGCGCTGGTTGTCCTGCGTCCGGAAGACCGCGGCGCCATTGGCCGTTTCCGCCAACTGGGCTGCCGGGGCTGGCTGGTGCGCCCGCTTCGCATGTCGTCGATTGCCGAGCGAATCCACCTCGCGCGCACGGGCCGCCTCGTTGCGGAAGAGCCGGAGACAGAGGCTGGCGGCGGTCGCGTGCTGATCGCGGATGACAATCCTGTAAACGCGCTGATTGCACGCCGCGCCTTGGAATCAGCCGGATTTACCGTCACTGTGGCCGCAACCGGAAGCGAAGCGCTCGAGGCTGCGGCGCGGATGGCCCCGGAACTTGTACTGATGGATTTGAGAATGCCGGTTATGGACGGGTTCGAAGCGATGCGGCGGCTGCGGGCAGGCGGGTTCACCGCGCCGATCATCGCCGTGTCGGCGGAAATCAATCCGGACATCGAACGGCGCGCCCGCGACAGCGGCGCCAGCGGCGTTGCCGCCAAGCCCCTCGACGCGCAGGCCCTGCGCTCGCTCGCGCTGCAATGGACCGCCGGCGCGGGCCGCCTGACAGGCGCTGCATGACGGACGCCGCGGTGATCCCGGTTCCGGAAAAGACCCCGCCGCGTTTCGTCCGCGCGCTGCGGGCGATGCGCGACCGGCGCATGGCGGCCATGTTCCTTCTCGCCCTGTCCGCCGGCCTGCCTTACGGCGCCGTGCTCGGCACGCTGAATGCATGGCTGACCACCGAAGGTGTCTCACCCTCGACCATCGGTGTACTGTCGATCGTCACCATCGGCTACGCGTTCAAGTTCCTCTGGTCGCCGGCCTTCCAGACCGCGCACCATCCCTTCCCGTTCCTGGGGCCGCGCCGCACCTGGCTGCTCAGCTTGCAGCTGCCGATTGCCGGCCTCCTCTTCCTTCTCGCCTTCTCAAGCCCCGGCGAGAACATCGGCCTGGTCGCCGTCATCGCCCTGTTCGCAGCCCTGTTCTCGGCGACGCATGACATCGTGCTTGATGCCTGGCGCATCGAAGTGGCGCGGTCCGAAGAAGACAAGGACCTGATGGCCGCACTTTACCAGTTCGGCTACCGGATTGCCGGCTTCATTACGGGCTTCCTCGCGCTGCTTCTGGCGGGCTATTTCGGCTGGGTCGTGGTCTACGTGATGATCGCCGCGATGATGGTCCTGTCCATCGCCGGCACGCTGCTCGCGCCGGAGCCGGAGATCGAAACCGGCCCGGGCAGCAAGCGGCTCACCTTCCAGGCGGGCATACCCGAGCGGGAGCGCACCTTCGCGACCCTGCTGGTGGCGGCGGGCTGGATAGCCGCGTTCCTGATGATCGCGAGCTTCGTGATCGCCTCGTTCACGCAGGTCCCCCCACCTAAAGGCGGCGCCTTCGTCACAGAGCAAGGCCCGTGGATCGTGTTCCTGACCGTACTGATGCCGGCCGCCGGGGCGCTGATCCTCCTCATGCGCCATGGGCGCGAACCCGCCGAAATCATCGACGGCCCCACCGGCGAGAAGCGTGCGGCGCGCATCACCCGCGCTGTTTTCCGGTCAATCTTCGATCCGCTGATGGACCTGATCGGCCGCCTGCGCTGGGGCGCGCTGCTGGTGCTACTGCTGGCGCTGACTTACCGGTTCACCGATTCCGTCTGGGGCTCGTTCGCCTATCCGTTCTATCTGGACGACCGTTTCGGGGCGCTGCACCACACGATGGCGGACGTTGCCGTGGCGTCCAAGTTCTTCGGTGTACTGATGACCGTCGCCGGCGCTGCGCTTGGCGCCGTCGTCATCAGCTTCGCCGGCCGCATGCCTGTCCTTGTCGCAGGCGCCGTGCTGGCGGCTGCGACCAATCTTCTGTTCGCAGACCTCTCGCGGGGCGGCTTCGCCATTGATGCCTTCCTTGAGTGGACACGGCTCGCCGATCCGTTCCGCACCTTCGCCGGCTGGGCCGCGCAGATTTCGCCGGAAGGGCAGGGCGCCGAAGCGGGCGAGCGCATGGCGCGCCTGATGATCGCGATTGCCGGCGAAAACCTCGCTGGCGGTTTCGCCAGCGTTGCGGTCGTCGCCTATCTCACGTCCGTCGTGAATCCGCGCTTTGCCGCCGTCCAATACGCCCTGCTCGCCTCGCTCACCATGCTGATCGGCACGCTGGGCCGCCCCTGGCTCGGCGCCATGATCGAGTCGCAGGGCTATTACAGCGTCTTCATCCTGACCTTCTGGCTCGGCGGCATTGCCGTCGCCCTGTCCGCCTTCGAATGGTTCCGGCAGTCCCGCATGGTTCCGGCTAAACCTTTGCCTGCGGAATAAGTCCTCAGGCGCTGTGCACCTGGTCGATGTCGAACGCGGCCAGCGTGGCAAGGTCCACGATATCGCCGACCGTTGCACCGAGTGATGCGATCTGCACCGGCTTCTCGAGCCCCAGCAGCATCGGGCCAATCACGACGGCGCGGCTCATCTGCTCCAGCAGGTTGGTCGCAATCGAGGCCGAATGGATTGCCGGCATGACCAGCACGTTAGCTGGCCCGGTGAGGCGCGAGAACGGGTAGAGCAGCTTGTGGTTAGGATTAAGGGCCACGTCGGCATTCATGTCGCCTTCGTATTCGAAGTCGATGCCCTGTGTCTTGTCGAGGATCGCGACCGCATCGCGTACCTTGTCGGCACGTTCGCCCATCGGGTTGCCGAAGGTCGAGTAGGACAGGAACGCAACCCGCGGCGTGAAGCCGAGGCTGCGCACGCTGCGTACGGCCTCAAGCGAGATGTTGGCCAGCGTTCGCCCATCCGGCAGTTCGTTGACGCTCGTGTCTGAAATGAAGATTGTCTTGCCCATGTTGATCACCATGGACATCCCGATCACGGCCTGTCCGGGGATCGGGTCGAGCACCAGCAGCGCATCCTTCAGCGCCGCGTCGTAGGCCCGCGTCACGCCGGTGACCATGCCGTCGGCATCACCATTCTTCAGCATGCAGCAGCCGAACACGTTGCGATCCTGGTTCACGAGACGCTGCACGTCGCGCTTCAGATAGCCTTTGCGCTGCAGCCGCTCATACAGCATGTCCACATAGGCCGGGTTGTTGTCAGACAGGCGCGCGTTGATGATGTCGAGCGCGCCGGCCGGCACGCCCATCTGTTCCATCGTTGCCTCGACCTGAGCTTCGCGGCCGATCAGGATCGGATGGCCAAGCCCCTGGTTTTTGAAACTCCAGGCGGCGCGTACCACCGCGGGCTCTTCGCCTTCTGCAAACACGATCCGGCGCTGCAGGTCGCGGCACTTCGCCTGGACACCCTGCAGGAAGCCTGCGGACGGATCTGCCCGGCGCACAAGGCTCTTGCGGTAGGCTTCCATGTCCGTGATCGGCTTGCGGGCAACGCCGGTATCCATCGCCGCCTGCGCGACCAGCGGGGGAACAAAACTGATCAGGCGCGGATCGAACGGCGTAGGGATGATGTACTCCCGGCCGAAGGTCGGACGGGCCCCGTGATAGGCAGCAGCGACTTCATCCGGCACGTCTTCTCGTGCCAGTTCGGCCAGCGCGCGCGCGGCGGCGACCTTCATCTCTTCATTGATGCTCCGGGCACGGACATCCAGCGCGCCGCGAAAGATGTAGGGAAAGCCGAGAACGTTGTTGACCTGGTTGGGATAGTCCGAACGTCCGGTGGCAATGATTGCGTCGTCACGCACAGATTTGATATCTTCTGGGGTGATTTCGGGATCGGGGTTGGCCATTGCGAAGATGATCGGGTTCTTTGCCATGGATTTGACCATGTCCTTGGTCACCGCGCCCTTGACCGACAAGCCGAGGAAGACATCCGCGCCGTCCATAGCTTCGGAAAGCGTCCGTTTCTTGGTCTTGACCGCAAAGGCAGACTTGAACTGGTCCATCTTCTGCGTGCGGCCTTCATAGACCACGCCTGCGGTATCGCAGAGCAGGATATTCTCGCCCTTAACGCCGAGATGGCGAATGAGGCCGGCGACCGAGAGGCCCGCTGCGCCCGCGCCGGAGACGGCAACCTTGACGTCGGACAGCTTGCGTCCGGTGATGTGGCAGGCGTTGATCAGGCCGGCGGCCGCGATGATCGCGGTGCCATGCTGGTCGTCATGGAACACCGGAATGTCGAGTTCTTCGCGCAGGCGGCTCTCGATGATGAAGCAATCGGGCGCCGAGATGTCCTCGAGGTTGATGCCGCCCCAGGTCGCGCCGATATTGCGCACGGTACGGATGAAGTCTTCTGCGTCCGTCGTGTTCACTTCGATATCGAAACTGTCGATATCCGCGAACCGTTTGAACAGGACGGCCTTGCCCTCCATCACCGGCTTCGAGGCCATCGGACCGAGATTGCCGAGACCGAGAATGGCCGTGCCATTGGAGATCACCGCCACAAGGTTGCCTTTGGACGTATAGTCGTAGGCCAGGTCTTCGTTTCCGGCGATCGCCAGAACCGGAATGGCCACGCCGGGGCTGTAGGCCAGCGACAGGTCGCGCTGCGTGCTCATCGGCTTGGTCGGGATCATCGAGATCTTGCCCGCGGTCGGGTGCGAGTGGAAATCGAGGGCTTCCTGGTCAGTGAAGCTCGGACGCTGCGTGGTCATGTGGGCTCTGTATCGTTTCGATTGGGATGGTTCCTCGTCTAGGCCGCTGCGACCGGCCTGCCAACAGCCAAATCCGCACAGTTACAGCCGCCCGGCTTTGCGAATCCCTCCCGCAACGGCTAGCGTGCCGCCCCATGCCGGACACCGCCCCGAAATCCCCTGCAGCCGCTACCGCGTCCGAGCCGACGCCGTTCATGGCGCAGTACCTGTCGATCAAGGCGGCGCAGCCGGATGCGCTCCTGTTCTTCCGGATGGGCGACTTCTACGAGCTTTTCTTTGAGGACGCCGTCACCGCCTCGCGCGTCCTCGATATCACGCTCACCTCACGCGGCGAACATGACGGCGCGCCGATCCCGATGGCCGGCGTGCCCTATCACGCAGCGGAAGGTTACCTCGCCCGCCTGATCAAGGCCGGCTGCCGCGTCGCCGTCTGCGAGCAGACCGAGAGCCCGGCAGAAGCCAAAAAGCGCGGCTCGAAGTCCATCGTGCGCCGGGAAATCGTGCGCGTCGTCACGCCGGGCACGCTGACGGAGGAGACCTTGCTGCCCGCACGGCAGGGCCAGGCGCTTGCTGCTCTCGCCTTCTCGGGCCAGGGCGAGGCCGCGCTCGCTGTGTGCGATGTCTCGACCGGCCTGTTTGAGCTTACGGCGCTGGAGCCCGCGCGCATCGCGGACGCCCTGCTCGCCTGGCCGCTCAGCGAACTGGTCATCTCGGAGGCCGACCGGGACCGTCCCGCGCTCGCTGGCCTTCGCGAAATGACGTCGGCGCCGGTCACCGAACGCCCCGCCCGCACCGGCACGCCCAAGACCGGCGAAGCGCTCCTGAAGGAAGCCTTCGGCATCGCCGCCCTCGACGGGCTTGGCGATTTTTCCAAGGCCGAACTTGCCGCCGCCGGCCTGCTGCTCGACTATGTGAAGCTGACCCAGGCCGGCCGCCCCGCGCGCCTTGCCGTGCCGAAGCGCGGCGTGCCAGGCGGCACGCTGCTGATCGACCCCGCCACCCGCGCCAGCCTTGAGATCGACCGGTCCTACGCCCGCGGCCGCGAAGGCACGCTGCTCGCCGCGATCGACCGCACCGTCACCGCCCCCGGCGCGCGCCTGCTGGCCGCGCAGCTCGCCCGCCCGTCGCGGGACCGGTCCGAAATCGAGGCGCGCTACGACGCCGTCAGTTTCTTCGCGGCCGAACGCAGCGCCCTCGGCGATGCTCGCGCGGCGCTCAAATCCGCGCCGGATCTGGAGCGCGCCTGCATGCGCCTCGCCCTCGGCCGGGGCGGCCCGCGCGATCTTCAGGCGCTCGCTCGCGCGCTGGGCTCTGGCCAACAGTGCGCCGCGATCCTGCAGGCGTCTGGCGCGACATTGCCCTCACCTCTGGATGCCGCAGCCCGCATTCTCGGTCTCGGCGATCTGACCGGCCTGCGCGCACTCGCTTCCGAACTTTCGGCTGCGCTGGTCGACACCCCGCCCATGCTTGCGCGAGAGGGCGGTTTCATTGCGCCCGGTTGGGACAAGGCGCTCGATGAGGTCCGCAGCCTGCGCGAGGACAGCCGCCGCGTGATCGCCGAGATGCAGGGCCGCTATGCTGAGGCCACCGGTATCAATGCGCTGAAGATCAAGTTCAACAACGTGCTCGGCTATTTCATCGAAGTCCCCGCGCGCCTTGCCGATCCGATGCTGAAGCCGCCTCTCGCAAACGCCTTCATCCACCGCCAGACGATGTCAGGCGCGGTGCGTTTCTCGACGACCGAGCTGGCCGAACTCGCCGGCCGTATCAGCCGCGCCGAAGAAGAATCGAGGGCGATCGAGATCGCGCTGTTCGAGGCTTTCTGCGCGCGGGTCTCCGCCGAGAGCGAAACGCTCGCGCGCGTTGCTGCTGCCATTGCAGACATAGATGTGGCCGCGGGCAACGCGGTCTGGGCAGACGAAACCGGCGCGGTGCGTCCGGTCATAGAGCCCTCGCCGGTGTTCGAAGCGAAAGGCCTGCGCCACCCGGTGGTCGAATCCGCCCTGCGCCGCGACGGGAAGGGCTTCACGGCCAATGACCTGACCCTCGATGCCGCCGGAAAAGCCGCGCCCCGCTTCCTGCTTGTCACCGGGCCGAACATGGCGGGCAAGTCGACCTACCTGCGCCAGGCAGCCCTCGCAGTCATTCTCGCGCAGGCGGGCTGCTTCGTGCCCGCCGCCTCATTGCGCCTCGGCCTAGCCGACCGTGTCTTTTCCCGTGTCGGCGCCTCGGACGATCTCTCGCGCGGGCGCTCCACCTTCATGGTTGAGATGGTCGAAACCGCCGCGATCCTGAACCAGGCGACCGCCGAAAGCTTCGTCATCCTCGATGAAGTCGGCCGCGGCACGGCCACCTGGGACGGCCTCGCCATCGCCTGGGCCGCTGTCGAGCACCTGCACGAACAGACACGCTGCCGCGCCATCTTCGCCACGCACTATCACGAACTCACCGCGCTCGCCGCTGAACTCCCGGGGGCGGCAAATGCCAGCCTCAAGGCGCGCGAATGGAAGCAGGACCTGATCTTCCTGCACGAGGTCCAGCCCGGCCCCGCCGACCGTTCCTACGGTGTGCAGGTCGCCCGCCTCGCGGGCTTGCCGCGCAGCGCCGTCAGCCGCGCTGCGCAAATCCTGAAACAACTTGAAGCGAGCCCGTCCGCCGCCGAAAGCCTGCCGCTGTTCGCCGCCGCGCCAGCTGAGGTGGAAACGGACGTCCCGCCCGAAGCTGCCGCTGTGCTCGCGGCGCTCGACGCGCTCGATCCCGATGCGCTCACCCCGCGCGAAGCCTTGGCGAAGCTCTACGAGCTAAAAATTCTGGGCAAAGGCAAAGCCTGATCGGCGCCTCAGCGCGGGTTCAGGGCGAGGGCTTCCAGCACCCGCACCGCAGCCTGCAGGCTCGGGATGTCGCCGATCTCTTCGACCAGCCGCCGCGCGTCGCGCTTCAGGTCATGCGCCTGCAGGTCACGCCCTCGGCCGCCGTCCGCGCTGGGTGCAATCTCGAACGGCTCATAGAACCAGCCGATCGGCTTGCCGAGCGCCACAGCTATCTCGAGCAGCCGCCCGGCGGACATGCGGCTATGTCCCGCTTCATACTTCTGGATCTGCTGGAAGGTCACGCAAAGCAGCGCAGCCAGCGCTTCCTGCGTCAGCCCAAGCTCCCGGCGTCCCTGGCGCAGGCGCTGGCCGACGAACCGGTCGGCATCGGTCGGCTTGCGCGCTTCATGCGCGGGCGACGTATCTTCACGGGTTGCCAAGGCAGCCTCCAGAACGTCAGATTTGTCCACCAATAGACAATGCAATCTGCAGGCCAGATTCGACTGCTGCGTGTATTCGCGCGGCGTTTCTGCGCCGCCGCGTCAGGCGGTAACCTTGACCGGCGGCTCGAACTTGGTCGACTTCAGGATGAGGTCATCGGGCGCCGCAATCATCGCCTTGTATATCGCTTCCGGGTAGGCCTGATGCGGCTTGGCAGGATCATAGGGCGGCTGTTTCACCGCGCCGCCTTCGCCCGCGTAGGTGTCCGGATGCGTAAAGGTCTTCAGCTCTGTCGGCGTGATGCCGACCTTCTCGACCACCGACGGATCAATCCAGGCCCGGGGATCAATCGGCACGGTTGAGCAGGCGACTTCCAGGGTCATGTTGTCCGGACCGGCAAAATAGATCGAATGGCACATCGCATGGTCCATCGGGCCGATCACGTTGACGCCCTTGGTGCGGATCCGGTCGCGGATCGCCAGCAGGTCGTCCAGAGTATCGACCCGGAAGGCGAGGTGCTGCATCGTTCCGGGGGCGGACGGGCCCGCGCCGGTGCCGGCATGCGTCACGCCCAGCTGGATCGGGATATCTTTCACGGCCGGCAGCTGCACGACCGAGAAATAGGAATGGTCATCCATGTGCAGGAAGGCGTGCACGCCGCCCGGCACACCGTGCATGTCGAACAGGGCGGAGAGCTGGAAGCCCATCACGTCCGAAAAGAAGGCGATATGCTCGCGGATGTCCGCGGCCATGATCGCAATATGGTGAATCCCGTTCGCCTTGATCATGGCGTTCTCCTCCCTTGACCCTGCGGCCACATGGACAGGGCCGTTCTCGCGCATAATGTGCACCCCATAACCAAAAGGGGCAAGGAGGCACGCATCATGGCTGGCGCAACGGAAATCGTCCGGGAACCCTATCTCGTGATCCACAAGGATCCGTCGAGCTTCAAGGACGTGTATGGCGGGGCAGGGGACAATATCGCCGTCGAATGCATGCGCATCTATCCGGCCGGCACATCCGCAGAGAGCGTCGTCATCTTCTCCCACCCGATTGGCGGCGGCGCCTTCCTGCCGCTTGTCTCTGCACTCGCCCGCGCCGGGCAGCACGTCATCTACGCCAACACCCGTTACCGCGGGAACGACACCGCCCTGATCATGGAAAAATGCGCCGCCGATTTCGGCGCCTGCATCGAGCACGCCCGCACACGACTTGGCTACAAGCGCGTCATCCTCGGTGGCTGGTCCGGCGGCGGTTCGTTGTCGCTTTTCTATCAGGACCAGGCCGAACGGCCCACGATCACGCATACACCGGCCGGCGATGCCTATGACCTGACAAAAAAGACCCTGCCGCCTGCCGACGGCATCATGCTGCTCGCTGCACATGTAAGCCGCGCGATTACACTGACCGAATGGATGGACCCGTCAGTCACCGACGAAGCGCGTCCATTCGAGCGCGATCCGGCTCTGAACATCTACGATCCTGCCTGTCCGGCGCAGCCTCCCTATACGGAGGCGTTCGTCGCTCGCTTCCGCGCGGCGCAGGTTGCCCGCAACCGCCGCATCACCGCCTGGGTGCAGGAGACCCTCGCAGACCTTCGCCGGCGCGGCGAAGACAATGCGGAGCGCGCCTTTACCGTACACGGAACAATGGCGAGCGTCTGCTGGGCAGACCCCACGCAGGAGCCCTCAGACCGCCGGCCCTATACCTGCTATCTGGGCGAGCCGCGGATCGCGAACGATGGGCCGGTGGGACTCGCCCGCTTCAGCACGCTGCGTTCCTGGCTCTCGCAATGGGGGTATGACACGACCAACGCGGACGGGCTCGGCAATGCCGCGCGGATTTCGTGCCCCGTCCTGGTGATCAACAATACCGCCGACCTTGCCTGCACTCCGAGCCATGCGCGGCGCCTGTTCGACGCCGTTGGCCATGCCCGCAAGGCCTACCGCGACATTCAGGGGGCGGATCATTACTACATCGAGCGGCCAGACTTGCTGCCGGCGGCCGTCAAGGTCTGCTCAGACTGGATGAAAGAAGAAAGCCTCGCAGGCTGACCGGTCAGTTTTCCGGAGGAAGCCGAACGATTTCGTCTTCGTCAGAGGCCGGTTCCGGCTGGAGCAAGGTTTCGGGAGCGTCTTCCAGATCGATTCCGAGACCTTCAACATCCTCGAAATCGCCGCCCGCGCCGGCGGGCCCGATGATCAGGCCGCCCGCGCTGCTGGATTGGCTGGCCCCGATCCTCAGCCCGCCGGGCGCGTCATTCGTCCGGCCGATGTTGAGGTTCAGCGTGCCCTGCACTTCGGCGGTCTGGGTGACCTCTGCAGCAGGGGCGGCTTCAGCCGGCGCCGCTTCAGCGGTTGCCGTCGGCGTTGTGAGGGAGCAGCCGGCGCCGACACCGGCGAGCGACAACAGGAGAAGGGCAGTGATCGGTTTCATCCACATTCCTCAAGCATGACGCTCCAGCGACCTTGCCGCAAGCTTCGTTTCCACAACGTCCCAGAATTTGGCAGTTGCATCAATGCCCGACAGCCGCTTCAGCGCCTGAAGTCCGGTGGGCGAGGTAACGTTCACCTCGGTCAGCCGCCCGCCGATCACATCGATCCCGGTCAGCACCAGGCCGCGGCGTTTCAGTTCCGGGCCGATGCGCGCGCAGATAAGCTTGTCGGCAGAGGACAGCTCGGTCGCTTCGGCCGTGCCGCCGACCACGAGGTTGGAGCGTACCTGTCCGGCCTTGGGCCGGCGGTTGATCGCGCCCACCGGCTCACCGTCGATCAGGATCACCCGCTTGTCGCCTTCGGACACCGCCGGCAGGAAGGCTTGCACCATCACCGGTTCACCCGACCGGCCGAGGAATAGTTCCAGCAACGAGTCCAGATTGGAATCGGCTTCGGTCAGCCGGAAGACGCCTGCGCCGCCATGCCCGTAGAGCGGCTTGACGATGATGTCGTGATGCTTCGCCCGGAAGGCATCGATCACTGCACGGTCGCGCGTCACCAGCGTCGGCGGCATGATGTCCGGGAACATCAGCGGAAAGATCTTCTCGGGGCTGGAGCGCACGCCGGCCGGATCGTTCAGCACCAGCGTCTCGCCGGAGACTTCCTCCAGCAGGTGGCAGGCGGTGATGTAGCCCATGTCGAAGGGCGGATCCTGGCGCATCAGGATGACGTCGACGTCCTCCTTGAGGTCCAGCGTGACTGGCTCGCCGAACAGGCCTGGTGTTTCGCGCACCCGCTGCACGCGGGCCGGGCGGGCCCGGGCCGTCACGCGGCCTTCGGTCCAGGCGAGGTCGCCCGGGCCATAGACGAACAACCCATACCCGCGCGCCTGCGCCGTCTCGGCGAGCGCAAAGCTCGTGTCACCGTCGATATGGACCCGCTCCAGCGGATCCATCTGAATGGCTATGCGCAGTGTCACGCGGTGTATCGCCCCCGTTGTTACGGAAGGCGCGCGGTCTCAGCGGCTTCCTGGTTCGTAATTGGCGCCGTGAAGTTCGCTCAGCGGCTCGGTCGTATATGACGCGTCGGGGGCCGGTTGATAAGTGGGGGGCGGGGGCGCTTCGGTCGTGATCGGCGCAGCCGGCCGTCCGGACGCGTCCCGGATGCGGACATACGAGACGACCTGAGCGACGCCGCCGACAACGCTGGCCTCTTCGGCCGCCGCGCGCAGTTCTTCGGTGTCCCGGGCGATGCCCATCAGGTAGACGACGCCGCCATAGGTCTCGATATTGAAGTTGACGCTTTTGACCTTGCTGGAGCCGATCAGGCGCGCGCGCACCCGGCCAGTGATGATCTCGTCCGAGACGTTCGACATGAACCCGCCCGGCGGCTCGATCCGCACTTCATTCGCTACGTCCACAGTGCGCGACGAACTCCAGGCGATGCCTTCCGCAAAGGTGCGGTCTTCCGGCTCGTTCACCCGGCCGGACAGAAGCACGAGGCCGTTGGCCACCTCGACATCCACCTCCGCAAACCGGGCCCCGCTCTCGTTCAGCAGCTTCGCTTTGATCTCGTTGGAGGCGGTGGCATCGTCGAGTGCCTCGCCCATCGTCTTTTCCTGCACGGAAGTCAGGCCAACCGCGCCGGCCGTCCCGATTACGGCGGCGGCACACCCGGGCAAGGCGAGGGTGGCGAGCAGGCAAGGCAGCACGAGAACGTTACGCATGAGGGGATGTCCTAGAAGTCACGGTGGAGGAAACTTCATTAAGCGGAGGATAGGGCTAAACGGGGGCATTCTCCAAATGAAACCCTGTATAGCTTATGAACGATTGGCGCGCCTGGGCTCATCTGCGCGTTTTTGCTGGTTGCGGGAGGCTGCGCGTGTTAGGATTTGGTCACAGTCCCAAAAGGAGCCCTTGCCCTGTCATCCGCCAAATCCCGGGTTGAGCCCCCCAAAAACGTCTCGCTCGCCGACATCAAGGTGCTGGCCGAGGCCCTCTCGAAAGTCCTCGAAGACGACAAGGCTGAAGACCTTGCCTTCATTGAGCTTCAGGGCAAATCCTCTCTCGCCGATTTCATGATCATCGCTTCGGGCCGTTCCGGACGGCACGTGGCGGCGCTTGCCGAACACGTCGCGCAGGAGGCCAAACGCCTGACCGGCCGTCCGGCCAGCGTCGAAGGCATGGCCAATGCCGACTGGGTGCTGATCGATACCGGAGACGTGATTGTCCACCTCTTCCGTCCTGAAGTGCGCGAATTCTACAATCTCGAAAAAATCTGGATGTCGGACACTTCGGCTCACCGGGCGCAGCGCGCCTCCTCCTGATCCATGCGGCTGCAGATTGTCGGGGTGGGGCGCCTGAAAGACGGCCCCGAACGCAGCCTGACCGATGACTATCTGGCCCGCACCCAGCCGCTCGCCCGCCAGCTCGGTTTCCGCGCCCTCGAAGAACATGAAGTCGCCAGCGGCGGCGGCCTCGATGCCGAAGGCGCGCGCCTGATCTCCCGCATACCGGACGGCGCCAAATGCCTG
This sequence comes from Caulobacterales bacterium, assembly GCA_038249555.1. GTDB lineage: Bacteria > Pseudomonadota > Alphaproteobacteria > Caulobacterales > Hyphomonadaceae > Hyphomonas. The sequence goes on from JBBSDJ010000019.1 coordinate 21,293, forward strand.
CGCCTCGATGAAGCGGGCGAAAACCTCACCTCCACCGAACTCGCCCGCCACCTCGCCCTTTGGCGCGACGAAGGCCTGCGCGACACGGTCTTCTTCATCGGCGGCGCAGAAGGCTTCTCACCCGAAGTCCGCCGCCTCGTTCCCAAGGCGCTGGCCTTCGGCGCGCAGACCTGGCCGCACCGCCTGGTTCGCGCGATGCTGACCGAGCAGATCTACCGCGCCATGACGATCCTGGCCGGCACGCCCTACCACAAGGCCTGACGCTCTTCCTTCAAGGCGGAGGGGTGGGCCCCGGCGGTCAGGGGGAGGAAAACCGGGGCCCGTAGATGCACAAGTGGCGCGTGCCCGAAGGCCGGCTGCCTGCTTCATCATGCACTTGCTACGCGGCGGGGCGAAACTGGATCACTCCGCGTGCATTTTTTTGCAGCGGTTGCCGTCCGGGGGCGAGGCCCTTTAAGGAAGGGACTGAAACAGGAGGCATGTGCCATGCGGGGCGGGGCTATGTGGCGCATTTACGGACCGGTGATCGCCGTCGCCATCCTGGGCTTCGTGATTGCCTTGTTCCTGATGGATCCGGCGCCGCCGAAGACCATCCGCTTCGGCGCCGGCGCACCGGGCGGCGCCTATCACGCCTATGCCCAACGCTACCAGCGCCTGCTCGCCGAGCAGGGCGTGGACGTCGAACTGGTCGATACCGCTGGCTCGATCGACAATCTGCGCCTGCTTGAAGAGGATTTCATCGATGTCGCGCTGGTGCAGGGCGGCCTGACTGGCGTTTCCGAGGAAAAGACGCTGCGCTCCCTCGGCGGCCTGTTCGAGGAACCGTTCTGGGTGTTCGTCCGTGAGGGCGTCCCGGCCACCGATTTCGGCGATCTGAAGGACCTGCGCGTCTCGATCGGCCCGGAAGGCTCCGGCACGCGCGCCCTCGCAACGTCCCTGCAGCGCGCGTATGGCGGCGACTGGACCAACGGCGCCCGGCTGGCGATGTCGACCCGCGAGGCGGAAGCCGCCCTGCGCGCCGGAGACATTGACGCGGCCGCCTTCGCGGCCTCGCCGGGCGCGGCCTATATCCAGGCGCTGCTGCACGCCGAGGGCATCCGGCTACTGCCGTTTGACCGGGCCGAAGCGATTGCTCGGCGCGAGGAGGGATTGTCCTCGGTGATCCTCCTGCGCGGGGTCGCCGACATCGGCGCCGACATTCCGGAACGCGACGTTCCGCTCATCGCAGCCGTCTCGCAGCTTGTGGTGCGCGATGACGTTCACCCCGCCATCGAAGCCGTCCTGCTCGACGCCGCGCTGGCGATCCACTCGGACAAGAGCCTGTTTTCGCCCGCCGGCCGGTTCCCGAACGCCAACAGTACCGACCTGCCGGTCAGCAAGCAGACCACCCGCTTTTACCGCGACGGGCCGTCCTTTCTCAGACGGTACTTTCCGTTCAGCGTAGCCAACTTCCTGGACCGGGCCTGGGTGCTCGCCATTCCGCTGCTGACCCTGGCCTTCCCGCTGGTGCGCGCCGCCCCGCCGATCTACCGCTGGCGCGTCCGCCGCCGGATTTACATCTGGTACAGGGATCTGCGCGCGCTCGAGGAAGAGGGCAGGGCCACGCCGCCGGGCGAGCCGCGCAAATCGGTCATCAGCCGGCTGGAACGACTGCAAGCCGATATCGGCAAGCTGGATGTGCCGCTTTCCTACAATGACGACCTCTACCGCCTGCGCAGCCATGTCGAATTCGTCAGACAGTTGCTCAGCCCGGCCAGCGCGGCTTCCTCGGTGCAGATTACCTAAAGCAGGCCGGCGGCTTTCACCTCGGCCGTGAAGGTGCGCGACACGGGCGCCTCCTTGCCGGACGGCAGCACCAGCGAGACCTTGCCGCCCTGCCGTTTCACATCCCGCACCGCCGCTTTCGCGACCCACCAGGACCGGTGCACCTGCAGCCCGCCGCCGCCGTCCAGTTCGCGGACCGCGTCGGCGAGCCGCATCAGGATCAATTCCTCGCCGAGGCTCGTGTGCACACGCAGGTAGTGGTCTTCTGAAGAGATGGCATGGAGTTCGGCTTGCCGGAATTTGAGGGGGAGGCGCGCCAGAAAGGCGCGCGCTGCGTCCGGCGCCGTCAGATCGGACGATCCCGCCGGCTTCTGGGAGGCGAGGGACAGGACATACCCCCCCACCACCATGATCACGCAGACCGCGAAGACGTAGAGGTACTGCACGGGTACTGCTGCGAACGACATCGCGCCCCCCAGCACCGCGGAGTAGGCGTAGAGAGAGATGGTGACCGGGACAGCGATCAGGGCCGCACCCGCGGCGATCCGCACTGGCAGCGGCCAGCGCTCGAAGCGGGTGCCGAAGATGAACGGGATGATGAAGGCGGCCGACGCCGTTCCGGTGCCGATCGTGATCAGCCACATCGAAAAGCGCAGCCAGAGCGGGCCGGTGACGCCATAGATCCCGAACCAGGTGAAGGCGCCAGCCAGCACGATGACGATGGCCGCGTTCTGCAGCAGGCTTCGCAACTGGGAAGTCACCGGATTCACCCCTGCATTTGACGCTTCGCGGACGGTAATGACGGCATTTCGCGAAGGATTCCAGCCCGAACACGTAGGGCCGGTGGCGGAGGCGGGAAGGGGCGGCGATGTTGACCGGGCCGGACGAGACACCGTCCAGAAACTGTCCACAAGAACCCAGGAGTCCACACCGATGACCGCCGTTTCGCCCGATGCCTTTCCGGCCCGCCGCTTCTCCCTGAACGGGTGGCGCTCGCGCAATGTGAACAAGATCAACCTGGCCATCGGTGCCAGCGTTTTTGTGGCCATCAGCCTGGTGATATTGAAGGACATGCCGCCCGTCCGGTTCCGGCTTGATGCCAGTCCGTTCCTGACGGCCCCTGCCATGATCAAGGTGCACGTCCTGGCGGCCGTCACCGCCTTCTTCACCGGCCTCATTCTCCTCGCCGGCGTCAAGGGCAACCTGATGCACCGGACCCTCGGGTACGGTTGGGTGGTGGCCATGGCGGCCACGGCGATCAGCTCGTTCATGCTCTTCGGTCCGGTCGGCAGCTACCTCAGCCTGATCCACGCCCTGTCAGCCTGGACCCTGATTGGCCTGCCGATGGGCATCGCCGCCGCCCGCGGCGGCAGGATCCGCGCCCATGCCCGGCACATGACTGGCATGTTCACGGGCGGTATGGTGATCGCCGGGCTCTTCACCTTCCTCCCGGGCCGTCTGATGTGGGATTTGTTCTTCACGGTGTGATCGTACCGGAGCGTCGTTTGAAGCCTTACGGCTGTCGCAGAACACCGCTAGGAGTCTCCTCAGGGCCGGTCAGGCGCTGAGGAGGCAAACATGAAAAAGATCACATCACTCGCAATCCTGTCCGTGCTGGCGGCGTGCCAGTCTCCGGCCGGAATACCCCTCGTCGCCGACGTGTTCACGCCGAAAAGCGCCGATGAAGCGCTTGAGCCCTATTACCGGTCCCTGCCAGAAGACTTCTATCCGCGCGCGCCGGCCGGGCTCGCGCTGCCGGAGGCCGGCAAGCCGCTGACCCGCATCCTCGTCGGCTCCTGCCTGGATGAAGAGAAGCCAGGCAGCGCATCGCTGCGCGCGGTCGCTGCCGAAAGCGCGGACCTCTTCCTGATGATAGGCGACAATGTCTACGGTGACCGCGATGGCCCGGCTTACGTCAACAACCAGCCCGAACTGAACGAGCTCCGCGCCAGCTATGCCGACCTTGCCGCACGTGAGGACTTCAAGGCCGTGCGGGCGAAGTTCCCGATGATGGTGGCCTGGGACGATCATGATTACGGCGCCAACGATGCCGGCCGGGATTTCCCGTTCCGCCGCCTCGCCGAGCGCATCCACGAGCGTTTCTGGGGCCTCGAGAACGAGGATGTCGGCGCCTATCCCGGCACCTATTATGCCCGCACCTTCGGCCCCGAAGGCCAGCGTACACAGATCATCATGCTCGATACCCGCTTCTTCCGCTCGGCGCTGACGCCAACCGACGAATGGGGCAAGAAGGGCAAGGAACGCTACATTCCCTCCGCCGATCCCGAACAGGACATGCTCGGCAACGACCAGTGGACCTGGCTCGAAAACCGGCTTCAGGATCCCGCCGACCTGCGCCTGATCGTCTCCTCGATCCAGGTGCTGCCAACCGACGGCCACGGGTTCGAGGCCTGGGCGGCCATGCCGCTGGAGCAGCAGCGCCTCTATCGCCTCGTGCGCGAGACCGACGCCAAGGGCGTCGTGTTCGTCTCGGGCGACCGGCATGCCGGCTTTCTGTACAAGGACGATGCTGCGCTGCCTTACCCGGCACACGAGATCACCGCCTCGTCCCTGAACGTCGCCTTTGCGGAGACGACGACCGAGATGGACCGCGCGCAGGTCGGGGAAGGGTATCCGCCGGAAAACTTCGGCGCGATCGGTATCGACTGGACAGCCGGAACGGTCAGCTTCGAGATCAAGTCCAACACCGGCGAGACCGTGCGCCAGGTAACCGCCGCCTTCCGCTGATCCAGGACGCGCATGTCAGGCTACAGGAATGTGATCACCCTGATCCTTGCGATCTGCCTGATGCAGGCGGCCGCAAGTTTCCTGGGCGTGATCACGCCGGTCGGGCTGACCGAACTCAAGGCCGGTGAAACCCTCACCGGGCTGATCGGCGCGATTTACTCTGCGGGGTTCATGGCCGGGGCCTGGGCCGGGCCCGCCTTGATCGGCCGCTATGGCACCATTCGCCTCTATGCCGCCGCTGCAGCGGTCACAGCTGTCTGCGCGCTGGCGATGGGCATGGTGCCCGGGATCGCTGCCTGGGGCGCGGCGCGCGTGCTGCAGGGCATCGGCTTCGGCCTGCTGTTTGCGAGCGCCGAAAGCTGGCTGGGCCAGGCCGTTCCGAAAGACCGGCGCGGCGACATGATGGGGTTCTACTATTTCCTCTCGCGGATTGCCGGATTGCTCGCGCCTTTCCTCGCTTTCGGGCTTTCGGCGCTCGATCCGCGCGGTCTCAACTGGGTGTCGATCCTGCTCTGCTTGTCGCTCACCACCCTGTGCCTGACCCGGCAGGAAGAGCCTGCGCCGCCGGCCCGCGACGTCATGCGCCCGCTGGATCTGTTCCGGCTGGCCCCGTCGGCGGTGACCGGCTGTTTTCTCGCGGGCCTGCTCAACACGGGCACGCTGGCCCTTCTGCCGACCTGGACCAGCACTTTCGAGATCGGCGGGGGCGGTACCAGCGCGGCGGCCTGGGCAGCTGCGGCAGCCGCGGCCGGCGCGCTTCTGGTGCAATGGCCGGCCGGGCGGATTTCGGACCGGGTGGAGCGGCGCCTCGTGGTCGCCGGCCTTTCCCTGTTCTCGGGCGCAGCGGCGCTGGCGCTTTCGGCGGGGGCCACGCGGTTCAGCGAACCGGTCGTGCTGGTGCTGCTGTGCCTCTGGGGCGCGGGGGCGTTCGCGTTCTACGGCGTCTGTGCCGCCCATGCGATCGACCGCGCCGGTCCGGGCCGGATTCCGCAGGTGATGAGCGGCATCCTGTTCGTCTGGGCGGCAGGTTCGGTGGCCGGGCCCGTGATGTCCGGCGTCGCGATGAGCCTCGGCGGGCCGCAGGCCCTGTTCGGCCTCGCTGCGGCCGGCCTGTTCCTGCTGGCCGGGATCATGCTGGTGCGCAGCCGCGTCCGCCCGCCGCCCGAGACGGTCGCGGCGGAGGCGTTCATGCCCGCTGATGCTACTTCGGTCACCATGCCCGTCCCCGACCCTCGCGGGGCGGGGAAAACGTAGCCGGTTGAACACCGGGCGCAGAATTCGCCCCACGCGATATCCAGCGCCTGGATTGACCGCCGGCGGGATCACCTCGCGGCAATCTGGTTTCCTGGGTTCGAGAATTGATACCCAGCGTGTTGCAGGGCCCGTCGTTGTTGGTATACAGCGGCGCGAACCATAGGGATGACGGGCTGGCGAAGGGCGACCAGACTTCGCATCCAACAGGGAAAACTCCATGAACATTCACGAATACCAGGCCAAGGCGCTGCTGAAGTCCTTCGGTGCGCCTGTTGCTGAAGGCGTGCCGGTCCTGTCTCTGGCCGATGTACAGAAAGCCGTCGATTCGCTGCCCGGCCCGCTCTGGGTCGTGAAAAGCCAGATCCACGCCGGCGGGCGCGGCAAGGGCAAGTTCATCGAGAAGGAAGCCGGCGAGAAGGGCGGCGTCCGCCTCGCCTTCTCGAAGGAAGACGTGAAGAAGCACGCCGAAGCGATGCTCGGCAGACACCTCGTGACCGCGCAGACCTCTGCCGCCGGCAAACAGGTGAACCGCCTCTACGTCGAAGACGGCGCCGACATCGAGAAGGAACTCTACCTTTCGATCCTCGTCGACCGCAGCACGTCCAACGTGGCCTTCGTCGTCTCGACCGAAGGCGGCATGGACATCGAGGCGGTCGCGCATGACACGCCGGAGAAAATCATCACGGTACAGATCGACCCGCTGGTCGGCGTGACCAAGGCTGACGCCGAGAAGCTCAACGCCGCGCTGCACCTCACGGGCACCGCTGCCGCAGACGGCCTGAAACTCTTCCCGATCCTCTACAAGGCCTTCACCGAGAAGGACATGGCGATGCTCGAGGTGAACCCCCTCATCGTGATGAAGGACGGCCACCTGCGCGTCCTCGACGCGAAAGTCTCGTTCGATGGCAACGCGCTGTTCCGCCACCCGGACGTCGCCGCCCTGAAGGATGAAACCGAACAGGACGCCAAGGAACTCGAAGCCGCTGAATGGGACCTCGCCTATATCGCGCTCGACGGCACGATCGGCTGCATGGTCAACGGCGCCGGCCTCGCCATGGCGACCATGGACATCATCAAGCTCTACGGCGAAGAGCCGGCGAACTTCTGCGATGTCGGCGGCGGCGCCGGCAAGGAGAAGGTGGCGGCCGCCTTCAAGATCATCATGAAGGACCCCAACGTGAAGGGCATCCTCGTGAACATCTTCGGCGGCATCATGAAATGCGATGTCATCGCCGAAGGCGTGATCGCAGCCGTGAAGGAAACCAACCTCTCCGTTCCGCTGGTCGTGCGCCTCGAAGGCACAAACGTCGAACTCGGCAAGAAGATCATCCGCGAAAGCGGCCTCAACGTCATCTCCGCAGACGATCTCGACGATGCGGCCCAGAAAATTGTCAAAGCGGTACGGGGTTAAGCGTCATGTCCATTCTGATCGACAAGAACACGAAAGTCCTGACGCAAGGCATGACCGGCAATACCGGCTCGTTCCACACCAGCCAGGCGCTTGAATACTACGGCACGAAAATGGTCGGCGGCATCCACCCCAAGAAGGGCGGCGAGATGTGGACGGCGGCGAACGGCAAGGAGTTGCCGATCTTCGCGTCCGTCGCTGAAGGCAAGGCCAAGACCGGCGCTACCGCGTCTGTGGTCTACGTGCCGCCCGCCGGCGCGGCAGCGGCCATCGAGGAAGCGATCGACGCGGAAATCCCGCTGATCGTGTGCATCACCGAAGGCGTACCGGTCATGGACATGGTCCGCGTCAAGGCGAAGCTGATGAAATCCAAGTCGCGCCTGATCGGGCCGAACTGCCCGGGCATCATCACGGCCAACGAGTGCAAGATCGGCATCATGCCGGGCTCCATCTTCAAGAAGGGCTCGGTGGGCATCGTCTCGCGCTCCGGCACGCTGACCTATGAAGCGGTGTTCCAGACCACCAATGCCGGCCTCGGCCAGACCACGGCGGTCGGCATCGGCGGCGACCCGGTCAAGGGCACCGAGTTCATCGACATGCTCGAGATGTTCCTGGCGGACGATGAGACGAAATCGATCATCATGATCGGCGAGATCGGCGGCTCGGCCGAAGAAGAAGCCGCGCAGTTCCTGATCGACGAGGCCAAGCGCGGCCGCAAGAAACCGATGGCGGGCTTCATTGCCGGCCGCACCGCCCCCAAGGGCCGCACGATGGGCCACGCTGGCGCAATTGTGTCTGGCGGCAAGGGCGACGCAGAGTCAAAGATTGCAGCGATGGAAGCTGCGGGAATCCGTGTAAGCCCAAGCCCGGCGCGTCTTGGTACGACGCTGGTCGAAGTGTTAAAGGGTTAGAAGACCCTAGGGTATAGCTTGCCGCCACAGACGCCTGAAGGCGATGCGGCGGCGGGCGGGGCTCTGCACCCCGGAACCTGCAGGCGGCATCATCCGCCCCCATATGCTTGCCGGGGGCGGCAGCTCTGGAAGGATGAATTTGCAATGGCAGACGATGGCAGCCCGGTGAACGGCCCGCGCAGCTCCGGCAACACTGCGATGCTGGAAACCGCGTTCCTCTACGGGGGCTCGGCGCTCTGGATCGAGCAGATGCAGGCGGCCTATGCGAAGGACCCCTCGTCGGTGCCGGAAAGCTGGCGCGCCTTCTTTGCCGAACTCGGCGATGACGCGGCCAGCGCCACCACCAATGCCAAGGGCGCCAGCTGGAAGCGCGAAGGCTGGCCGCAAGCCAAATCCGGCGACGATGTTGCCGCCTTCGACGGCAACTGGGCTGCGCTTGAGCCGAAGCTCGAGAAGAAGATCAAGGCCGCGAGCCCCGCCGCCGCACCGGCTGACATCTCCCAGGCCGTGACCGACTCCATCCGCGCGATCATGATGATCCGCGCCTACCGTATCCGCGGCCATCTCGCCGCCCAGCTCGATCCGCTGCGCCTGTCGAACTTCGGCGAACAGCCCGAACTCGACCCCGCCTCCTACGGCTTCAAGCCGGAAGACCGCGACCGTCCGATCTTCATCGACAACGTGCTCGGCCTCGAGCGCGCCACCATCAACCAGATGCTGGATATCCTGAAGCGCACCTATTGCTCGACGCTTGGCATCGAGTTCATGCACATTTCCGACCCCGCCGAGAAAGCCTGGCTGCAGGAACGGATCGAAGGCCCGGACAAAGGCGTCGCGTTCACCCGCGAAGGCAAGTTTGCGATCCTCCGCAAGCTGATCGAAGCGGAAACCTTCGAGCGATTCCTGCACAAGCGCTTCCCGGGCACCAAACGCTTCGGTCTCGATGGCGGCGAAGCCGCCGTGCCGGCGCTGGAGCAGATCATCAAGCGCGGCGGCGCACTCGGCGTCAACGAAATCGTCGTCGGCATGCCGCACCGCGGCCGCCTCAACATGCTCGCGGCCGTGATGGGCAAGGGCTATGACAAGATCTTCCACGAGTTCCAGGGCGGCTCCACGCAGGGCGCTGGTACGTTCGGCTCGGGCGATGTGAAATACCACCTCGGCGCCTCGTCGGACCGCGAGTTTGACGGCAACACCGTTCACCTCACCATGAGCGCCAACCCCTCGCACCTTGAAGCGGTGAACCCGGTCGTGCTCGGCCGCACGCGCGCCAAGCAGTTCACGGAATCGCGCGAGAAGGGCAAGCTCGACCGGACGGCCAAGATGCCCCTCCGTCTGCACGGGGATGCGGCCTTCGCGGGGCAGGGCGTCGTCGCCGAATGCTTCGCCCTCTCGGGCCTGCAGGGCTACCGCACCGGTGGCACCATCCACTTCATCGTCAACAACCAGATCGGTTTCACCACGAGCCCGATGTATTCCCGCTCCTCGCCCTATCCGTCGGATGTGGCGCTGATGGTTCAGGCGCCGATCTTCCACGTCAACGGCGATGACCCGGAAGCCGTCGTTTACGCCGCCAAGGTCGCGACCGAGTACCGCCAGAAGTTCTCGAAGGACGTGGTCATCGACATGTTCTGCTATCGCCGCTTCGGTCACAACGAGGGCGATGATCCGACGATGACCCAACCGGTCATGTACAAGGTGATCAAGGACCTTCCGTCGACGCGCGAGATCTATGGCAAGCGCCTCGTCGCCGAAGGCCTTCTGACGGCCGAACAGGTCGAGGCTCAGGTCAAGGAGTTCGAGGAATTCCTCGAGAAGGCCTTCACGGCCGCCAAGGACCTGAAGACCAACAAGGCCGACTGGCTAGAGGGCCACTGGTCCGGCTTCAGCCTGCCGATCGACGACGACCGGCGCGGCAAGACCGGCGTGGCGAAAGCGAAGCTCAAGGAACTCGGCGACGCGATCACCCGCGTGCCGGAGGGCGTCGACATCCACAAGACGGTCGAGCGCGTGCTCGCCCGCCGCCGCGAAAGCTACGAAACCGGCAAGGAGATCGACTGGGGCGGCGCCGAACATCTCGCGTTTGCCAGCCTGCTCGACGAAGGCTTCCCGGTGCGCCTGTCCGGCCAGGATGTCGGCCGGGGCACGTTCGTACAGCGTCACAGCCATATGGTTGACCAGACCACCGGCGAGCGTCACACGCCGCTGGCCAATATCCGCCCGGGCCAGGCGCCGTATGAGGTAATCGACTCGCTGCTCTCCGAGGAAGCGGTCCTCGGCTACGAGTATGGCTACTCCCTCGCCGACCCCAATACGCTGACCCTGTGGGAGGCCCAGTTCGGGGACTTCTGCAACGGCGCGCAAGTCTATTTCGACCAGTTCATCTCGAGCGCCGAGCGCAAGTGGCTGCGCATGTCGGGCCTCGTGATGCTGCTGCCGCATGGCTATGAAGGTCAGGGCCCGGAGCATTCCTCCGCCCGCCTCGAGCGCTTTCTGCAGATGTGCGCGGAAGACAACATGCAGGTCTGCAACCTGAC
>JBBSDJ010000020.1:0-31797 GCA_038249555.1 Caulobacterales bacterium
CATGCCGGCAGGGTACGAATGGGGTTGGGACAATGGCCGCGCGCTGATCGGCATACTCGCGATCTACGCCCTGTGTTGGGCGCTGTCGTCCAATCGCAAGGCGCTGCCGTGGAAGATCATCCTTGGCGCGACGTTCCTGCAATTCAGCTTTGCGCTCCTGTTCTTCGGCGTTCCGCAACTGCTCGGCATGGGCAACGCCGGCGTTGCCGGCGGCGACAATCCGGTCATCAAGGCCCTGGTGGATGCCACTCGCTACGGCACCAACTTCGTGTTCGGCTATGTCGGCGACAACACGCTGGTCGCGCAGCCCTTCACGCCGTTCACCACGTCCGAAGGCCTCGTGCCGCCCTCCTTCTTCTTCCAGATCCTGCCGTTGATCATCGTCGTCGCCGCGCTGTCCGCGATGCTCTGGCACTGGGGCATACTGAAATGGATTACCACCGCCTTCGCGGCGATCTTCCGCCGGACCATGGGCATCAGCGGGCCAACGTCGCTCGCCGTGTCCGCCAACGTGTTCATGGGCATGACGGAAGCACCGCTGCTCGTGCGCCCGTATCTCAAGACCATGACGCGCACTGAACTGCTGACCATGATGACGGCCGGCTTCGCGACGATCGCCGGATCGGTGATGGTTGTCTACGCGACCATGCTCGATGGCAAGCTCGCCAATCCGATCACGCAGCTGTTTGTGGCCTCGATGATGGCGGCGCCCGCCGCCGTGGCGGTGGCCATGACGCTGATCCCGGAATCCGAAGTCACCAGCGACAATAATCAGCAGCCGGATTTCAAGTACGCCTCGACCATGGATGCCTTCTCCACCGGCGCCACCGACGGCCTGAAGATCGTGTTCAACATCGCGACCATGCTGATTGCCGCGCTCGCCTTGCTTTACCTGATCAATGAAGGCTTCAAGGCGCTGCCGGATGTCGCCGGTTCGGCGCTGTCGATCGAACGCATCCTCGGCTGGATCTTCGCCCCGCTGATGTACATGGTTGGCGTGCCGCTGGAGGAAGCCTCGAAGTCCGGCGGCCTGATGGGCGTCAAGACGGTGCTGACGGAGTTCGTCGCCTTCATCCAGCTTGCAAACGTACCTGCGGACGCCATGGACCCCCGTACACGGATGATCACCGCGCACGCCGTCTGCGGCTTCGCGAACTTCGGCTCGATCGGCATCCTGATCGGCGGCCTCTCGATCATGGAGCCCGAGCGGCGCGATGATTTCCTGAAGCTCGCCTGGCACACGCTGCTGGCCGGCACGCTCGCGACCTGCCTTTCGGCGGCCGTGGTCGGCGCCTTGCCGTACCAGCTGTTCTCCGGAGTTTAATCACGACCTGTCAGATAGACTTACCGTACGCTTGAGGAAAACAGCGTGGCGGGACGTCCATTTGTTGGCGACAAGCGGCGCTACAGTTTCTGGGCGGAAAACCGGTTGTGCCATTCGTTGTCGATGAACTCTTCCTCTGGCTGATCCTTGTCGGCTTCCTCGCCCAGATGGTCGATGGCGCCCTCGGCATGGCCTACGGCGTCATCTCGACCACGGCGATGCTGCTGATGGGTATTCCGCCGGCGCTGGCGAGTGCCAACGTGCATGCAGCGGAAGTGTTCACCACGGCGGCTTCCGGCACCTCCCACGCCATTGCGCGCAACGTGGACTGGAACGTGTTCTGGCGCCTCGCGCTCTTCGGCTCGGCGGGCGCCGTGATCGGCGCCTTCCTGATCAGCCATGCCGACACAAGCTTCATCCGCCCGTTTATCGCGGCCTACCTTCTGCTGATGGGTGTCATCGTCATCTGGAAAGGCCTGCGCCCGAACGGTAGCCCGCCCAAGATCGGCCGGGTACGCATCCTTGGTTTCGCGGGCGGGATGGCCGATGCCATCGGCGGCGGCGGTTGGGGACCTGTCGTGACGTCAAACCTGATCGCGCGCGGCGGTGAGCCGAGCCGCATGGTCGGCACGGTCAACCTCGCGGAATTCGTGGTGACCGTCGCGGCAAGCCTCGCCTTCCTGATCGCGCTCGGGCCGACTTTCGGCAAGGCGGCGCTGGCGCTGCTGATCGGCGGCGTCGTGGCGGCGCCAATTGCCGCATGGGCCGCCCGCCGTGTGCCGCGCCAGATCCTGACGGTGATCGTCGGGGTCGCCATCTGCCTCGTCAGCGCCTACAACCTCTGGCGGGCGCTCGTCTGATTTGCGCCGCTTTGAGGGAGTGCGCGCGTGTCGTTTCGCAACGGATTGATAGGGGTTGCCGTTGCGGCATTGGCACCGGCCGGGCTGGCCCAGACCGAGCCCGCTGATCCTGTTCAACTCGCCGACATGCGCCTCAGACCCATCGAGGTCTGGGGCGACCGCAAGGACCGGGACCCCGGCGCGCAATCGGTCATCGACACCGGCCTGGTCGCCGACACTGCGGCCGACCGGCCCGCCGAAATCCTGAATCAGGCACCGGGCGTCAACATCCAGATGAACTCCGGGCAGGAGCATCTGATCGCGATCCGGTCGCCGGTGCTGAGCGGCGGGGCCGGGCAGGGAAGTTTTCTCATCCTCGAGAACGGCGTGCCAACGCGCTCGCCCGCCTTCGGCAACGTCAACAGCCTGATCGAGCCGCACCTCGAAATCGCCGACGCCATCGAAATCATCCGCGGGCCGGGCAGTGCGAAGTATGGCTCGAACGCCGTACACGGACTGATCAACGTGATCCTGCCGGACGCGGAAAGTGACCAGTCCCTGCGCGCAAGCTATGGCACGCTCGGCCGCTGGCGCGGCGATGCCTCTGTCAATCTCGGCGACGACACGCGCTTCAATCTCTCGCTCATGGACGACGAGGGCTGGCGCGACGCTACCGGCGGCGAGCAGCAGAAAATGTCACTGCTCACCCGGCAATCCTTCGGCGGCTGGGATGCCACCGCCTGGTTCTCTGCCTCCAGCCTCAACCAGGAAACCGCCAGCTTCATCCAGGGCCCCCGCGCCTATGAGGACCGCGACCTCGCCGAAACAAACCCCAACCCCGAAGCCTTCCGCGATGCCTGGTCGGCGCGCGCCGGACTGCGGCTGGAACGCGAGATCGGCCCCGGCAAGCTGATCCTGACGCCCAACCTGCACAGCCAGGGCATGGTCTTCTCGCAGCACTTCCTGCCCTATGGCGGCGTCGAGAAGAACGCCCATACCGGCGGCGGCCTGATGGCGCGCTACGATCTGGATCCCGTCGGCCGCGTCAGCTGGCGCTTCGGCGCCGACACCGATTTCGCGTCCGGCTATCTCAAGGAAGTCCAGCCAAATCCAAACCCCAACCCGGCCTTTCCTCAAGGTGTCCACTACGACTATCTCGTCGAGACGCAGGTCTTCGCCTTGTGGACCGAAGCGGATGTGCAGCTCACGGACAATCTGCGCCTGCTTGCCGGTCTGCGCGGCGAGACGCATGATTACAGCTACGACACCCGCGCGCCCGCCGGCATCAATGGCCGCTTCAATGTGCCGGCAGACCGCTCGGACGATTTCAGCTTTATCACACCCAAGCTCGGTCTCGTCTGGGACCGGGACTGGTATAGTCTCTATGCCAACTATGCGCGCGGCGCCCGCGCGCCGCAGGTCTCCGATCTCTACCGGTTGCAGAACCGCCAGGTTGCCGGCGAGATCAAAGCCGAAACGCTGGACAGTCTCGAAGCCGGCGTACGCGGCGACGCCCTGTTCGGCCATCTGGATTTCGACATTGCCGCCTACTGGATGGACAAGGAGAACTTCTTCTTCCGCGATTCCGATGGCCTCAATGTCGTTGATGGCTCCACCCGCCATATTGGCATCGAAGCCGCCGCGACCCTGCGTATCGATGACCGTCTGAGCCTTGGTGGCAATCTCGCCTGGAGCGACCAGACCTATACCTTCGACCGCCCGGTCGTCGCCGCGCTGGAGCGGATCACCTCCGGCAACACGATCGACACTGCCCCTGAATGGCTCGGCGATGCACGGATCGACTGGCAGGCCACAGACGCGCTCGCGCTGTCGCTGACGATGGAATATGTCGGCGAGTATTTCACCGACCCGGCCAACACGGTCACCTATCCCGGCCACACCGTGTTCGGCGCCCGCGCCGGCTGGAACATCACCGACACGCTGGAAGCCTCGCTGATCCTCCGTAACCTGACGGATGAAGCCTATGCCGACCGCGCCGATGTTGCTTTTGGCAATGAGCGCTATTTCCCCGGAGAGCCGCTCAACGCGACCTTCGGCCTGACAAAAAAATTCTGAGGAGGACACACATGAAGCTCTATCACAGCCCGGCCGCGCCAAACCCCGACCGGGTGATCTATTTCCTGCGCGCCAAGGGCAAGCTGGATGCGGTGGAGCTCGAGGAAATCTCGATCATGAAGCAGGAGCACAAGCAGCCGGGCTACCGCGACGTCTCGCCCTATGCGCAGGTGCCCGCGCTGGTGCTCGACGATGGCACCAACATCACCGAGAGCCGCGCCATCTGCACCTATTTCGAAGGCATCTTCCCGGAGCCGAACCTGATGGGCACGGACCCGAAGGAAAAGGCCCTGATCGAAATGTGGGACCGCCGCGTCGAGATGATGTTCTTCATCCAGTTCGCCGGCTGGTTCCGCAACGCGCATCCCGCCATGGCGCCGCTCGAAGTGCCGCAAAGCCTGGAAGCCGCCGCCAAGAGCGAAAAGGCTGCGCGCAAGATGGCGGAGCGTTTCAACGAACACCTCGCCGATCACGCCTTCGTCGCGGCCGACCGGTTCACGATCGCCGACATCACGCTCTACATCACCTGCGGCTTCTGCCGCGTAATGAAGTGGGCGCCGCACAAGGAGCTGCCAAACCTCGGCCGCTGGCACGCGGAGATGACCGCGCGGGGCTTTGCGGGCTGACGCAGCCTACGCGTTCTTGATGTTCATCCCGCCATCCACCGGGATATGGGCGCCATTGAGAAAGCTCGCCGCCGGCAGCACCAGCGACAGCGTCATGTTGGCGACCTCTTCCGGAATCCCGTACCGGCGCAGCGGCACGCGGCGCTTGGCATAGATTTCCTTGTGCTCGTCCGGAATGCCGGCCGTGATGCCGGTGGTGATCGGGCCCGGGCAGATGCAGTTCACCGTGATGCCCTCGCGGCCAAGGTCCACCGCGAGGCCACGCGTCAGGCCGATCACGCCATGCTTCGCGGCGACATAGGGCGAGTTGCCCGGCGTCGCGCCGAGACCTTCCGTGGACGCAATATTGACGATCCGCCCCCAGCCATTCTTGCGCATGTAGGGCAAGGCCGCGCGGATCGCGCGCTGGTGCGAGGTCAGCATCACGTTGATGCTCGGGCCCCAGCTGTCTTCATAGCTCTCCTCGCCGACCTGCGCCGGAATCGCAAAGCCGGCATTGTTCACGAGAATGTCCATCCCGCCGAAATGCGCCGCCGCCTCGTCCACCACGCGCTTGATCGCCGCGCCGTCGCCGACATCCAGCGCCCAGCCTTTGACATGCTTGATGCCCGCCGCCTTGATCTCCTCGACGACGATATCGACGTTTGCCTGCTTGAGGTCGGTGACGGCGACATTCGCCCCCTCGCGCGCGAACAGGTGCGCGGTGGCGCGTCCCATTCCGCTGGCGGCGCCGGTGATCAGCGCGGTCTTGCCTTTGATCGAGCGGGAAAGTTCCTGATAGGGGGGTTGGCTCATGGCTGTTTCCTCAGTTTCTTGATGGTTCCGGAAAAATTGAGACAGGGCCGGCCACCGGACGTCACGATGCCGCGCACGAAAACCAGCGAACCGCCGGCGCGCAGGGTCTCGCCGCGCGCCTCGACCAGTTCGCCTTCCTTCGCCCCGTCGAGAAATTCCGACGTGAAGGCGACCGTCAGGCCATAGCTTCCCGCCATCGCTTCATGCGCAATAGCGAACAGGGCGAAATCGGCAAAGGTCATCAGGCAGCCGCCATGCATCACCCCGGCGCCGTTCATGTGCTTGCGTGCAGCGCGGAAGGCGGAAACGCCTTTTCCGTCCTCGACCCGGTAGTAGAACGGCCCGGCCGTCTCGTGCTCGAAAGGCTCGTCTTTCCAGGTCGTCCAACCCGCGAATTCGCCCGTCGTCTCGATTGTGGCCGGCATGGCGTCCCCTCTGTTCTCTGGCTGCGGCAACCATACCCTTACGGCCCCCTTCGACAAGCGTGCCGTTGCGGCATAAAGTGCGCCTGAAAACAGACCCCCGGGAGACGAAACGCATGGCCTTTGATGCCGAAACCCGCGCCGCGCTGATTGAACAGGTGCGCCGCTTCGTGACCGAGACCTGCGTGCCCGTCGAGGCCCAGGTCGGCGAGGAAGACGCCGTCCCGCAGCACGTCATCGACGAGATGAAGGCCCTCGGCCTGTTCGGCATTGCCGTACCGGAAGAGTATGGCGGCCTCGACCTCGACATGGAAACCGAATGCCTCGTCGCCTTCGAACTCGGCAAGACCTCGCCCGCCTTCCGCTCGGTCGCCGGCACCAATATCGGCATCGGCAGCCAGGCGCTCATCCTGTTCGGCACGCAGGCGCAGAAATCGAAATGGCTGCCCGGCATCGCCTCGGGTGACCTGATCGCCAGTTTCGCCCTGACCGAACCCGAAGCCGGCTCCGACGCCGCAGGCCTGAAAACCAACGCGACCCGCGACGGCGACCACTACATCCTCAACGGCACCAAGCGCTACATCACCAACGCCAACAAGGCCGACCTCTTCACCGTCATGGCACGGACGAATCCGAACGATCCCGGCGCCAAGGGCGTCTCGGCCTTCATCGTCGAGCGCGGCACGCCGGGCCTCTCGGTCGGTGTGCCCGAGAAGAAGATGGGCCAGCAGGGCGCCCATATCTGCGACGTGATCTTCGAGAACGCGCGCGTGCCAGCGGAAAACCTGATCGCGAAAGAGGGCGAAGGCTTCAAGGTCGCGATGAGCGTGCTGGACAAGGGCAGGCTGCACATTTCTGCGGTGGCCACCGGCGTCTCCAAACGCCTGATCCGCGAGATGGTGAATTACGCGCTGGAGCGCAAACAGTTCGGCAAGCCGATCTTCGAGCACCAGATGATCCAGTCGATGATCGCCGACAGCCAGGCTGAGACCTACGCCGCCGAATGCATGATCCTCGACGCCGCCCGCCGCCGCGATGCGGGCGAAGACGTCACGATGCTGGCCTCCTCCGCCAAGCTGTTCGCCACCGAAGCCTGCGGCCGCGTCGCTGACCGCGCCGTGCAGGTCTTCGGCGGCGCCGGCTATGTCACCGATTACGGCATAGAGCGCTTCTACCGCGACGTCCGCATCTTCCGCCTCTACGAAGGCACCAGCCAGATCCAGCAGATCATCATCGCCCGCGAACTCGCCCGGGCCGCCAAAGCAGGAAACCTCTGATGTTCGACCACGACCCCACAGACCCGCACGAAGTCGGCCTCAACGCAGACCGCCTCGCGGCGATGCCCGCCTACTTCAAGACCAATTATATCGACACCGGCAAGGTGCCCTGCATGGGCCTGCTGGTCTCGCGCGGCGGCGAGATCGCCCATGAAAGCTATACCGGCGAGACCGAGATGGGCGGCAAGGAGCCCATCAGTGCCGAGACGATCTTCCGCATCTATTCGATGACGAAGCCGATCACGACGCTCGCCATCATGATGCTGCTCGAGGAGTGCAAGATCCGGCTCGACCATCCGGTCAGCCGCTACATCCCTGAGTACAAGAACGCGATGGTCTGGGATGGCGGCACGGCCGCAGCGCCGAAACTACGCAAGCCCGACCGCGAGATGACGGTGCTCGATCTCGTCACCCACACGTCCGGCCTCACCTACGGCTTCCTGTTCCAGGACGAGACCGACGAGATCTACCGCAACAGCAAGGTCGGCCACCCGAAAGACACCCTGCAGGACATGGCCCGCCAGATCGGCCTGCTGCCGCTGGCGTTCTCTCCGGGTACGGAATGGCGCTACAGCCACTCCATCGACGTGCTCGGCGCCCTCGTGGAAATCATCTCCGGCCAGCCGCTGGACGAGTTCTTCCGTGAACGCATCTTCGGCCCGCTCGGCATGGCCGACACCGACTTCTGGGTGCCGCCCGAGAAGATCCACCGCCTGATGGCCTGCTACCAGAAAGACGCCAAGACCGGCGAGACGACGCTGGCCGATCCGGCCGGCGCCGCCTCGAAACTCTATGCGAAGCGCCCGAACCTGCTCAACGCCGGCGGCGGCCTCGCCTCCACGATGCGCGACTATCACCGCTTCGCCCTGATGCTGATGCGCGGCGGCACGCTCGACGGCGCCCGCATCATCAGCCCCAAGACCTGGGAGTTCATGCGCCAGAACCATCTGCCGGACAACCAGACCATGCGCGGCATGGGCCGCTCGGCCTTCACCGAAGTGATGGCCGACGGCGTCGGCTTCGGCCTCGGCGGCTCGGTCGTCACCGACATCGTGCAGACCCGCCAGCCCGGCAGCGACGGCACCTTCAGCTGGGGCGGCCTCGCCTCAACCTTCTTCTGGATCGACCCTGAAGAGGAACTGATCGCCATCCAGGCGACGCAGCTGATGCCCTCCTCGACCTACCCGATGCGCATGCAGTTCCAGCAGCTCGTCTACGCGGCCATCGACTGGTGAGTGACGCGCCAAAGAACCCCGTCCGCGACGCGATCCTTGAGCTGACCGCCTCCAAAGGCGCCGGCAAGACGATCACGCCGGAAGACGCCGCCAAGGCTGTCAGCCCGGAGAACTTCGTGCGTGTACTGAAGGATGTCCGCGCCGAGGCCATCCGCCTGCACAAGGCGGGCACGATAGCGATCTACCGGAAAGGCAAGCCGGTCGAGAATCCGGATACGTTCAAGGGTGTCTACCGGCTGGGCCTGCCGGCCGCATAGAGAATGTCCAAGCCGCCGGACCCCTTCCACGAATTCGTGGCCGAACTCTTCGCCCCGATGGGGCCCGTCAGCATACGGCGCATGTTCGGCGGCGCCGGCGTGTTCCGGGACGGCCTGATGTTCGCGCTGCTCGCGGATGACACGGTCTACGTGAAGACCGACGCAAAGCTTCGCGCAGACCTCGAAGCCGAAGGCAGCGCCGCCTTCATCTGGACCAAGCCCAGCACGGGCGAAGAGATCGACATGGGCTATGTCAGCCTGCCATCCTCGGCGATGGACGATCCGGATGAAGCGAGCGCCTGGGCACGGCGCGCGCTCGCCGTCGCGAAAGCGAAAGCGGCGGCGAAGCCCGTGCCCAAACCGAAAAAGAAAAAGGCCTAAGCGACCGCCGGCCGTTTCACCGGCTGGTCCAGCGAGAACGCATAATCCGTGGAGCCGTGCTGGCGCAGGTGCTGCAGCCGCTGCCAGCCATCCTCGAGCGTGAAGCGTTCGCCGGCCGGCGCCCACCACATGACAAAGCCCGGCCCGTCGCTGCGGTCGATCTCGCCCGCGAGCCGGCGCATGCCGGGCGGGTGGGTGCGGCCATTATGGCTGAACGCCTTCAGGTCTTCCATCGAACGCCAGACGGCCAGCGTGGAAATGTCCGGCGCGCGCCATTCCGGCGGGTAGGGAAAGGCGTTCGTGAACCCGCGCCAGCTGCCGTAGGGGCAGCGCAGGCCGTGATCATGGTGGATAAGGCCTTCGAACGCGTCGCCATCTTTGAAGATGCGCGGCAGCAACGAGACAAAAACCTGAACGAATTCATTGCTGAAGTCGAACTTGCCCAGCGGGCGGGCGCTGTTGAAGTGTACAAGCCTGTGGTCCATTGCGCCCAATCCGGTTTTCCATCCGAAGTTAGACTTAGAGCGAAATGCGTTTCGTAATCTTTAAGGGAAAGAGATTTCCGCAGTTCAATCTGGAGTTACCTTCCCTTGAACACGGCCGGGCGCTTCTGGAGGAAGGCGGAAACGCCTTCGCGGAAGTCTTCCGTGCGGCCCGCATCACGCTGGGCGACCCGTTCATTATGCAGCGCGGCGCCAAAATCGTCGTCGCACGCGTCCCAGATGCACTGGCGTGCCAGCGACAGCGCCACGGTCGGGCCGGTGGCCAGTTTCTGCGCGAACTCCTTCGCCGTCTCCATCAGTTTCGCATCGTCCACGACGCGGTTGACGAGGCCCCATTGCAGCGCCGTTTCGGCGGGCAGTTTTTCACCCAGAAGTGCCATTTCCATGGCGCGCACCCGGCCGATGGTCTTGGCCAGTAGGTAACTGGAGCCGCCATCCGGTACGAGGCCGATTCGGCGGAAGGCCTGCAGGAAGTAGGCGCTCTTGCCGGCGATCACGAGATCGCCCATCAGGCCGATCGCGCAGCCGACGCCGGCCGCCGCGCCGTTCACCGCGGTGATCACCGGATGGGGGTGTTCGCGGATGGCCGTAACCAGCGGATTGTAGAACGCGTCCAGCGCCTTGCCGGCATCGGGGAGCGAATCAGGATGCGCCAGCGCCGGGCCGGAGCCCATGCCGCCAAGGTTCGCGCCGGAGCAGAAGCCGCGCCCCTTGCCGGTCAGGATCGTGCAGCGCGCTTCCTTTGCGGCAACCTCGAAAGCGTGCAGCAGCTCGATGGCGGTATCGACCCCGCAGGCGTTCAGCGTCTTGTCGTCGTCAAAGGCGATGATCGCGATATCGCCGTCGCGCTCGTAGGAAATCTTCTCGTACTTGGCCATCGCTGACGCTCCCTTGTGATCGTTTCTGCGCGAATTAAACCGATTGCTCCGGCCACGAAAAGCCTCACGCGGGGGCAAGCCTTTCACTCCCCCATGGCGCAAACGCTGAACGCACGCTACAGTGTTCACAACAGAAAACGCCCCTGCGGCACCTCAACTTCGGAGAACTCCAATGGCCCTCGATGGTACCCCCGGCACTGGCATGCGCGCACTTCTTGACCGGCAGAAAGCGGCCCACCTGCGCGACGGCGCGCCGACCCTCGCCAAGCGGATCGAATGGCTCGACAAGTCGATCGACCTTCTGGCCACGCACGGCGACGCGCTCAACGACGCGATGGCGAAAGATTTCGGCCACCGCTCCAAGGACCAGTCGAACCTCACCGACATCGCCGGCTCCATCGGCGCGCTGAAGCACGCGAAGAAACACGTCGCGAAATGGATGCAGCCGGCGAAGCGCAAGGTCGAGTTCCCGCTCGGCCTGCTCGGCTCGAAAGCCGAACTCCAGTACCAGCCGAAAGGCGTCATCGGCGTCATCAGCCCCTGGAACTTCCCGGTCAACCTGACCTTCACGCCGCTCGCGGGCGTCTTCGCGGCTGGTAACCGCTGCATGATCAAGCCGTCGGAATTCACCGAGGCGACGTCCGAGCTGATGAAACAGCTCTTCGCAAAATACTATACCGCTGAAGAAGTCGTCGTCGTCACCGGCGGCCCGGACATTGGCGCCGAATTCACCAAGCTGCCGTTCGACCATATCCTCTTCACCGGCGCCACTTCGGTAGCCCACCACGTGATGCGCGCCGCTGCGGACAACCTCGTGCCGCTGACGCTTGAACTCGGTGGCAAGTCGCCGGTCATCCTCGGCCGCTCCGCCGACATGCAGAAAGCCGCCAGCCGCATCATGGCCGGCAAGACGCTGAACGCCGGCCAGATCTGCCTCGCGCCGGACTATGCCTTCGTGCCGAAGGACAAGACGCAGGAGTTCGTCGGCGCCGCCACCCGCGCCATCGAGACGATGTATCCCACCGGCCTCAAGGACAATGACGACTACACCTCGGTCGTGAACCAGCGCCACTTCGACCGCATCCAGGGCTATATCGAAGACGCGCGCACCAAAGGCGCCGAAGTCATTACGCTAAACCCGAAGTCGGAAAACTTCGCCCAGCAGCCCCATCACAAGATTCCGCCGACCCTGATCATCGATCCGACCGACGACATGAAGGTGATGCAGGACGAAATCTTCGGCCCCATCCTGCCGGTCAAATCCTACAACGATGCCAAGGATGCCGTGGCCTACATCAACGCCCACCCGCGCCCGCTTGGCCTCTACTATTTCGGCGAAGACGCCGCCGAGAAAGATCTTGTCCTGAACAACACGACCTCGGGCGGCGTCACCGTCAATGACGTGATCTTCCACGTCGCGCAGGAAGACCTGCCGTTCGGCGGCGTCGGCCCATCCGGCATGGGCGCCTATCACGGCCGCGACGGCTTCCTCGAGTTCAGCCACAAGAAGGCGATCTACACGCAGACCAACAACGAGATCCTCGCCATGATGCGTCCGCCCTACGGCGACAAGTTCCGGGCACAGGTCAAAGGCCGCCTGAAGAAGTAATCCGTAAACGTATGAATCAGAGGGGCCCTCCCCCGGGGGAGAGCCCCCTCTTTTTTGTTCAGCCGCCCTCGGGCGGCTCCCACAGCTCGATCGGTTTGCCTTCCGGATCGTGCACACGCGCAAATTTTCCGGTCTCCGGCGTTTCCCATTCGGCGCGGGTCTCGTCCGCGATGCCGGCGGCGAGGGACGGAAGTCAATCCCGGTGTGCGACCGGCCAATAGGCCGGGCAGGCGCGCAGGCCGCCTGTCATGAAAAAGCCCACCCTGACCGGCGTCAGGATGGGCTTTATTTCAGGTCCGCGTGATCCGGCGATCAGCGCTTCTTGAGGAAGGACGGAACGTCCGAGCCGAAGCCTTTGACCTTGTCGGGCGCCGGCTCGAGGATCAGGTCGTCGTCCTTGCGTTTGAAATCGCGGGACGGGCGCTCGCGCTTGTCGCTGACGCGGTCGGTGCGCTCGGTGCGTTCCATGCGCGGCTGTTCCGGGCGCTCGGCGCGGTCAGTGCGCGGCTTGTCACCGCGTTCCCGGCGCTTGTCGCCGCGCGGGCCGCGCTCACGCTTCGGCGCTTCGTCGCGCACGGCCGGCGCTTCGGCCACCGCATCCGCTGTCACAAAAGTTTCAGTCGCCACAGCTTCGACAATGGCGGGCGCGTCCACGCTCTCCTCGCGGCGGCGCGGGCTGCGGTCACGGCTTTCGCCGCGCTCGCTGCGTCCCCGCGGGCCGCGGTCGCGGTCCCGGTCACGTCCGCCCCGGGCGCCTGGCCGGTCGCGTTTTTCTTCCGGCGGAAGGTTGGCCAGCTCGTCCAGCAGGCCGTCCGGCATGAATTCCTTCACATCCTGCTTGATCATCTTCAGCACGAAGCCCCAGGACTTGTCGTCCGCAGGCGAGACCAGCGTGAAGCTCTGGCCCGAGCGTCCCGCGCGGCCAGTGCGGCCGATACGGTGGATATAGTCTTCATCCTTGGGTGGAGGACCGAAATTGAACACCTGGCCGACATCCGGAATGTCGAGACCGCGTGCGGCAACATCAGACGCCACCAGCAGCTTCAGCGATCCGTCGCGGAAGCGCTGCAGCGTCTCGGTGCGCACGGACTGGGGCAGGTCGCCATGGATCGGCGCGGCGTCATGGCCATGCTTGGTCAGCGAAGCCGCCACCACATCGACTTCGACCTTTCGGTTGCAGAACACGATGCCGTTCTTCACGTCGCAGGCTTCGATCACGCGGCGCAGCGCCGTGCGGCGCGCCTTGCCATCGTTCGTAGGCAGATGAACCACGTGCTGGGTGATCGTTTGCGCCGCATCGGTCGGACGCGTCACTTCAATCTTCTTGGGATCTTTCTGGAACGTCTTGGCAAGGCGCTGGATGTCGGTCGGGAAGGTTGCCGAAAACAGCAGCGTCTGGCGGCTCGCCGGCAGCTTCGAGCAGATCTTCTCGATGTCCGGGATGAAGCCCATGTCGAGCATCCGGTCGGCCTCGTCGATGATCAGCGTCTCGACGCCCATCAGCAACATCTTGCCGCGGTCGAACTGGTCCATCAGGCGGCCAGGGGTCGCGATCAAAACGTCAACGCCGCGCTGCAGTAGCGCTTCCTGGTCCTTGAAGCTGACGCCGCCGATCAGCAGCGCCATCGTGAGTTTGAGGTACTTGCCGTACTTCTCGAAGTTCTCGGCGACCTGCGCGGCCAGCTCGCGCGTCGGGCAGAGGATCAGGCAGCGCGGCATGCGCGCCCGGGCCCGGCCGGTGGAGAGGCGCTGGATCATCGGCAGCACGAAGGCGGCGGTCTTGCCGGTGCCGGTCTGGGCAATGCCGGTCACGTCGCCGCCCATCAGGATGTGCGGAATGGCTTCGCGCTGGATGGGGGTGGGAATGGTATAGCCGGATTCAAGAACGGCTTTGAGGATGTTTTCGGCGAGGCCGAAGTCCGCGAATGTGGTCTCAGTCAAGGGTAGTGTCTCCGGGATGTCTGGTTGATTTGCCTGGCCGCCCGAATTGGCGGCGCGCGTCCTGCGTCTTTCCGGTCCCAATGACCTGAAGAGCTGCAGCCGGGCGAATCCCATGCCCGGAACATGCGGCGCCCTTACTGCATTTTTTGCAGGCCGTATAGCCCGGGCGTGCCGCGAAAGCTGCTTTGTGCCGTGAAAGCAGGGTGTCAGCCCTTGCAAGCGGGACAAATCTGGCGCTTCCTGAGGTGCCGGTCGCAACTGGCGAGGTGGGGACCTATGTCGGAAATCTTTGTATCCTATAACCGCGAAGACCTGAAAGTCGCCCAGTCGATCGTCGACGGGCTGACGGCCGAAGGCTTCAATGTCTGGATGGACCAGAACCTCCAGGCCGGTGAAAACTATGACGAGATCACCGAGGACCGCCTGCACAAGGCGCGCGCCGTGGTCGTGCTCTGGTCCAGCCGCTCGGTGAAATCCCGCTGGGTACGCGCCGAGGCCACCATCGGCGCCCGCAAGAACACGCTCGTGCCGCTGATGATCGAGGAATGCGACCGCCCGGTCATGTTCGAACTGATCCAGACGACGGACCTCTCCAAATGGCAGGGCGACCGCAACGATCCTGCCTGGCTCGCTTTCATCGAAGTCATCAAGAAACGCCTCGCCGCCGCGCCCACGCCGTCCAAGGGCAGCGAAAGCCGGGGGGGCCGGCCCGCCGCCGAGAAGGCCCGCAAGCGCGTCAAGCCGCCGAAACAGAAACAACGCTCCGGCGGCCTGCTTACCGCCGTAATGCTCACTTTCATTTTCGGCATGGTCAGCGCGGCCGGCATCTACGTCCTGCGCCCGGACCTCGTCGCGCCCGTGCTGACGCAGCTCTCCGCACTCGCCGCCCCCGAATCTGCCGAAGCCGAGCCGGCCGCCACCGCGTCCCTCGCCGCCGAGATCACTCCGCCTACGGAGGAGATCCCGCCCGCGCCCGCACCGGAGCCCGCCCTCGAAACCCCCGCCGAGCCCGTCCCCGAGACCTTCCGCGAATGCGACATGTGCCCGGACATGATCTCCATTCCCGGCGGCACCTTCCTGATGGGCGCGCCGGAAGAGGAACTTGCCCGCAATGCCTGGGAAGGCCCCCAGCGCAAGGTCGCCATGGCGCCCTTCGCGATCAGCCAGACCGAGATCACCTATGACCAGTGGGATGCCTGCGTCGCCGATGGCGGCTGCGGCGCCTACACGCCGCCCGCAGGAACAAAGGGCCGCGGCCTCCAGCCGGTCGCCAAGGTCTCGTGGAAAGACGCGCAGGCCTACACCGCCTGGCTGACGAAAAAGACCGGCCGGCCTTACCGCCTGCCGTCCGAAGCCGAATGGGACTTCACCGCCCGCGCCGGCACCACGACGCCCTTCTGGTGGGGGCCGCTGTTCGAAGCCGACAAGGCCGCCACCGGCACGGAGCCGCAAGGCGTCGACACGCTGCCCGCCAACGCGCTCGGCCTCGCGGGCGTCTCCGGCAATGTGCGTGAATGGGTGCAGGACTGCTACGTCAACACCTTCGCCAACGCCCCGCTCGATGGCCGCGCGGTGGAAGTGGCGGCCTGCAAGCTGCGCGTCGTGCGCGGCGGCTCCTACAAGTCAACGCCGGCCGAGCTGCGCATCGCCGCCCGCGCCCGCCTCGACACCGCCACCCGCGACGACCTCACCGGATTCCGCGTCGCCGCGCAGCCGTAACCGCTTCAGGGCTGAAGGCTGCGATAGTTCAGAATGTCCTGATGCAGATCATCCAGTACGCGCTTGGATCGTCCCCAGTCTGACGACTGGCCTTCGAACACCACCGCGCTGGACACCAGCGTGCCCTCCGGCCGACGCTCGAGCGTCATCGACAGCTTGCCTGTCCAGGTCGTCATGCTGGACGGGATCGCCGCCTGCACCACGCAGCCATCGGTCCCTTCGTGCACCGCCACCAGCGTCTGGTTCCGGCTCGACAGAGAGCAGAGGATCGCCGCCAGCACCCGTCCATAGGACGTCGCGTAGCCATTCTTCGCGTCCTTGCCGGTCTTCACGCCCATCTTGGCATACAGCGGCGCGGCGACCTCCGCGATCAGCTTGATCGGCACGCC
Source organism: Caulobacterales bacterium (assembly GCA_038249555.1). Lineage (GTDB taxonomy): Bacteria > Pseudomonadota > Alphaproteobacteria > Caulobacterales > Hyphomonadaceae > Hyphomonas. Next base: position 16,272 of record JBBSDJ010000020.1, read on the forward strand.
GCCCGAGCCGGAGGCATCGAGGATCGGCTGGGCCAGTTTCATGAACTCGTCGGCCGACATCCCGGCCTTGCTCGCCTTCGCGGCGTCCGCGATCAGCGCCTTCACCTCGGGGTGGCCCAGCACGACGCGGTAGTTCGTCGTCTCGCGCCAGTCCTCGCCGGTCCAGGGCTGGGCGGGCTCCGGCGCGGCCACAGGCTCGCTCACCGCCGCCATCAGCCCCATCACCGGCGCCGCCCCGCGCACCAGCCGCGTCCCGCAGCCGGCACAGAAAACATGCTCAGGCGCTGCCGCCTTGCCGCACTGGGTACAAAACATCAGGCACTCCCCTCTCCACACCGGAGAGGGGAATCTAGAGCGGCGTTCCGGAAAGTGGAACCCGGTATTCTCGATTAAGCCGGATCAGGCGCCCGCGTCAGCCAGGTTCTGGTTGGCGAAGTCCCAGTTCACGAGACTGTTCAGGAACGTGTCGATGTAATCCGGGCGGCGGTTCTGATAGTCGATGTAATAGGCGTGTTCCCACACATCCATCGTCAGCAGCGGCGTCGTGCCGGCTTCGGTCAGCGGCGTCTCGGCGTTCGGCGTCTTGCTGATCACCAGCTTGCCGCCCTTGTAGCTCAGCCAGGCCCAGCCCGATCCGAACTGTGTCGCGCCAGCGGCCTTGAACTCTTTTACAAAATTGTCATAGCCGCCGAAGTCGCGCTCGATCAGGTCCGCCACCTTGCCATGCGGCTTGCCGCCGCCGCCGGGCTTCATCGAGTGCCAGTAGAACGTGTGGTTCCACACTTGCGCGGAATTGTTGAAGATGCCGGCCTTCGCCTTGTCGCCGGCCGAATCCTTGATCACCGCTTCCAACGAGGCATTCTCGTGCGGCGTTCCGGCCAGCAGGCCGTTGAGGTTGGTCACATAGGCCTGGTGGTGCTTGCCGTAGTGGAAATTCAGCGTCTCTTCGGAGATGTGCGGGGCAAGGGTCGTGCGGGCGTACGGCAGTTCGGGCAGGGTGAAGGCCATGGGGAAACGTCCTCTATTGCAGCTTTGATGTCTTTCGCTTCGCAGCGGTTTGGCACATATGGGGTTCATGTCAAACGAGACCAGACCCCTGACAAAGACTCCTTGGGCCGAGATCGACAAGCGCGTCCGCCGCGTCGATGAGGACCGCTGGATTTCCAGCCGTTTCGCCCCGGCCGAGCAGCGCCGCGCCCTCACCGCGCTCTACGCCCTGAACTATGAACTCGTGCGCGTGCAGGAAGTCGTCAGCGAGGAAACCCTCGGCCTCATCCGCTTCCAGTGGTGGCGCGAAGCCATCGGGGAAATCGAGGCCGGCAAGGCCCCGCGCGGCCATGATGTCTGCCTCGCCATCGCGGAAGAAACCGCCGAAGGCCGCCTGAAGCCCGGCGCGCTGCAGAAACTTGTCGACGGCTACCAGACCGCCTTTGTCGAGCAGGACCGCACCAAGGAGCCCGAAGCCTGGGTCGCGCTCGCCGCCGCCAACATCCTCATCCCGGTCCACAACTGGGCGGAGGAAATCCGCTCGGTCTCGGCCGCCTACGCCGCCGTGCGCCGCAAGTCCGGTCACGCCTTCGGCCCGCACGTGCCCCCGGCCCCCAAACCCCTGCGCCCCGCCATCGCCCATTTTCGCCTGCGCAAACTTTATTGCGAAGGCAGGGCCCCCAACCCGCTCGCCAAACGCTTCTCGATCATGAAAGCGATGAACACCGGCGAGGTGTGAGCGCAGCCTCCGCCGGCAGCGAGAAAGGATGATAAAGAAACGATACGGCGTGAGAAAAATCGGTAAAGACTGAGAAAAATTCGCCATCCAATCGACATGGCTTGTCGCAAGGATGAAGCAGGATTCAGAGGCCGGCACAGGGCCGGCGCGGCGAAGGCCAGCAATTTGCGCCTACAAGAACGCGCCTCCTGGAAAACTAAAATCGAGCGCTTCCAAGCCCTTGTAAAAAACTTCCCGTTTCCTTCCGCCACACCTCCGCCCACGGAGGTATACTGCCTGCATGATTTCACTTCTGGAAACTTCCGAACAACAACCTGCCAACCTTTGCTGCGCCCAGCCGCAACGGCTGCACGGAACCCTCACCCCCGCTGCCGCGTTCAAGTCCTGAACCCACAAGGACTCCCCGAATGAAACGCATTTACCTTCTGCCCCTGGCCCTGCTGGCTCTCGCAGCCTGCGCCTCCGAAGAAACGGCGCCTGTGTCCACCGGCTTCGGCCCGTCGCCGCAGCTGCCAGCCGTCGAGAAATCCCTGCTGCCTACCGTCAAGGTCGCCACCGCCGAAATCTGGTCCGAAGGTGAGATGCCCACACCGGCAACAGGCTACGCCGTGACAGAATTCGCGCGCGACCTCGATCATCCCCGCTGGCTCTACGAACTCCCGAACGGCGACATCCTGGTCGCCGAATCGAACGCCCCGCCCAAGGAAGAGGACAATGGCGGCATCCGCGGCTTCTTCATGAAACGCGCCATGGCCAAGGCCGGCGCCGGCGTGCCCAGCGCCAACCGCATCACCCTGCTGCGCGACGCCGATGGCGACGGCACCGCCGAAGTGAAAACAGACTACATGACCGGCCTCATGTCGCCCTTCGGCATGACGTTGCTGGGCGACACGCTCTACATTGCCAATGCCGACGGTATCGTCCGTGTACCCTATGTAACCGGCGAGACGACCAACACGGCCACGCCGGAACCCTTCTTCCTGCTGCCGGGCGGCCCGATCAACCATCACTGGACCAAGAACATCGTCGCCAATGCCGACGGCTCTAAAATCTACGCCGCCGTCGGCTCCAACAGCAATATCACCGAGAACGGCATGGAGGCTGAAACCGGCCGCGCCGCCATCTGGGAGATCGATGTCGCGACCGCCAAGGGCCGCCTCTTTGCCACCGGCCTGCGCAATCCCGTCGGCATGGATTTCGCCGCCAATGGCACGCTCTACACCGTCGTCAACGAGCGCGATGAACTCGGCAATAATCTGGTCCCGGACTATCTCACGTCGGTGAAAGACGGCGCCTTCTATGGCTGGCCCTACAGCTATTACGGCCAGACGGTCGATACGCGCGTCGAGCCGTCTGATCCCGACCTCGTCGCCCGCGCCATCGCGCCGGACTATGCCCTCGGCGCGCACACGGCCTCGCTCGGCCTTGACGTGACAGACGGAAAATCGCCCGGCATGCCCGCCGCCTTCGGCCCCGGCGCCTTCATCGGCCAGCACGGTTCCTGGAACCGCGATCCGCGCAGCGGATACGAAGTCATCTTCGTGTCGTTCGGTGCTGGCGGCCCGGAAGGTGAGCCTCAGAAAGTCCTCACCGGCTTCCTGCAGGGCGACCTCGCGCGCGGCCGCCCCGTCGGCGTGAAATTAGACCAGCGCGGTGGCCTGCTGGTCGCCGATGATGTCGGCAACCGGATCTGGCGTGTGACGAAGGAGTAGAGGCTTATTCCGCCGCGACCAGAACTTCGCCCGCGAGCCACGCGTCGAAATCTTCCAGCGCGCGGATGGCCTGCGCCATCTTCTTCGACTTGCCCTTGTCCTTGCCGCGCAGCCGTTTGCCGTCGGGCCCGGTCTTCGAATAGTCCTCGATATCCGGGAACAGGCCGAAGTTGACGTTCATCGGCTGGAACGTTTGTCCCGCTGCAAGGTGGCCGCCCGTAATGTGGTTGACCAGAGCGCCCATAGCGGTCGTCGCCGGCGGCGGCGCCAGCGTCCGGCCCAGCCGCTCGGCCGCCGCCATCCGCCCGGCGAGCAATCCCATCGCCGCGCTTTCGACATAGCCTTCAACGCCGGTCACCTGACCCGCAAAGCGCAGGCGGGGCATCGTCTTCATGCGGAGCTGTCTGTCCAGCAGCTTCGGCGAGTTCAGGAATGTATTGCGATGAATGCCGCCAAGCCGGGCAAATTCCGCGTTCTCGAGTCCCGGGATCATCCGGAAAACGTCCGCCTGCGCACCATGTTTCAGCTTGGTCTGGAAACCGACCATGTTCCACAGCGTGCCGAGCGCATTGTCCTGCCGCAGCTGCACGACTGCGTGCGCCTTGACGGTAGGATTGTGCGCATTGGTCAGGCCGATCGGTTTCATTGGCCCGAAACGCAGGGTCTCTCGGCCCCGCTCCGCCATCACTTCGATCGGCAGACAGCCTTCGAAATAGGGCGTGTTCTTCTCCCAGTCCTTGAACTCGGTCTTAGGCGCCGCGATCAGTGCGTCGAGGAAGCGGTTGTACTCGTCTTCCGTCATCGGACAATTGATGTAGGCCGCCGTATCGCCGCCCGGGCCCGCCTTGTCATACCGGCTCTGGCGCCAGGCTTTGCTCATGTCGACGGTGTCGACATACACGATCGGCGCGATGGCATCGAAGAAGGCAAGGTCGGTCTCGCCGGTATGCGCGCGGACCGCTTCGGCCAGCGCAATCGAGGTCAACGGCCCGGTCGCGACGATCACCGAGTCCCAGTCTTCCGGCGGAATCGCGTCGATCTCCTCGCGGACAATCGTCACCAGCGGATGCGCTTCCAGCTTCGCGGTCACCGCTTCGGCAAAGCCCTCGCGGTCCACCGCCAGCGCGCTGCCGGCCGGCACCTGGTGCACCTTCGCCGTGGAAATGATCAGCCCGTTTGCCCGCCGCATTTCCTCATGCAGCACGCCGACGGCGTTACTCGTATGGTCGTCCGAGCGGAACGAATTGGAACACACCAGTTCGGCCAGCTTGTCGGTCTGGTGGGCCTCGGTGCCGCGGGTGCCGCGCATTTCGTGCAGGATCACCGGCACACCGGCCTGCGCGATCTGCCAGCTGGCTTCGGAGCCGGCCATACCGCCGCCGATCACATGAATGGGTTTCAGGGTCATGGCCGGGACATGGGGCCGGGCGGGCGGGCGCGTCAAGATGGCGTTTGCCCCCGGGCCCCGCGGGTCTTACCTGTCGCCCCCATGACGGCGAAGATCTCGGCACGCAACCTCGTGAAGGAAGGCTGGCAGCAAGGCCTCGCCGCGCTCGGCCCCAACCTGCGCTGGCTCGGCCTGTTCGCGCTTGCGGGCGGCCTCTACAGCGCCAGCCTCCGGCTGGATGGCAACATTGCCGCCCCGTTCGCCATGGCCATCGCCACCTTCGGCGCCGGCATCCAGCTTTCGCGCGGCCTGTACCGCAGCCTGATCGGCCCGCGACCGGGCGGCTTCCTGGCGCTCTCGCATGCCAATCTCGCGGTCTATCTGGCCTTTCTCTTCTTCGGTTTCTTCATCGGCTTCTTCCTGCTGATCCTGCCGGGAATCCTGATCGAGGCGCAGGGCAAATACCAGCTCGGCGCCGACGCCGCGCCGGAACTCGTCCAGCAGGCCTTCCTCGAAATGCTGCCGACCCCGTATGGCATCTTCTACCTGATCGTCGCCGCCGCCGGATTGGCCGTCCTCGCCTATTTCGCCCTGCGCCTGACGCTCTACGGCGCCGCCACCATCGACCGGAGCAAGGCGCATGTCTTCCAGACTTTCCCCTGGACCAAGGCGCACCTGAAACCGCTCGCCGCCGCTGCGCTCGCCACACATGTCGCGCCTTTTGCGGCGGGTCTTGCCGCGAACGCGGCGCTGCAAACCGTGCTGCCGGATACGGCGATTGGCCACGCGATCGAAGGCGCTGCCGGCGTCTTTCTGTTTGCTCCCTTCCTGCTGGCCGGCCACGGCATGGCAGCGGCCGCTTACCGGCGGATGCGGCCCGAAGCGGCCGGCCAGCCCGCCGTCTCCGGTTGATCGGCGGGGTCGAACGCGGCTAGGCTCACCTCCAGCATAGGAGGAACGCTGCATGATCCGGGGTTTCACCTTCGAGCGCGCGCTCAGCTGGCCGTTCACGGCGCCACATATCGCCAGCTTCCCCTGGATTTTCGGCCTCGCCTACGCGCTTGTATTCATGGCGGTCTCCGGCGCGGTGGTCTTGCTGGCGGCAGACGACTTCACCGCCCTGTTCGCGGCGATGGAAGCGGTTGAAGGCAGTACCAATCCGGAGGCAGGCTTCGAAATCCTGTTCGGCGGCCTCGCCCGTCTGATCCCCTGGATGGTGCTCAGCGGACTGGCCAGCTGGATGATCTGGGCGATGTTCGAGACCGCCTCGCAGCGCCGCTATATCCGGGGCGAGGCCTTCTCGCTCGGCTTCGGCGCGGACGAGGCGCGGATGATGGTGGTCGGCCTGCTCTGGGGGCTGATCGGATTTGCGCTGATCGCCGTGCCGATCCTGCTGATCATGTGGTCGGCGCTGGCGGCGGTGTTCGCAGGCGCCGAAGGGATGACGGACGCCGAAGTGGGCGAGCGCATCCTCGGCCCGATGTTCGGGGCGTTGGGGCTGTCGGTGCTGGTCTTCCCCGTTTATGTTTTCCTCGCGACCCGGCTGGCGCCCTGTTTCGGCCTGACCGTCCGGGAAAGGAAGATCCGTTTCTTCGATGCCTGGAATGTCTCGCGCGGGCGGTTCTGGCCGATCCTCGGGGCCTATGTCATCCTTGCCATCGTCGGCAGCATCCTCGGCCAGGTGATCACCGGCATCGCGCAGATGATCATCATGCCCGCCACGATGAACCTTGCCAACGCCGCCGATCAAGGGTCCGATATGCGCGGCCTGATCCTTTCGCCCGCATTCCTGGTGCCGATGGGGGCCTATCTCTTCATCGTCCTTTACGTGCAGGGCGTGCTGCAGCATGCCGTGGGCGGGCCCGCTGCCTTCGCCGTGCGCCACGATCCGCGCGGCGGAATCGAGGAAGAAAACCAGATCGAAGCATTCAACTGAGACACGGGACCCGCGCATGACCGCAGACAGCATCAGCCTGAAAGGCGCAACGACCCACTTTCTGCACACGGAAGGTCCGCGCGGTTTCCTCTTGCGGTTTGCGCTGGTCTACGCGGTGGTAACGCTGGTGCTGCAGGTCGTCGGTGTCTGGACGCAGGCCCCGGTCTACGAGATTTACCTGCGCGCCATCGTCGAGAATGACGGCGACATCACGCCCTACATGGACGAGCTTTCAGCCCAGTCCTTCAGGGCCAATATCGGATCGCTGATCCTGCTGCCGTTCAGCCTGGCGCTGTGGGTTCTCTTCGAGGCGGCAAGCCAGCGGCGATACCTGCGCGCCGAAGGCTTCAGCCTGAAACTCGGCGCCGATGAAGGCCGCCTGGCGATCGTTGGCCTGATCTGGTTTGCGTTGCTGATCGCCGGCTATTTTGCGCTGGCCCTGGGTGCCATCATCCCCGGCGTGATCGCGGGTCTCGCAGCGGGTGCCGCCGTGGGCGCGCTGCTGGGCGGCGGGATTTTCCTCATCGGGCTGGTTGTGGCGCTTTACCTCTTCGCGCGCCTCTCGCCGGCCGCGCCGCTGACCATCCGGGACCGGCAGATCCGTTTCTTCGAAAGCTGGAACCTGACGAAAGGCCATGGCTGGTCGCTGGCCGGCAGCTATTTCGCGCTCTTCGCGGTGTTCACGCTGGTCTCACTGGTGCTCTACGGCGTGATGTTCTTCCTCGCCTTCGTGCTGGTCGCGCCGGCCATCGATTCCAGTGCGGGGGACGAGACGGCGAACGCGGTCCTCTCGGTGATGGCGCAGCCTGCCTTCTGGGGGCCGATGGCGTTCGTGATGCTCCTTGTGCTGGTGGTCTTCGGCGCCTTCGCCCATGCCCTCGGCGGGCCCGCCGCCTGGGTGGTGCGCCAGGAGACTTACAAGGGCGGCACGGCGATCACCGACACGTTTGGCTAGCTGACCGCCGCCAAGCCAACGAACTCATCCTGAGCGAAGTCAAAGGATGGGCCAAGCCGAGCTGACGTCTCCCGTGACCCATCCTTCGACTTCGCTCAGGATGAGCTGATCTGTTGGATGATGGGCGTGCTACTTCGCTCCGGCGCCAGCCTTTGACTTCTTCGTCTGCTTTGCCTTTTCGGCAGGCGCGTCTTTCACCGTTTTCGCTGCCGCTTTCTCGCGCTTGTTGCGCTGGGCGCGGCGTTCGTCGTGGCGGCGGAAGGTTTCGGCGAGGAAGCGCCCAGTATGGCTTTCCGGGATGGCAGCGATGTCTTCCGGCGTGCCCGCCGCGATCAACATGCCGCCACCATCGCCGCCTTCGGGGCCAAGGTCGAGTACCCAGTCGGCGGTCTTCACCACATCCAGGTTGTGCTCGATGACGACAATCGTGTTGCCGGCATCGACCAGTTCGTGGAGCACTTCCAGCAGCTTCTTCACGTCTTCGAAATGCAGGCCCGTCGTCGGCTCGTCGAGGATGTATAGTGTACGGCCTGTTGCCCGTTTCGAGAGTTCCTTGGCGAGTTTCACGCGCTGGGCTTCGCCGCCCGACAGCGTCGTCGCCTGCTGGCCGACCTTCACATAGCCAAGGCCGACCTGGTTCAGCGTGTCGAGCTTCGAGGCAATCGCCGGTACGGCGGCAAAGAATTTCGCGCCGTCCTCGACCGTCATGTCCAGAACGTCGGCAATCGACTTGCCCTTGAAGTGCACGTCCAGCGTCTCGCGGTTATAGCGCTTGCCCTTGCAGGTCTCGCAGGTGACGTAGACGTCCGGAAGGAAGTGCATCTCGATCTTGATGACGCCGTCGCCCTGGCAGGCTTCGCAGCGCCCGCCCTTGACGTTGAAGCTGAACCGGCCCGGCGCGTAGCCGCGGGCTTTCGCTTCCGGCAGGCCGGCATACCAGTCCCGGATCGGGCCGAAGGCGCCGGTATAGGTGGCGGGGTTGGAGCGCGGCGTGCGGCCGATCGGCGACTGGTCGATGTCGATGACCTTGTCGAGATGCTGCAGGCCTTCAAGGCTGGCATAGGGCGCCGGCGAATCCGAGGAGCCGTTGAGCTTGCGGGCGAGCGCCTTGTAGAGCGTCTCGATGATCAGCGTGGACTTGCCGCCGCCGGAGACGCCGGTGACGCAGGTGAAGGTGCCGAGCGGGATCGAGGCGGTGACGTTCTTGAGGTTGTTTCCCGTCGCCCCTTTGACGACGAGGCTGCGCGAGCCCTTGGTGACGGGGCGGCGTTTCGGAATCGCGATTTCGCGCGTGCCGTTGAGATAGTCCGCCGTCAGACTTTTCGGGTTGGCCATCACTTCGGCGGGCGTGCCTTCGGCGATGATCTGGCCGCCGTGCACACCGGCGGCCGGGCCCATGTCGATGACATGGTCGGCGGTCAGGATCGCGTCTTCGTCATGTTCGACCACGATCACCGAGTTGCCGAGGTCCCTCAGTCGGCGGAGCGTCACCAGCAGGCGCTCGTTGTCGCGCTGGTGCAGGCCGATGGACGGCTCGTCGAGCACGTAGAGCACGCCGGTGAGGCCGGAGCCGATCTGCGAGGCAAGCCGGATGCGTTGGCTTTCGCCGCCGGACAGCGTGCCGGACGCGCGGCCGAGGGAGAGGTAATCGAGGCCGACATCATTGAGGAAGTTCAGCCGGTCGTTGATCTCTTTCAGGATGCGCGCGGCAATTTCCTTCTGCTGCTTGGTCAGTGTCTTGTTCACGCCGCCGAACCAGTCCCCCGCCTTGCGGATGGAGAATTCGCCGGCCTGCGAAATGTCGAGGCCCGCGATCTTCACGGCGAGAGCTTGCGGCTTCAGGCGCTTGCCGCCGCAGGCCGGGCACGGCGCGGCGGACTGGAAGCGCGCGATCTCCTCACGCACCCAGGCGGAGTCCGTTTCGCGGTAGCGACGGTCAAGGTTCGGAATCACGCCTTCGAAGGTTTTCTTCGTCTTGTAGGTGCGCATGCCGTCGTCATAGAGGAACTGGATTTCCTCATCGCCGGTGCCGTGGAGGATAATGTCCTGGATCTTCTCGGGCAGCTTGTTCCAGGGCTTTGTCAGGTCGAACTTGTAGTGCGCCGCGAGCGCTTGAAGCGTCTGCGTCTGGTAGGGCGAGGTGGATTTGGCCCACGGCGCGATGGCGCCGTCGAGCAGGCCAAGATCCTTGTCCGGAACAATCATCGCCGCGTCGATCTTCAGCTGCTCGCCGAGACCGTCGCAGGATGGGCACGCGCCGAAGGGATTGTTGAACGAGAAGAGGCGCGGCTCGATTTCAGGAATCGAGAAGCCGGACACCGGGCAGGCAAAGTTGGCGCTGAAATTGATGCGTTTGGCTTCGGTTTCGCCGGGCTCGATATCGGCGTACTCGGCGATGGCGATGCCCTGCGCAAGGCCGAGGGCGGTCTCGAAGCTTTCGGCGAGGCGCTGCTGCATGCCTTCGCGCACGACGACCCGGTCGACGACCACATCGATGTCATGCTTGAATTTCTTGTCGAGCTTTGGCGGGTCTTCCAATTCGTGGAAGGTGCCGTTGACCTTGACGCGCTGGAAGCCGTTCTTCAGCAGTTCGGCGAATTCCTTGCGGTACTCCCCTTTCCGTCCGCGGACGATCGGGGCGAGCAGGAAGAGGCGCGTGCCGTCCGGCAACTCCATCGTGCGGTCGACCATCTGGCTGACGGTCTGGCTCTCGATCGGCAGACCCGTGGCCGGCGAGTAGGGCACGCCGACGCGGGCCCAGAGCAGGCGCATATAGTCGTAGATCTCGGTGACCGTGCCGACGGTCGAGCGCGGGTTGCGGCTGGTCGTCTTCTGCTCGATCGAGATGGCCGGCGAGAGGCCCTCGATGCTCTCCACGTCCGGCTTCTGCATCAGCTCGAGGAACTGGCGCGCGTAGGCCGACAGCGACTCGACATAGCGGCGCTGGCCCTCGGCATAGATCGTGTCGAAGGCGAGGGAGGATTTGCCGGAGCCCGACAGGCCCGTCATCACCACAAGCTCACCTCGCGGGATGTCCACGTCGATGTTCTTGAGATTGTGTTCCTTGGCGCCGCGCACGCGGATGAAGGGAGATTCGGCCATGGGCGTTCGGGCTCGCTCGGGAGGAAGGACGGAAAAAGGTTTTACAGGGTGTCTTTAGGCGTTTTGTTGCGGGAGAAAAATGCCTTGGCCTTCGGCTTGTCGGACAGGGCTTTCGATATGATCATGAACCAGACGATGGCCAAGACCAGCATGGCAGCAGCAACGAGGGCGGTAAGGGTGTCAGGCATCTACTGGTCTCTTCAAAACAGACATTGGCGAAACAGCCTTTTCTGATCTGTGCCGCGAGTCCGGATTGACGACAAGAACAAAGTGTGAACAATAGTACAAGCTTCTTTTGGCCGCAGCTGAAAGCGGCGGTGGAATTCATCGCCTGTGAGGCGACATTTCATGTGCCGGGGCGTATTAGAGTTCGAATCGATAGCGAAACAGAAAACGGAGGTCCTCATGGCGGGCTCAGTGAACAAGGTAATCCTGGTGGGCAATCTGGGCGCGGACCCGGAAGTGAAGCAGTTCCAGAACGGCGGGCAGGTGTGCAACCTGCGGATCGCGACGTCCGAGAACTGGCGCGACAAGGCGACCGGCGAGAAAAAGGAGAAGACCGAGTGGCACGCCGTCTCGATCTTTTCGGAAGGCCTGATCAAGGTCGCCCAGAGCTATCTCAAGAAGGGCTCCAAGGTTTACATCGAAGGCAAGCTGCAGACCCGCAAGTGGCAGGACAAGGACGGCAATGACCGCTACACGACTGAAATCGTGCTGCAGGGCTTTGACGCGACCCTCGTGATGCTCGACGGGCGCGGCGAAGGCGGCGGCGCGAGCAGCGGCGGCGGTGGCCGCGACATGGGCTATTCGGGCGGTGGCGGCGGCGCGAGCCGCACGATGAGCGGGCCCAAGGAAAGCTTCAACCAGGATCTCGACGACGAGATTCCGTTCTGAGGCTGGGCGGGTGGCAGGCCTTTTCCGCAGGTTGCTGAGCGGGCCATTGCTGGCGGTCTGGGCGCTGGCGGGATGCGCTACAGCGCCTGAGACGCCTGCGCCGCTCGCCGAGATGGCGCTGATGGAAGGCGCGCTTAGGGCCGAAGGCATTGATCCTTCGAAATCAGCGCTGGTGATCCTGCGTCCCGAGGACGAGCATGTCTGGTCCAGCGGCGGGGCGCGCATCCACGAGCGGTTGACGCCGGCCTCGACTTCGAAGATTCCGCACACCCTGCTCGCCTACGAGACAGGCGCGGTGACGGGGCCGGACGAGCGCTTCACCTGGGACGGGCAGAAACGCTTCCTCGACAGCTGGAACAAGGACCAGGACTTTGCGACGGCCTTCCAGCGCTCGACGGTGTGGATCTATCAGATCGTCGTGCCGAGGATCGGCGCCGAGAGGCTGGCGGCCGCGTTCGAGGCCTTCGGCTATGGCAATGCAGACATTGGCGGTCCGGAGATGATCTCGCGCTACTGGCTCGAGGGGCCGCTGGCGATCTCGGCGGCGGAGCAGGCCGCCTTCCTGTCGCGCCTCGTGCGCCGGACGCTGCCGCTCTCGGCGGAGACCTACGCGGCGGCGATCCCGGTGATGGAGCTGGCGCGCGGCGACAGCTGGACCCTCTACGGCAAGACCGGCTGGAAGAGCGTCGAGGGCGAGATGGATATCGGCTGGTTCGTCGGCTGGGCCGAGCAGACGGCCGGCGAGGCACCCGGCACGTACGTCTTCGCACTCAACATGGACATGCCCGGCGGCGTGGCCGAAGCCCCCAAACGCCGCGCGGCGGTGGAGCGGGCCTTGCGGTCGATTGGCGCCTTGCCGGCGGCGCCGGAAAGCCCTTGAGTTCCGGGACGGTCCGGAACCCGGCCAAAACACCCCCGGAAGGCCCGTGGTGACTGCATTTTCTGGTGATTGGGCGGTAGCCCCGCGGCGGGGCGCCTGCTAGTCTCAAAACCAGCGAAAAACGGCGATTCGGGACCCATGTTCACGGACCTCGCCGGACCCATGCAGAAGGCTTTCCCATGAGCGACGACACGACCCCTCCGGACGAGCCGGAAACCCCGGAAAATGGCGGCGGCCCGCCGCGTCCGCAGGACGGCATCGAGCTGATCTCGATCGAGTCCGAGATGAAATCCTCGTATCTCGATTATGCGATGAGCGTGATCGTCAGCCGGGCGCTGCCGGATGTGCGCGACGGGCTGAAGCCGGTGCACCGGCGCATTCTCTATGCGATGAACGAGAACGGTAACACGCCGGATAAGCCCTACAAGAAATCCGCCAACATCGTCGGCTCGGTGATGGGTAACTATCACCCGCACGGCGACAGCGCGATCTATGACGCGCTGGTGCGCATGGCGCAGCCGTTCTCGATGGGCGTGATGCTGGTCGACGGCCAGGGCAACTTCGGCTCGATCGACAACGACCCGGCAGCCGCGATGCGTTACACCGAGAGCCGGATGTCGAAGGAGGCGACCTACCTCCTCGCCGATATCGACAAGGACACGGTCGATTTCCAGCCGAACTATGACGGCTCGCAGAAAGAGCCGATGGTGCTGCCGGCGCAGTTCCCCAACCTCCTGGTCAATGGCGGCGGCGGTATCGCGGTCGGCATGGCGACGAACATCCCGCCGCACAATCTGGGCGAAGTGATCGACGCGACGCTGGCGATGATCGAGAACCCGGCGATCGACGAGGACGCGCTGTGCGACATCGTTCCGGGGCCGGACTTTCCGACCGGCGGCCTGATCATGGGCCTGTCGGGCAGCCGCAAGGCGATGCTGACGGGTCGCGGCAGCGTGATCGTCCGGGCCAAGACGGATATCGAAACCGCGAAGAACAACCGCGAAGCGATCATCGTCACGGAGATTCCGTACCAGGTGAACAAGGCGGCGATGATCACCAAGATCGCCGAACTCGTCCGTGAAAAGAAGATCGAGGGCATCTCGGACCTGCGCGACGAATCCGATCGCAACGGCATCCGCGTCGTCATCGAGCTGAAGAAGGATGCCAGCGCCGACGTCGTGCTGAACCAGCTCTACCGGTTCAGCCAGATGCAGAACTCGTTCGCAGTCAACATGCTGGCGCTGAATGGCGGCCGGCCGGAACTGATGAACCTGCGCAAGGTGCTCGAATACTTCATCGCCTTCCGCGAGGAAGTGGTCGTGCGGCGCACGAAGTTCGAACTCGGCAAGGCGCGCGACCGCGCGCACGTGTTGGTCGGCCTCGCCCTCGCCGTTGCCAACATCGACGAGATCATCCGCATCATCCGCAATTCGCCGGACCCGGCAACGGCGCGCGAACGCCTGCTGGAGAAAGCCTGGCCGCAGCAGGACATGGGCCCGCTGATCGACCTGATCGCCGACCGGCGCACGCGCCGCGGCCCGGATGACGGCACGATCTACCTGTCGGACGAACAGGCCCGCGCCATCCTGAACCTGCCGCTGCACCGCCTCACCGGTCTTGGCCGCGACGAGATCGGCAACGAGGCACGCGGCCTGGCCGCCAAGATCGCCGATCTGCTCGACATCCTCCGCTCGCGCCCGCGCATCCTCGAGATCATCAAGGGCGAGCTCAACGAGGTGAAGTCCAAGTTTGCTGTGCCGCGCCGCTCCGCCTTCACGCAAGGCGGCACCGACATGGACGACGAGGACCTCATCGAGGTCGAGGACATGGTCGTGACCGTCACGCATGGCGGCTACGTCAAGCGCACGCCGCTCGCCGCCTACCGCACTCAGAACCGCGGCGGCAAGGGCCGCTCCGGCATGGCGATGAAGGACGAGGATTTCATCGTCCGCGTGTTTACCGCCACGACGCATACGGAAATCCTGTTCTTCTCCTCGGCCGGCATGGTCTACAAGGAGAAGGTCTGGCGGCTGCCCATCGGCGGGCCGACCTCGCGCGGCAAGGCGCTGGTCAACATATTCCCTCTGGCTGCGGACGAACGCATCGAGAGCGTGTTGCCGCTGCCGGAAGACGAGAAGGCCACCGAAGACCTGGATGTCATGTTCGCCACCCGCAGCGGCGGCGTGCGCCGCAACAAGCTGGCGGACTTCATCCGCGTCAACCGCGCCGGCAAGATCGCCATGAAGCTCGATCCGGGCGACGGCATCGTCTCGGTGCAGGTCTGCTCCGACAAGGAAGACGTGATGCTGACGACCGCGCTCGGCCAGTGCATCCGCTTCGACGTCACCGAAGTGCGCGTGTTTGCGGGCCGCGATTCGACCGGCGTGCGGGGCATTCGCCTGGCAGACGGTGACGAGGTGATCTCGATGGCCATCCTGCGCCACATGGACGTCACCTCCGAAGAGGCGCGCGCCTACCTGAAGCACGCGGCCGCCATGCGGCGCGCGGCGACCGGCGAAGAGGAAGAAATCTCCGAGGACGATGACGAACCCGTGGCCGAGGCGGCGCTCTCGCCGGACCGGATCGCGGCGCTCGGCGCGGCCGAAGAGTTCATCTTCACGGTGGCCGATGACGGCATGGGCAAGCGCTCGTCCGCCTATGACTACCGCGTCACCGGACGCGGCGGCAAAGGCCTGGTCGCCCAGAATATCTGGGGCCGTGACAAGAAAGGCGGGCCGGTCAAGCGGGTTGCGCAATCCTTCCCCGTGGGCGAAGGCGACGAGGTCATGCTGGTCACCAATGCGGGCCAGCTGATCCGCACGCCAGTCGACCAGATCCGGATTGCCGGTAGGTCAACCGGCGGGGTCTGGGTATTGCGCACCAATGGCGACGAGAAGGTAGTTTCGGTTGCCCGGCTTGTCGAAGACGGTGAAG
>JBBSDJ010000021.1:0-31653 GCA_038249555.1 Caulobacterales bacterium
GCGCGTCCGGCGGAGATGTGGGGGGCGTCGAGCAGGCCGAGCTCGGTCAGGTCGGCCATCACGTTGCGGATCGAGGCGGGGGAGAGCTGGATGCCGCTTTTCGACAGGGTACGCGAGCCGACCGGCTCACCGGTGGCCAGGTAGCCCTCGACGATCTCCCGGAATATGTCGCGGGAGCGCTGGTCAAGGCGCTGCATCAGGGAATTGGTCTCGAAACGCTCGGCCATGCTTCTGGAGTAAGGAGCGGAGCGTCCGGGTTCAATAGGCCAGCCGCTGCGCAGGCCTGCAAATCAGCTGAGGCCTTCGATCTGGCCCGCCGCGTTCAGGTGCATGATCTCGGCGGCCGGGTGCCGGGGCAGGCCCGGCATGGTCATGATGTCCCCGCAGATGGCCGCAACGAAGCCGGCCCCGGCCGAGAGGCGCACCTCGCGCAGGCGCACGACATGGCCTTCGGGCGCGCCGAGCAGGGCCGGGTCCGTCGAGAAGCTGTACTGCGTCTTGGCCATGCAGACCGGCAGCTTGCCGAACCCGGCGGCTTCCCAGGCCTTGAGCTGGTTGAGGACCGCGCGCGTCGTCTCGACCCGTTCGGCGCGGTAGATGCGCCGGGCTACCGTCTCGATCTTCTCGAACAGGGGCATGTCGTCCGGGTACAGAAGTTTGAACGGCTCTGCCCGGCGGGCCGTCAGTTCGGTGACGGCGCGGGCGAGCGCCTCGGCGCCGCGGCCGCCCTCGGCCCAGTGGGTGCACAGCGCCGCCGGCACGCCGAGCCTGGCGCAATAGGCTTCGATGGCCGAGATCTCGGCGGAGGTGTCGGTGGTGAAGCGGTTGATGGCGACGACGACGGGCAGACCGAAGAGGCGCAGGTTCTCGATATGCCGGCCAAGGTTCGCGAGCCCGGATTCGAGCGCACTGTAGCTGACCATCGCCAGGTCGTCCTTGGCGAGGCCGCCGTGCATCTTCAGGGCACGGACGGTTGCCACCAGCACGGCGGCGTCCGGCACGAGATTGGCTTGCCGGCACTTGATGTTGAGGAATTTATCGGCGCCGAGATCGGCGCCGAAGCCGGCTTCGGTCACCACATAGTCGGCCATGTGCAAGGCCGCGCGCGTGGCGATCACGGAGTTGCAGCCATGCGCGATGTTGGCGAAGGGGCCGCCATGGATGAAGGCCGGGTTGTTCTCCAGCGTCTGGACGAGGTTCGGCTGCATCGCGTCCTTCAGCAGCACCATCATCGCGCCGACCGCCTTGATGTCGGCGGCGGTAACGGCGGCGCGCTCGCGGGTATAGCCGACGATGATGCGGGCAAGGCGCGCCTCGAGATCGGCGGCATCCTTCGCGAGGCAGAGGATGGCCATCACTTCAGAGGCGACCGTGATGTCGAAACCGGTTTCCGAGGGCGAGCCGTTGCCGGGCCCGCCGAGGCCGGAGACGACATTCCTCAGGCTACGGTCATTCATGTCCATCACCCGGCGCCAGGTGACGCGGACAGGATCGATGCGCGGTTCATGGTTCCAGTGGATGTGGTTGTCGACCATCGCGGCGAGCAGGTTGTGCGCCGAGGTGATGGCGTGGAAGTCGCCGGTGAAGTGGAGGTTGATCTCGTCCATCGGCACGACCTGGGAGAGACCGCCGCCGGTGGCGCCGCCCTTCATGCCGAAGCAGGGGCCGAGCGAAGGCTCGCGCAGGCAGAGCATCGTCTTCTCGCCGATCCGGCTCAGCGCGTCGGCAAGGCCCACGGAGGTCGTCGTCTTGCCTTCGCCGGCCGCGGTCGGGTTGATCGCGGTGACGAGGATCAGCTTTCCGAGGTTCTGCGGGCGCAGGTCCTTGATGTAGCGGGCCGAGACTTTCGCCTTGTCGTGGCCATAGGGGATGATGTCCTCGGACGGAATACCAAGGCGTGCCGCCACCTCGCTGATGGGGCGTTTCTTCGCCGCGCGCGCAATCTCGATGTCACTAGCCATGTCCGGCGATACTCCTTCGGCGCGTCCTTTGGAGTGGACACGCTGCACAAAACCCGCAAATCAGGCCGCAACCTATAAGGATTCCGCATGATGCCCAGTGCCACGACCTCTCTTCTCCGCCCGTCCGGCCGCGCTTTCGATCAGTTGCGGCCGATTTCCCTCGAAACCGGGGTCACCCGGTATGCCGAGGGCTCCTGCCTCGCGAAGTTCGGCCACACCCACGTGTTGTGCACCGCCAGCTGGGAAAAGGGCGTGCCGGGCTGGATGAAAGGGAAGGGCGCAGGCTGGGTGACCGGGGAGTACGGGATGCTGCCGCGTGCGACCCACACGCGCGGGCGCCGCGAGGCCGCGCAGGGCAAGCAGTCTGGCCGCACGCAGGAAATCCAGCGCCTGATCGGCCGCTCGATGCGCTCGGTCATCGATCTGACGGCGCTGGGCGAGAACACGATCACCATCGACTGCGACGTCGTGCAGGCCGATGGCGGCACGCGTACGGCTTCGATCACCGGCGGCTTCGTGGCGCTGGCGCTCGCCTGCAAGTATCTGCAGACCGAAGGCGTCATCAAGACGAGCCCGGTGCTTAAGCAGGCAGCGGCCATCTCCGTCGGCTTGTTCCAGAACCACCCGGTCCTCGATGTCGATTATCCGGAGGATTCCGGCGGCGAGGCGGACATGAATGTCGTAATGAGTTCGGATGGCGGCTTCATCGAAGTGCAGGGCACGGGCGAGTCGCGCCCGATGACGCGGCCGGAACTGGATGCCATGATGGTGTTGGCGGAGAAGGGCTGCAACGAGCTGTTTGCCGCCCAACGTTTGGCGATCGGCTAGGCTATTCGGCGGCTGGCTTGGCGCCCGTCCAGGTCACTTCCTGTCCGTAGAGCGGCACGGTGGACAAGCTCATCTTGGCGGAGCCATCGACGATGGTGCGGCTGAAGGAAACGTACATCAGGCTGTCGCTGCTCGCGTCATAGATGCGGCGTACGGCGAGCTGCTTGAACACGAGGCTCTGGCTCTGGTCGAAGACTTCCTCACCAGACTTGTCGAGATCGATCTTTCCGACCGTGATCGGACCCGCCTGGAGGCAGGAGATCGAGGAGTTCGACGGGTTCTCGAACCAGTTGCCCTTGCCGAGCCGGTCCCAGACGCCCCGGTCGAAATGCGCGAGGTGGCAGACGACGCCGGCGACCTTCGGATCCTGCAGTTGCATGATCTTGATCTCGTTGCCGGTCCAGTCGTTCTTGAATTCCTCGACTTCGTTTCCCCCGCCTCCGCAGGCGGCCAGAAGGCAAACGGAGACGAGCGCAGACGCGGTTTTCAGGAGATCCATCGGCATACAACGCGCTGATGCGCGATTGGTTCCCGGCCGTTTCAATTATTTTTCAGTTTGCTCAGCTGACCGAACGCAGCGGGGCCAGACTGTCCCACTGGACGATGCCGTGCGCCTCGTCGGCCTCGAAGCCGGCGAGGTGTTTCAACAGCTCCACGCGCTCACTCGCCGGCATCCCGGCCAGGGACCGGGCCTGACGGTCGAGCAGCCGGTACAGCACGGCGCGGTCAAGCGCGTCCGCCAGATGGCCTTCGAACAGGTCGCCAAGGGCGGCTTCGACGGCCAGATCACCTTCCGCCGGGCCGCCAAGGATCGCAGAAGCGTAGAGCCGAAGGCGCGGCAGTTCGTCGTTAATGATATGTATCCAGTTCATGGCGCGCGTGTAACTCCGGCGCGACACTCGCTTGCCACGGGAATCCATGACACCGTTCTCATTTCTCCCTGCGACATCCTGTCCGTCAAGCGACGAGACCCAGCGCCAGACCCCGCAGGCCCGCCGTTACACGGTCATGCACGTCGAGCTTGTCGAAACACCGCCGGACATAGGTATCGACCGTGTTGGACGAGATGCTCAGCTGGGCCGCGATCATCTGGTTGGAATGGCCGCGGACCACGAAGCCGAGGATCTGGCGCTCGCGCTCCGACAGGCTCACCTGCTCGGGCAGGGCCTCAAGGATGATGTCACAGCAGCGAAGGTGAGCGAGCTGGCAGGCGGCATGCAGCTCGGCAATTTCCCGCTCGTCGAGCAGGGGCACATCGTTGCCGATGCCGGCGGCATAATAGCCGTTGCGCCCGTTGGGGCCGAAGACCGGGATCGCCAGTCCCGGCCCGAAACGCTGGGCCCGGATGTTGTCGATATAGGCGCGTTCCTCGGCATCGAGCGTCGCCATCTTCTCGACCTCTGACCACCAGAAGGGCAGCGTGCGGCGTGCAGCGATGCGGGGCACAGGGTCGATATGGATGTAGTCCGACTTCCAGTAGGTCTCGACCCAGCTGGCGGGCCAGCCGAAATTGTAGACCCGGATGTCCGGACCAAAATCGACGGCGCCGACCGGGGGATAATGACTGTAGCTGAGCATCTTGATGCGGACGCTGGGCGCGTAGGATTCCATAGCAAACTGGATTTGCGGCAAGTCGGTCGCCGCGCTCACGGCGCGGCGCAGGCGGTCAAGCGGAGAGGTATCGGGTTCCGGTGACTTGGCCATAGTCCTTTCCGGGCATCAAACGTTGCCCCGGCAGGATGCCTTTATTTTCTCTGTAGTGGAAGAAGAAACTATTCGGCCGCAACGCGGCGCTGGCCTTCCTCGTCTTCGGTGTCGAATACGAGGATGTCTCCGGGCTGGCATTTCAGTTCGCGGCAGAGCGCCTCGAGGGTGGAAAACCGGATGGCCTTGGCCTTGCCGGTCTTCAGGATGGAGAGGTTGGCAAGGGTGACGCCGACACGTTCCGACAGCTCGGTCAGGGACATGCGGCGCTCCAGGAGCACGCGGTCGAGGGTCACGCGGATGGTCATGTGTTGATGGCGCTCCTCAGATCGTCATTTTTTCTTCATCGCGCAGGCGGGTGCCTTCACGGAAAACTTGGGAAAGCACAAACAGCGCGGCAACCGAGATCCACAGTATGAACTGAGTCGAGAGGCGTGGTGGCTCATCACCGACAAGGGTTGGCATGGTCGACACCACCATAACCACCGCTATGCGGATCAGTTCCATCGCTGCAATCGCGATACCGACCCGCGAGAGGCGGCTGGCGTTTTCCGGCACGAAGGGGTCGCCGTCCGCGAGTGTCAGCAAGATGCGGCGCAGCTGGAAGCAGATGAAGATGACGCCGGGCACGATCACCGCGAGGCCTGCCAGGCCGATGACGAGCTGGCCCGGCATCACGCCGTCCGCCAGCGCCTTGATGCCGGAGACTTCGGTGCTGCCGCCGGACAGGCTTGCCATCAGGCCGATCGCCAGAACGGGGATGCCGATGACGCCCATCGCACCCACGATCCACATGGCGACCGTGACAAGCACAGTCATGATTTCTGCCATGGAATTTCGTCCGGTGCTCGGCATACCTAGTCTTTTCACCCTCTATCCTTGATGGTTGATGAACCCGGACTCAGCGCGTGCATTGTCCCGGTTTTACCGAATAACGATATATGAGTTCGCGCACAACGCAAGAATGGAGCCAAAATGGCAGCCCGATCCGCCGAATCGCCCCCACGACTCGCGCCTGGACCGCTTCTGGCGGCCACGCACAACAAGGGCAAGGTCGAAGAATTGAAGGCCCTGTTCGAGCCGCACGGCTTCAAGGTGGTCTCTGCGATCGATCTGGCGCTGGATGAGCCGGAGGAGACGGAGACAACTTTTGCGGGAAATGCGCTGCTCAAGGCGCGCGCCGCGATGAAGGCCTCGGGTCTGCCCGCGCTCTCGGACGATTCGGGTCTGGCAGTGACGGCGCTCGGCGGCGAGCCGGGGATCTATTCGGCCCGCTGGGCGGGCGAGCCGCGCGACTTTTACGTGGCCATGCAGCGGGTCGAAGAGGCCCTGAAGGCGAGTGGGTCGCCGGACCGGTCCGCCAAGTTTGTCTGCGCGCTGGCGGTCGCCTGGCCGGACGGGCAGGAGGCGGTGTTCGAAGGAGAAGTGCACGGGCAGCTGGTGTGGCCGCCGCGCGGGACGCGGGGGTTCGGCTATGATCCGGTTTTTGTGGCCGCGGGCGAGATCCTGACCTTTGGCGAGATGGACCCGGACCGCAAGCATGCGATGAGCCACCGCGCCGACGCCGTGAAAAAACTCCGGGCGGCCCTGCTGCCATGACCAATGCCCCCGCGCCTTTCGGACCGCATTTCGGTTTTGGCCTTTACGTGCACTGGCCCTACTGCGCACGCATCTGCCCGTATTGCGACTTCAACGTCTACGCCGCCAAGGACCGTGACAGCGGACCGCTGGTCGAGGCCATCGCCGCAGACATCCATGCGCACCGGCCAAGGATGCCGCAGCATGGCGGGCTCAACTCGGTTTACTTCGGCGGCGGCACCCCGGCGCTGTTGCGGTCGGACGAGCTGGGAACGATCCTGCTGGCGGCGTCTGATACTTTCGGCATCAAGCGCGGCGCCGAGATTACGCTGGAAGCCAATCCCAATGATGTTCTGCGGGCGGATCTTCTCGGCCTGCAGAGAGCCGGGGTAACGCGCCTGTCGATCGGCGTGCAGTCGTTGCGCGATTCTTCGCTCGCCTTTCTCGGGCGCGACCATGATGCGGTCTCGGCGGCTGAAGCGGTAAAGCGTGCGCTGCAGGTGTTCCCGTCCGTGTCGATCGATCTGATCTACGCGCGCCCGGGCCAGAGCCCGGCGAGCTGGGAAGGCGAACTGAAGGATGCGCTTGCCCTCGGCGCGCCGCATCTGTCTTTGTACGAACTGACCTTCGAGGCGAAGACACCGTTCGGCCTCGCCGCCGCGCGCGGCGATATATCGCCGATGGGCGATGATGCGCAGGCGGATCTTTATGAGTTGACGCAGAGCGTGACGGCGGCTGCCGGCCTGCCGGCCTATGAAGTGTCCAACCATGCCGCCTCGCCCGCGCACCAGTCCCGGCACAACCTGACCTATTGGCGCGGCGGGGACTGGATCGGCGTCGGTCCCGGCGCACATGGACGCATCTCGGTCGGCGGCGGGCGCTATGCCAGCGAAGCTGAGCGGCGGCCCGAGGCCTATATCGCGAACGTGCAGGCGCTGCAGAGTGGCTGGGGCGATGCGGCGCGGCTGGAGCCGCTGGAAGTCGCGCGCGAACTGCTTGCGATGGGCCTGCGCGCGGGGGAGGGCGTAGACCTGCGGCGCGTCGAAGTGGTGTCCGGCGCGCCGGTGCCGCGCGACAAGATCGCGGTGTTCGCCGACAAGGGCTGGGCGGTGCTGGAGGGCGCGGAGCTGCGCCTGACGCCGAGCGGCCGTTTGCTGGCGGACGCCATCACGGCGGCGCTCAGCCCTTAGTTTCAGGCGCGCGGATGGGCGGCGGCGTGCACGGCGCGCAAGCGGCTTGAGTCCACGCCGGGATAGACCTGCGTCGTCGAGAGCGAGGCGTGGCCGAGCAGGGTCTGGATCGCGCGCAGGTCTGCGCCATTGGCGAGAAGATGCGTCGCGAAGGCATGGCGCAGGGCATGCGGCGTGGCAGTTTCCGGCAGGCCGAGAAGCCCGCGCAGCATCTGCATCCGGCCCTGGATGATCCGTGGACTGAGGGGGCCGCCCTTGGCGCCCCGGAACAGTGCGCCACTTTTCGTGAGGGCGTAGGGGCAGAGTTTGCCATATTGGTTGATCGCCTCGCGCACCGGCGCGATGAGAGGCACCAGCCGTACCTTGCCGCCCTTGCCAGAGACGCGCAGGCGCTCCGGAGCCGGGAGGTCAGCGCCGGTCAGGCTGAGTGCTTCGGAAATGCGCAGGCCGCCGCCATAGAGCAGCGAGAGCACGGCGAGATCGCGCGCGGCGATCCACGGCTCGGCGTCCGGTTCTGTCTCGGCCTCGTGCAGGATGTCCTTGGCCGCTTCGATCGACACCGGACGGGGCAGGCGCGGCGCGCGGCGGGGGCCTTGCAGGTACCCGATCTCGGCATTCTCGAGCCCGTGCGCGCGGCTCATCCAGCGGTAGAGTGCCTTGATCGAGGACAAGAGGCGCGCAATCGAGGCGTCGGAAAGGCCGTCGCGGCGGCGCGCGGCGAGATAGGCTCGGATGTCGCGCGCCTTGAGGCCGGCGAGCGCCTTGAGGCTGGGCTCGGTGCCCAGATGCAGGCGCAGGAACCCGAAGAACATCGCAAGGTCCGAGCCATAGGCCTCGACCGTCTTGGCCGCCATGCGGCGCTCGTTGCCGAGATGTGAGAGAAAGGCGGGCAGGACGTCCATGTCCCGAGTGTGGACTGTTTACCTTAAGCGCTGGTTGAAGCCCAGCAGGTCCGGGGATTTCGCAGGTTGGTGCGTTAATTGCTCGGCGTCCGGCGAACAGGCGCCACGGTGGAGGGACGCATGCGGTATCTGGGGATTGACCTTGCCCGGTCGGTCGCGATCATTTTCGTGATCCTCGGGCACGCCCTGATGGGCGCGAACGTGGAAGACGGTGCCGCCGTTTCAGCGCTCAGGTTCTTCCTCGCGGTCTCGCCACCGGTCTTCTTCTGCCTCTTCGGTTGCATGCTGCAGCTGGTCTATGCCCGTCAGTTTGCCGCCGGGCGCCAGACAGAGATCGTCCAGCGCCTGCTGACCCGCGCTGTTCAGTGCTGGGCACTCTATGTGCTGACCTGCGCCGCAATGTGCCTCGCGGCGGGCTTGCCGTTCACCTATTTCATCCGCTGCGCCCTGTTCCTGGGCGACACGCCGTACACGGATATCCTAAAGTTCTACGCGGTTCTCCTGCTGACGGCGCCCGTACTGGTGGCCGTCAGCGTGCGCCATGGCATCTGGCCGCTGGCGGCTGTCTGCCTTCTTGTCCAGGCGGCTTTCCCGCTGATCTCCCATATCGCCCCCATGCAGGGCTTCGCCGGTTCGGCGACGCTTTCCGCCTTCCTGTATGGCGGTGAGTATAGCGGTCATACGGGACCATCCGTCATCCATGGCCTGGGCTTCGTTGTCTTCGGCATGCTGCTGGGCCGCGTCTGGCAAAGCCAGCCGGGTCGCGAATTCCTGTTGTCGGGTCCGGGCTGGGCGCTGCGCGCCGGCTTCCTCGCGATGCTCGCGGCCACGGCCACCTGGATCATCGCCGGCGGTCACAACTTGCTTGAGCCGGCCGAGCGCATCACGCTGCGCAATACCAATCACCCGCTTTACCTGCTGTTCGGCTGCACGGCAGCGATTGTTTTCATCGAAGTGTTCAGTGCGCTGCGGCGGCTTGCCGGTATTGGCGCGAAATCCTTCTGGATGATCTTCGGGCAGACGAGCCTGTTCACGTTCTGCTTCGGCAATATCCTGCTCTATGCGGTCAAGCTGCCCGACCCTGCCTCGGCGCCCGATCTGGCGCGCATGGTCTGGTCGACGCTCGCGGCGCTGAGCCTCAGCATCCTCTACTACTATTTCCGCGAAGGTCGCTGGGTGAAGTCAGACCGGCCTGCCGCGCGAGCTTATCGTTGGCTCGCCGATGACAGCGCCGCGCAACTGGTCCGCTGGGCCACGGGGCCGTTCTTCGCGCCGGGTTACCAATCGTCCCAGCCGCTCAAACCGGTCGATACAGCGCTCTAGGGCTCGTTGCCTTCCCAGTCGACGATCCAGTCCTCCTGGTCTTCGTCGAACACCGTCTCTTCCGAAACCGTCCGGCCACGGACTGAATGGCCCTCGGTGTGGACCCGCTCGCGGTCGCCGCAGCGCAGGTGATGCCACTCGGGCAGATCCTTGCCTTCGTTGACAAGGCGGTAGGCGCAGGTCGAGGGCATCCAGCGGATTTCCTCGATGCCGGCCGGTGTCAGCTTCACGCAGTCCGGCACATGCAGCTTGCGGTTGGCATAGTCCGAACACTGGCAGGTGCCAGCGTCCAGCAAGCGGCAGTGCAGCTTGGTATAGGCGATCTCGCCGGTGTCTTCGTCCTCGAGTTTCAGGAGGCAGCACTTCGCGCAGCCATCGCAAAGCGATTCCCATTCGGCCTCGTCCATCTGGTCGAGGCGTTTGGTCTTCCAGAAGGGAAGGGAGGTCATGCGCTGAGCCCGGCCCATTCCGGAGTCTTGTCGATCAGCCCGCTCGCAAACCAGCAGGACGAGGAGACCGTCTCTTTTGCGGCGATGACGTCCTGCATGATCTGCTTCACCAGCCGCTTGCCGAGGCCGCGACCGCCAAGCGCATCGGGCACGATCGTGTGCGTGATGTGGCGGTGACCGGATTTCGGGCGCTCGTAGGTAAGGTATGCCTCCGTGCCATCGATGACGACAAAGTATCGCTGGCGGATGGCATCATGTTCGATGTCGTGGGTCATGCGAGCACGTCCTGCCAGTCGGGGTGCTTCCCGATTTGCGCCTTGGCGAAGGGGCAGAGCGGTATGATCTTGATCCCGGCCGCGCGGGCGTCTTCCACCGCGCGTTTGACAAGCGCTTGCCCAGCGCCCTTGCCGCGGAGCGCATCCGGCACGCCGGTATGATCAATGATCAACCGAGTGGCGCCCGCCTTCGAATAGGTCATTTCGGCGGTATGGCCGTCGATGGTGGTCAGGTACCGCCCGCCGGCGGGGCCATCTTCGCGCGTTACAACTATATCGGTCATGCCAGACTCCACCTTCGTGTTCGTTGACACGAAAGTGGAGTGGGCGGCAACAAAGGGCAATGGCCATCGGCCAATAGCACTTATGCAGACAAGAGCCGCAACCGGCCTTCGGCCTACTTCTTCTTGAAAGCGTCCTTCACGTCGCCGGCAGTCTTGCGAATTTCGCCTTCGACCTTGTCCATCTTGCCTTCGGCCTGCAGCTTCTCGTTGCCGGTCAGTTTGCCGACGCCGTCCTTGATGTGGCCTTCAGCCTTTTTGGCCTCGCCCTTCAGATGTTCCTTGTCCATGAGGAGTTTCCTTTCTGTTGCGCCGCACGAATTGCGGACATTCGAACAACGCAGGTTTGCGGGACGGGTTCCGCGCATACCCCCTACTCAAGACACCCCGCGCAGGTTAATTCGGCGCAATGGCCCGCCTGCTTCTGCATCCTGAACTGGACTGGACGGACGACGGCGCGCCGCACGCGCGCCGCCACGACGACGTCTATTTCTCTGCACAGGACGGCCTCGCCGAAACTCGGGCAGTGTTTCTGAACGGGTGCGGTTTGCCGGAATCCTGGGAAGGCCGCACTGAGTTCACCGTGGCGGAGACGGGTTTCGGCACCGGCCTCAATTTCCTCGCGCTCTGGCAAGTCTGGCGCGCGCATCGTCCCTCACCCGCGGCGAGGCTCACCTTCGTCAGTTTTGAAGCCTATCCCCTGCGCCGCGAAGACGCTGCCCGCGCGCTGTCGGCCTGGCCTGAACTTGGCTGTCTGGCAGACGCGCTGACGGCGCGCTGGCCAGACCCGGTGCGCGGTGTACGGAGCATTGCATTTCCGGAAGACGGCGTGCGCCTCATCCTGCATCTCGGCGATATCCGCGAGACGCTGCCGCAGAGCGCCTTCAGGGCGGATGCCTGGTTCCTCGACGGGTTCAGTCCTGCGAAGAATGACGACATGTGGCACGCAGGACTCTATCCCGATACTGCCGCACGCTCGGCGCCCGGCGCCCGGCTGGGCACGTTCACGGTAGCCGGCGCGGTGCGGCGCGGGCTTGCGGAGGCGGGCTTTGAAGTTTCAAAAACCGAAGGACACGGCCGCAAGCGCGAGCGGCTGGAAGCGCGGCTGGTGCTGGCGCCGGTTGCGGCGGCCGATACGTTCGGGCTGCGTGGGCCGCCCGCCGCTCCGGCCCGCGTGGCTATCCTCGGCGCGGGGATTGCAGGCGCTGCCCTCGCGCAGGCCTTGAAGGGCAGGGGCATCGAGGCCGAAGTTTTCGATCCGGCTCCGGGACCCGCGAGCGGCGCGAGCGGCAATCCGTTGGCGCTGCTTATGCCGCGCCTCGATGCTGGCGATACGGCCGAGGCGGGCCTGCTGCTCGACGCTTATCTGGCCGCGCGCGATGTCTACCGCGATATGCCGGAGGCGGAGGAGACGGATGTGCTTCAGTCCCCGCGCAATGACGCCGAACGGGCGCGGTTTGAAAAGCTGCTCGCCGACCCGCCGCTGCCGCTCGAATATCTCGAAGCCGTGCGCGGCGGCGGCCTCCTGCACAAGCGGGCCCTGATCCTGCGTCCGCCCCAGCTCGTGGCGCGGCTGCTGGAGGGGGTCACCTGTCATTTTGGCGGCGAGCCGGTGGTTGATCTTGCGCAGCGCTCCGTCAACGGACGGACGTTTGAGGCTATCATCCTTGCGAGCGGCATGGCGGCCGCGACCCTTGCGCCGTCGCTTCCGCTGGAGGCGCGGCTGGGCCAAGTGGATTTTCTGGAGACGCCGGTGAATGCGCCGCCGTCTGCCTCTGCCTCCGGCTGCTATGCGCTGGCGCTCGGGCTGCAGCGGCTCTGGGGCGCAACCTTCGCGCCGTCGGGACCGGATTTTGCGCCGGGCGGCACGGCCGAAGCGCGCGCCGAGAATCTCGAAGGCCTTGAGCGGCTCTCGCCCTATTGGGTCCGTGCGGCGCATGAGCCAGGTGTCCAGTCCCGCGCCAGCCTGCGCGCGACGACGCCGGACCGCCTGCCGCTGATCGGTGCGGTGCCGGACTACCCGGCTGCGCTCGAGCTTTTTGCGCCGATGAAAAAGGGGCGTGCCGCAGATGCGGACGCCCCTCTCCTTCCGGGTGTTTATGTTGCCAGCGGCTACGGGGCGCGGGGCTTTACCTGGGCGCCTTGGGCGGCGGACATTCTGGCCGCGCAGCTTGCCGGTTCGCAGATGCCTGCCGCCTTGCCGGCCCTTCGCGCCATCAGCCCAATGCGCTTCGTGTTCCGCGCACTGAAGCGGGGCTGAAGACGGTCAGGGCGCCCGCACGAAGGAGACGACGAGGCCGTCTTCGTGTTGCGACTGGACGCTCAGCAGCATTTCGCCAAGCTCCATAGAGATGCCGCCCTGAAAGTGTGCGACGGTGAGCGCCGCAACGAGCACCGCCAGCGCGAGGGCGCCAAGCAGCCGGTTGTTGCGAAGAAGTGTCCCCTTGGTCATCGGTCCGGTCCTTGGTCGGAAAGTCGCTGGTTGGCTGTGGCAGGAAAGGCAGGTGTCAGTTGCCTTTTTCGAGATCCTTGAACTCCTGGCGCAGGCGCCATTCGTCCGAGGTAACGGTGCGTTCGATGTTCTTCAGGCGCTCTTCGAGGTCCATGAAGGAGTATTTTATGGTGCCGAACGTGGCGCGCGGCCGGTCCGAGACGC
This sequence comes from Caulobacterales bacterium, assembly GCA_038249555.1. Classification (GTDB taxonomy): domain Bacteria; phylum Pseudomonadota; class Alphaproteobacteria; order Caulobacterales; family Hyphomonadaceae; genus Hyphomonas. The sequence continues at coordinate 13,148 of JBBSDJ010000021.1, forward strand.
CGCGCCAGAAGGCGTCTTCGTCGGCGGAGAAATTGCCGTAGCCGGCCGGGGCGTAAGGCGTGATCATAGCAACCACGAGATAGGCGACGAAGATCAGGGGACCGGCCACGAACAGGAGCAGCAGGACAGCGATCACGCGCACGAGCGTCACGTCCCAGTCATACCGCTCGGCGAGACCGGCGCAGACGCCGCTGATCACCTTGTCAGTACGCGAACGATAAAAGCGTTTCGGGTTGGGAGAACTGTAGGGATCATAGGAGCGGGACATCGGGCAGCCTCTCATTCTTCGAACGTTGTGCGGGTGGGGCGACGCGGACGGCGCGGGGCGTCCGCCTCATTTTTTTCGAGCAGCGCTTCGAGCGACTCGATGCGCCGCTCCATCGCTTTGGCAGACCGCCATAGGTCTTCGAGCATCCGCTCGTCATCCGGCTGCAGCGTCTTCTGCCGGCGCCACAACGTGACGTAGTGGAAGATCATCGCTGGCAGGATGATGAAGATCGAGACGATCCCCATGACGGCGACCAGGACGATGGCAGCTTCGTCCATCAGGCGTCTCCCTCAGCCCGGCGGGCGGCGGCCGTTACGCGGCTTTCCGCGATCAGGCCTGGGGCGCAGATGAGCGCGAGGACTCCGGTCAGGCAGGCGATCGACATCAACATCGATCAACCCTCCGTCTTCTTGCCGGACGCCGGCTTGCCTTTGCGGGCCTTGAGGGCGGCGAGTTCCTTCTCGACCGACTCGTTCTGCTCGAGTTCGGCAAACTCCTGCGCGAGACCCGGTTCACCGCCGCGGATCGCATCCGCATAGGCTTCCATCTCGTCGACTTTGCGCTCCAGCTGGTTGTAGCGCAGGATCGCTTCGTCGGCGCGGCCATCATATAGCTGGCTGCGCATGCGGATGCGTTGCTCGGCAGCTTCGCGGCGCATCACGAGGGCGCGGTGCTTGGCTTTCGCTTCGTCGAGCTTCGCCTGCAGTTTCACGAGATCTTCCTGGCGGCGCAGGAAGGCTTCCTCGGCGATCACCATCGCTTCCTGGCGGCGGACGATTTCGGTTTCCGATTTCTGCTTGGCGAGCAGCGCGCCGCGGGCAAGGTCCTCGCGGCCCTTGTCGATGGCGAGTTCGGCCTTGGCGGCCCAGTCGTCACGCGAGGCCGAGAAGTGGACGATTTCGCGTTCCATTTCTTTCTTGTCGGCCATGGCGCGCGCCGCAGAGGTGCGCACTTCGACCAGCGTGTCTTCCATTTCCTGGATGATCAGCCGGGCGATTTTTTCGGGGTTTTCGGCGCCGTCCAGCATCGCGTTGAGGTTCGAGTTGATGATGTCGCCGAGGCGAGAGAAGAGACCCATTGTCAGTTTCCTTTCTTGGTCCCGGATCAGAAGAAGAGGCCGCCGAGGATCACGCCTGCGGCAAAGAACATCCAGGTTTCAGCAGAGCGCGTGGACAGCCAGCGGCCAAAGCGGCCGGAGTCGGAGCGCGGCGGGTAGCGATAGTCCTGGTCGTTCATGGTCTTCTTAGTCCTTCGTTGGGGTTGGCAACGCCCGTCGCCTGATGGCTTTGAGTGTTTTCAAGGACTGTGCCAGTTCAGAATTAATTCTATAGAGCCTTGAAATATTGAAATAAAAAACTTTTCGCGGCATGGTTCTTAAGAATTGTTTGGTGCAAATCACCAAAATAATGGTCGAAATCGTAATCGATATTCGCTAGTTTGACCGCATGCAGGACCGGTCCAAGCAGCTCGTCGGAGAATCGCCGCCCTGGCTGAGCGCGCAGGAGCATGCGAGCCGCGTGGCCCCGCTGGACCGCTCGGTGCTGGTCATCGGTGAGCGCGGGACCGGCAAGGAGCTGATCGGCGAGCGGCTGCACTTCCTGTCGAAGCGCTGGGAAGGCCCGTTCGTGAAGGTCAACTGCGCGGCGCTCTCGGAGACGCTGCTCGACTCAGAGCTCTTCGGGCACGAACGCGGCGCCTTTACCGGCGCGACCGACATGCGGCGCGGCCGGTTCGAACTCGCGGATGGCGGCACGATCTTCCTCGACGAGATCGCGACCGCCGGGGAGGCCTTGCAGGAAAAGCTGCTGCGCGTGGTCGAGTACGGCGAGTTCCAGCGGGTCGGCGGCTCGAAAGTGCTGACCACAAATGTGCGCATCATCGCCGCCACCAATGCGGACCTTCCGGCGCTGGCGGAAGCCGGCAGGTTTCGCTGGGACCTGCTCGACCGGCTCTCCTTCGATGTGATCACGCTGCCGCCGCTGCGCGTGCGCCACGGAGACAAGAGCCTGCTGGCGGATTTCTTCGCGCGCCGCATGGCAGTGGAACTGGCGCAGGACTTCCCGGGTTTCGCGCCGTCCGCCATCGAGGCGATCGAGGCGCATGACTGGCCGGGCAACGTTCGCGAGCTGCGCAACTTCGCCGAACGCCTCGCGCACCGCGCGCTGATCACGGCGCCGAATGATCCGGTTCAGTTTGATCCGGCAGCGCTCGACCCCTTCGCCTCACCCTGGAGGCCCGCCGGGACGGCGAAAAAGGAGTCCATGAGCCGCCCACAAACTGCCTCTGTGGAGCCCCCCGACTTATGGACGGTTGCTGGCGGTTTTCCGGAAGCCGTGCGCCTTTACGAGCTGCGCCTGATCGACGCCGCCCTCGCCCGCGCGCAGGGCCATCAGGGCAGGGCGGCCGACACCCTCGGCCTCACCTATCACCAGTTTCGAGGCCTGCTGAAAAAGCACGGTTACACCAAGCCTGAAAGGCCAGGCGCTTGACGCGCGTCCTCATGGCCGCCCGCCGCACAGATACTTGAACGTTACCGATTTTTGGCGGCGCGCGGTCCTATTGGGGGTCGCGCCCCGGTTTACTTTGCGTCATAGTAAACTGCCGACATGCGCAAAGGAGACGCTCATGCAGATTCAGATCACCGGCAAGCACATGAACCTTGGCGACGCCATGCGAGACCGGATCGAGGCAGGCCTCGAGGCGGCGGTGGCGAAATACTTCAACCGGACCGGCGAAGCGAGCGTCTTCGTCTCGCAGCAAGGCCCGTTCGTCGAAGTCGACTGCAATGTTCACCTGCCCTCCGGGATCGTCCTGCAATCGACCGGTCGCGCGGATGACCCCTATGCCGCGCTGGAAGTCAGCCTTGAAAAGATGGAAAAACGGGTGCGCCGCTACAAGCGCCGCCTGAAGGACCACCATGCCAGCGCGCCGCTGCCGATGCCGGCCGCTCCGGCCGCCGAAGCGCTGATCCTCGTTTCAGACACAGATGATTCAGATGATGAGCGTATTGAGGTGGGTGACGCTCCCCTGACAGTTGCAGAAACGAGCGTCCAGATCCGTACCATGACCGTTTCGGAGGCAGTGATGCAGCTCGAATTGCAAGATGTCCCGGCATTAATGTTCAGGAACGCTGGCCATGACGGCCTGAATATGGTCTACCGCCGCCCCGACGGGCACATTGGCTGGGTCGACCCTGCAAATACGCCCCGCATCTGAGTGTCACGGAACCGTAGACTCATGGCCACCGATCTGAGTGCCTTGCTTCAAGGCGGGGTGATCATCCCGCTTCAGGACGTGCCGAGCCGCAAGCAGGCGATCCACGTCCTGTGCGAAGCGCTGAGCGAGACGACCGGCATTGGCCCGCGCGTGATCGAGGACGCCGTGATGGAGCGCGAACGTCTTGGGTCCACCGGTGTGGGCGAAGGCGTGGCGATCCCGCACGCGCGCCTGCCGGGCCTCGAGAAGCCGGTCGGCGGGTTCATGCGCCTGCTGCACGGGGTCGAGTTCGAATCGATCGACGAGCGGCCCTGCGACCTGATCTTCATGCTGCTGGCGCCGGATGGTTCGGGCGCGGACCATTTGCGCGCCCTCGCGCAGGTCAGCCGCGTGTTCCGTCAGGGCCCGGTGCGCGACGCGCTCCGCAAGGCGCGGACGGAAGAAGATGTGCGCGCCGTGATCTGCAAGGAATCGGTCAGCGGCTGATCCGGGTTCGGTCACCGCAGACAAGAAAAAGCCCCGCCAGCGATGGCGGGGCTTTTGTTTGGGCGCCAGGTCTCAGCCTTCGGCAGGCGGCGGCGTGGCGAAGCCGCGATTGCGCAGCAGCGGCTCGATGCCCGGGTCGGAGCCGCGGAAGTTGCGGTAGAGCTCGTCCGTCTCGCGCAGGCCGCCGGACTCGTAGACCCACTTCTTCAGCTTCGCGGCGAGTTCCGGATTGTAGATGTCGCCCGATTGCTTGAACGCGTCGAAACCGTCCGCATCCAGAATTTCCGCCCAGAGATAAGCGTAATAGCCGGCCGAATAGCCGCCATCGAAGATGTGCGAGAAATAGGTGGTGCGGTAGCGCGGCTCGATCACTTCGGGGATTTTGTACTTCTTCAGCACGTCCAGTTCGAAGGCGCGCGCGTCGGTGATCTTCGAGGCCTCTTCCGAGGTCAGCATGTGCCAGTGAAGGTCGATCAGCGAGGCGGCGATGTATTCCGTCGTCTTGAAGCCCTGGTTGAAGGTGGCCGCGTTGTTCATCTTGTCGATGAGGGCCTGCGGGATCACTTCGCCGGTGACGTTGTGGCGGGCGTATTCGGCCAGAACCTGCGGCTCGCTCGCCCAGTGTTCGAGAACCTGCGCCGGGAACTCGACATAGTCCGGCCCACCATACGTGCCCGAGAAGGACGGATAGCGGATCGTGGTGAGCAGGCCGTGCAGGCCGTGGCCGAATTCGTGGAACAGCGTTTCGACTTCGGTGAACGACATCAGGGCCGGCTGGCCGGAAGCCGGCGCCACCATGTTCATGTTGTTGGTGATCACGGGGCGGATGACCTTGCCGTCCATCGCAGAGGACTCGCGATAACCGCTCATCCAGGCGCCGCCGCGTTTGGACTCGCGCGAGAACATGTCGATCATGAACAGGCCCAGATGCTCGCCGGTTGCGTTGTCCTTGACGTCATAGGCTTCGACGCTGGGGTGCCATCCGGCAACGTCGACGCGCTCCAGCGTGATGTTGAACAGGCGCCCGGCGACTTCGAAGGCGCCGTCCCGCGTGCGGCCGAGTTCGAAATACGGGCGCAGCTGGTTTTCGTCGAAGGCGTATTTGTCGGCGCGGACCTTTTCCGAATAGTGCCACCAGTCATGGCCTTCGATAGGGAAGCCCGCGAGCTTTTCCATGTCGGCCTTTTCTTCGGCGGCGCGGGCGAGACCCGGCTCCAGAACCTGGGCGAGGAAGTCGAGCGCAGCTTCCGGCGTTCTCGCCATCCGGTTCTCGAGCACGTAGTGCGCGTGGCTCTTGTAGCCCATCAGCTCGGCGCGCTTGGCGCGCAGCTGGGCAATCTTGATGGCAAGGGCGCCGTTGTCGAACTCGCCGGAGTCCGCCCGCAGGCGGTAGCCGTCAAACAGCTGCTTGCGCAGCTCGCGGTCCTCGGCGCTGGTCATGAACCCTTCGTAGACGGAGCGGTCGAGGCCGATGACCCAGGTCTTGTTGCCGTCCGCATCCAGCGCGTTCCTGAAATCGTCCGACAGGCCGCCGAGGCGGGCAGGGTCTGAGACTTCGAGTTTGAAGGCTTTCGTTTCGGAGAGCAGGTTCTGGCCGTACTGGGTGGTCAGGCCGGACAGTTCTTCGTTGATCTTGGCGACCTCGGCCTGGACATCCGGGGCAAGGGCTGCGCCCGCGCGCACGAAGTTGCGGTGGGTGAGTTCGAGGAGGCGCGCGTCCTGTTCGTCAAGGCCGAGGCGGTCGCGGGCATCATACACGGCTTTGACCCGGGCGAAGATGACTGGGTTGAATGTCACGGCGTCGCTCTCGCGGGTCAGCATCGGGTAGATCTCGGCTTCGAGCGCCTGGATCGTCTCGTTGGTATCGGTGCTGGAGAGGTTGCCGAATACGCCCATCACCTTGTTGAGAGACGCGTTGGAACGCTCCAGCGCGAGGATCGTGTTCTCGAAGGTTGGCTCTCCGGTGTTGTCCGCGATGGCCTGGATGTCGGCCCGCGCTTCCAGAATGCCTTTGAGAATGGCCGGCTTGAAATGCTCGTTCTTGATGTCAGCGAAAGGCGGAACGCCGTACGGGCCGGTCCACTCGGCGCGGAAGGGGTTGCCCTCCAGTTCGGCGTCCGTGACCGTGATTTCTGGCAGTTCGATCTGGACGGCGGCGGCTGCGGGCTTGTCGGCGGCAGTTCCGCCGCAAGCGGCGGTGGCCACGAGTACGAGCGCAGCGGCGCCACCCTTGAGAGCTTCGGACATTTTCATCAGGCTTCCTTTGGAAAGGGGTTTTGTGACTGTGTAACGGCCGCGCAGAAGGATTTCCAGAGAAAGCGGCAGGCCGGGGCAGATTTCACCCTGTTTTGATCCGAACGCCGCATGCGGCCTTCAGCGCGGCAGGCGCGAGACCACGCGGTGATACTCTTCCAGCGTTTCCTCGAAGATCTGCGCGATCGGTTTCACCTCCGAGATACGGCCCGCGACCTGACCGGTGAGCGCGATGCCGGCTTCGAGATTGCCGCCGAAATAGACGTCCTGCGTGCCCGCGAACTCGCCGAAGATGTTCGGGCTTCCGTCCTTCTCAAGGCGTGTGGTGCGCTCGGTGCGCAGCGCGCGCAGGGCAGGGCCCGGGCCGGCGCGGTTGAGGAAGACTGTGTCGGTGGAATCGGCGCTGATGATCGCGTCTTTCCAGTTGGCATGGACCGGGCTTTCGGCGGCGGAGAGGATGCGCGTGCCCATCAGCACGCCTTCGGCGCCGAGCGCGAAGGCGGCCGCCATCGTGCGCCCATCCATGATGCCGCCGGCGGCCACGACCGGCACGGAGACCTTCTCGCAGACCTGCGGGATCAGCACCATCGAGGCGACATCCTTCGGGTTCTTGAAGCCGCCGCCTTCGCCGCCTTCGACGATCAGGCCGTCAACGCCCGCCTCGATGGCGCGCAGCGCGCCGGAGAGGGAGGGGACGACATGGAAGACGGTCAGGCCGGCTTCCTTCAGCATGCCGGTGTATTTCATCGGGTCACCGGCGGAGGTGGTGACGAACTTGATGCCCTCGTCGATGATGAACTGGACGATGTTCGGATCGCGCACGAAGGCCTGGGCGACGTTCACGCCGAACGGCTTGTCCGTCAGCGTCTTCATCTTCTTGATCTCGCCGCGGATCGCGTCGAGCTCGCCGGACGAGGTCTCGATTATGCCCATCCCGCCGGCGTTGGAGACGGCGGAGGAGAGCGGCGCGCGGGCAATCCAGCCCATGGCGGCCTGGATGATCGGCTTTTCGATCCCGAGCATGTCGGTGATCCGGGTTTTCACGGGCGCTGCGGGCATGAGAGGTCTCCTGTGGCGATCTTGATATGCCACAAGACGCGTCTTCCCTTGCGGGAGGCAAGTCCCGCCCCGGATGACAGGGGGAGTGATCTGCCCGGCCCTGTTCAGAAGCAGCGTAATCGCTTAGTCGTAACATTAGAAAGCGATCGGGAGCGACCAAGCCATGCTAAAACCCTTCAACGCCATTCTTGCTGTCAGTCTTGCCGCCATGTTGACGGCTTGCGGACCAGAAGCTGTCTCCACGCCGGTCGAGACCGCTGCCGAGGAGACCGTCGCTGAGGAGACCCCTGCGCCTGCGGCCGAAGCCCTGGTGCAACAGGCTTTGGTTCCTTCCGGCGAGCCCCAAGCGCTCATGGTTGAGACGACGGAGTATGCCAGTGCGGCAGCGTCTGTCGTGAAGGTCGATTTCCTCGCGAACCAGGGTGAGGCGCCAGGCGTCAAGCTGTTCGGCACTGCCGGTGGCGATCCTGCGGCGAATGGTTTGTACACTTACATCGCGTTCTACATCAGCCCGGGCGGCGACTGGGCCGTCTTCCCCGTTGGCAACTTCATCGACTACCGCATCCTGTCTGATGCGCCGGGACGCGTTGACCTCGAGATCACTGAAACCACCATTGACGAGGCGACCGCAGAGATGGGCAGCGCGGTCCGCCGCGTGATCATCAACTGGACAGCTTCGGCAGATGAAGCTGCGCCTGAAAGCGTGACCGTCACGTCCGCCGAGTAGTCCCGCCAGTAGTCCGGGGGGCTGGTCTCCCTGGACCAGTTCAATGCCCGCGCGGGACCGGGGTGCCGTGCAACGCGGCGAAGTGTTTCGCGATCAGGCGGGCGGAGGGCAGGTAGGCGTGGCCGCCCGCTTCGGAATAGGGCAGGCATTCAGCGCGAGGGCTGTCCGCATGCAGGACCAGCGTGGGCGCATTGTGGCGGCCCTCACCGAGCAGCGCCGTGATCGGGGCGCGCGGATGCTCGATGCCGACATAGACGATGTCGAGCGTCTCCTTCAACGCCGGGAACCAGGAGAGCACACCCCAGAGCTCGGCGCACTCCGGGCAGAACTCGCGCTGGCCATTGGCGGCAAAGCCGGGGGGCAGGAGGAAGAGGGTGTCGCGGGGCATCGGGCGGCTTTCGGTTGATGCGCTGTCCTAGCGCGGGGCGGCTGTGCGGTCATCCCCCGTGACTTTGCCGCCGGGCAGGTTAGGTTCGGGTCCAGAAACCGGCTGGAGGGTACTATGAGCGCGAACTATGACATTACGAAAGACAAGTGGGAGCGCTTCACCTTCGAGCGGAAGGGGCGTGTACTGACGGCCTTCATCACTTCGACGCACCCAGTGAACGGCGTCGACGAAGCGATGCACACCGAACTGGCGCTGGTGTTCAACTGCCTGCAACGGGATACCGAGAGCGACCTGATCATCCTGTCCGGTAAGGGCCGCGCTTTCTGCGCCGGCGGGGACTTCGACTGGTTCGAGGAGCAGATCGCGCATCCCGGACGCTTCCGCGCCATCGGCTGGGACGCCAAGCAGATCGTCGTGACCCTGCTGCAGATGGAAAAGCCCATCCTCTGCCGGATGAACGGCGCCGCCGCCGGGCTCGGCGCGACGATTGCCTTGCTCTGCGATGTGATCATCGCCGACGAGACGGCGAAGATCGGCGATCCGCACGTGAAGGTCGGACTCGTGGCGGGAGATGGCGGCGCGTTGATCTGGCCGCAGCTGATTGGCTTCGCCAAGGCGAAGGAACTGCTGATGACCGGCGACCTTCTTTCCGCGCCCGAAGCCCAGCGCCTCGGTCTCATCAACTATGCCGTGCCCGGAGCAGAGCTTGACGCGAAGGTGGATGAGATTGCGGGCAAGATCCTCGCCAATCCAAAATGGGCCGTGCGCTGGACGAAGACCACCGCCAACATCCCGCTGCGCGCGCTCGCCGCGCAGCTGATGGATGCGTCCATCGGCTGGGAAAGCGTCTCGAACTATCTCCATGACCGGCGCGAAGCAGTCACTGCCTTCAAGGAAAAACGCGCGCCGAAACTGACGGGAGAGTGAGCACATGTCGAACGCCCTCATCGTCTCGGGACGCTTCCTGCTCGGCCTCTACTTTCTCGTGCCCGGCCTCATGAAATTTGCCGCGCCCGACATGCATGTCGCCCTGATGGAGGCGCACAATGTGCCGATGGCAGAGCCGCTGATGTGGATTGCCGCAGTGGCAAACGTGGCCGGCGGACTGTTGCTGATTTCCGGTCGGCATGTGTGCCTTACGGCGCTTGGCCTGGCGGTCTATATCTTGTTGGTCAATGTCCTTCTGCATGACTTCTGGAATGATCACGCAGGCGTTTCCGCCGAGCGGGAAATGCAGAACTTCATCAAGAATCTCGGCATCCTTGCGGGGCTGCTGGTCCTTGCGGGTCATAGCGGGGTGCGCCCATTGACGCTGAAGGGCTGGTGGAGATCCGACCGGGCGGTCAGGCGGAGCCGGGACGAGGCGCTTGTCGCCGGCTCAATCCCGCGCTAAATGCGCCTCGTGGTGATTTGGCCGGCCGGCTTGCAGCCACGTTAAACAAGTCGCTAAAGGGCCGAGATGCGGGACACGCCCCCACCTTTCTCCCCGATGCGATGCGTTTGAAGCCTTAAGCGGGCCGACAGGAACGTTTTGCCATGCCCATCCGGATTCCCGATACGCTGCCAGCCGCCGAGACGCTGACGCGCGAGGGCGTGGCCGTGATGCGCGAAACCGACGCCGTGCGCCAGGACATCCGCCCGCTGCAGATCGGCCTCCTCAACCTGATGCCGAACAAGATCCGTACCGAGACGCAGCTGGCGCGCCTGATCGGCGCCTCGCCGCTGCAGGTCGAGCTGACCCTCGTGCGCGTCGGTGGGCACCAGCCGAAGAACACATCCGCCGAGCACCTGATCAGCTTTTACCAGACCTGGGAGGAAATCCGGGAGCGGAAGTTCGACGGCTTCATCGTCACCGGCGCACCCGTCGAGCAGATGCCGTTCGAGGACGTGACCTACTGGGAAGAGCTGGCGCAGATATTCGACTGGACACGGACGAATGTGCATTCGCCCTTCTATATCTGCTGGGGCGCAATGGCCGCGGCCTGGCATTTCCACCGCCTGCCGAAATATCAGCTGGACCAGAAAGCCTTCGGCGTGTTCCGTCAGCGCAACCTGTCACCCGCCTCGCCTTTCCTCTCCGGCTTTTCGGACGATTTCCTGATCCCCGTCTCGCGCTGGACCGAGGTGCGCCGCGAGGATGTGGCCGCCCGCCCCGCGCTGGACCTGCTGGTCGATTGCGAGAAGACCGGGCCGTGCCTGTTGCAGGACGCGGCGCGCCGCAGCCTCTACATGTTCAATCATGTCGAGTATGATTCGTTCTCGCTGAAGGAGGAGTATGAGCGCGACGTGTCCCAAGGCGTGCCGATCGCAGTGCCCCACAATTATTTTCCCGGCGACGATCCGGCGCGCCCGCCGCTCAACCGCTGGCGCAGCCACGCGCATCTTCTGTTCGGCAACTGGATCAACCAGACCTACCAGACGACACCGTTCGCGCTTGACGAAATCGGCAGGCAGGTGACAACAACGCTATGAACAGTTTCGCCCCCGAACCCGGCCATGTCACCGAAATCCGCCGCCAGCTGTCGCGCTGGGTGGCCGAAAAGATGCCGCGCGAGAAGCGGCGCGAATGGGACAAGGCGGCGACCTGGGACCGCGCCCTCTTCTGCGAGATCGCGGAGATGGGGCTGATCGGGCTGACCATCCCGGAAGAGTATGGCGGGCAGGGGGAGGACATCTACGCCGCCGCCGCGGTGATCGACGAATTGTGCCAGGGCGGGTCCAGCATGGCCGGGCCCTATATCCATGCCGCCTTCTATGGCGGGCTGAACATTTCCGAGAACGGATCAAAGGAACAGAAAGAGGCGCTGCTGCCAAAGCTCGCGCGCGGCGAGCTGTTCCTGGCCTACGGCCTGTCCGAGCCGAATGTCGGCGGCGACCTGCCGAGCGTCGAGACGCGGGTTGAGCGCAAGGATGGCGAACTCATCGTCAAGGGCGCCAAGCGCTGGTGCACGGGCGCCGACTGGGCGGATTACATTTACTGCCTGTGCCGCTCCGGCGATCCGGGTGACCGGCACGGCAATCTCACGTTCGTCCTTGTGCCGACGAACGCCAAAGGCGTCACGATGCAGGCCATCGAACACGCGAACCTGCGCTATACCCATTCGATGGACGTGTTCCTCGATGATGTCCGCCTGCCGGAAAGCGCCATCGTCGGTGGGCCGGACAAGTGGAACAAGGGCTGGGAGGCGCTGGCGGGGCGCGCGCTGGACGTCGAGAAGATCGAGATCACGGCGGTCGCCTACGGCCTCGCCCGCGCCGCGCTGGAAGAAGCCTGGAAATATGCCGGCGAGCGCGTGCAGTTCGGCAAGCCGATCGGCAAGCACCAGGCGGTCGCGCACAAGCTCGTCACGGCACGGACGAAACTCGCCGCCTGCCGCCACATGCTCTACCACGCCGCCTGGCTCGCGAGCGAAGGCCAGCCCTGTTCGGCGGAGACAGCCATGGCGAAGCTCTATGTCGCCGATACCGGTGTCGAGATCGGCCTTGCCTGCCAGCAAGTGATCGGTGCCTATGGCCTGTCGGATGCTTACGACATAGAGCGCAACCTGCGCGACCTGCTCGGCATGCCCATCGTCGGCGGTTCGTCCGACATGCAGAAGAATAATCTCGCACGGATGTGGCGGCTTTGACCCTCAGCCAGACCGAACCTGAACTCTCCTACGCGGCCTATTTCGAGGATCCGGTGAAGCGGCGCCTCGTGCAGGCGGTCGAGCGGCTGTCCGGCCAGCCCAAGATCAAGCGGCTCTACGACCACTACCGCGCTGACCTCTCGCGCGATGTGCCCTTCTTCGAAGCCGCGATCCGGCTGCTCGATCTGGATGTCCAGTTCTCCGCCAGCAAGCATGCGCTGATCCCGCGTGAAGGACCGCTGGTTGTCGTGGCGAACCATCCGTTCGGCGTGCTCGACGGCCTGGTCATCAGCTGGCTGATCAGTTTGCGCCGGCCGGATTTCAAGGTGCTGACCAATTCCGTGCTCGACGGCGTGCCGGAAGCGCGGCCCTATCTGTTGCCCGTTGATTTCGGCGGCACACGCGAGGCCGTCGAGGCAAACGTCGCGATGCGCAAGGCGGCGCTGGCGCATGTAAAAGGCGGCGGCTGCATTGTCGTGTTCCCGAGCGGCGGCGTGGCAACAACGCCGCGCCCGTTTGATCCGCTGGCGGTCGATGACGAGTGGAAGCCGTTCACGGCCAAGCTGATCACGCAGAGCCGCGCACACGTGACCCCCATCTTCTTTGATGGCCAGAACTCGCGCCTCTTCCAGATCGCCTCGCACCTGTCGCTGGAGCTGCGGCTCGCGCTCGTCTTCCGCGAAGTGCGCCGCCGGATGGGCAAGACGCTGCGGGTCGAGGTCGGCGAGACGCTGACGCCGGAGACGCTGGACGCGGCCGGCAAGCGCCGGGGCCTGATGGAGTATCTGCGCGAACAGACCTATGCGCTCGCCCCGGACGGGAAGGCGCCGCATTACCGCGCTGCCGGTGTCCGGTTCCAGGCCAACAAACCGAAAATTTTTCGCTAGCAGCAAATTCCGCTCAAGTGGGCACCGGTTGAGCGCAAGAATTTGCGACCAATCAAATTTCTGGCCGCCGCTGACGCAAGAAGCCGATTGCGCGGCGGCCCAGTCCCTGTGAAAACCTGTCCAGGACGGCGGGGAGTACGGCCATGAGTGACGAATTCGGCGCAGCCGCAGACACCGCCCTTGAACATGCCGCCGCGGATGCGGCTGCGGGCCTCGCGAGCAAGACCGGTCCCGTGACCGACCCGAACTGCCTCAACTGCGGCGCCTTGCTGGCCGGCGAGTTCTGCCATGACTGCGGACAGAGCGCGCTCAGTATCCGGCGCCCGTTCTGGTCGCTTGTGGGGGAAAGTCTCGAGACCTTTTTCTCGATCGATGGCCGCATCGCGCGCACCCTGCCAGACCTGATGCTGCGCCCGGGCCGGATGACGCGCGCCTACCTCGATGGCAAGCGGGCGCGCTTCATTCCCGCCTTTCGCCTCTATGTGCTCGCCTCGCTCATCTTCTTCGTGCTGATGCCGCTGATCACCGGGCAGGTGACAGTGAATTTCAACGGCTCGCCCTCGATGGAGGAGGCCCGGGCCGAGGTCGAGAAATCCTTCGCGGAGGGCGAGATCACCGAGGCGGAGTACCAGCAGGCCCTGAAGGTGCTGGAAGATGTGGATGCAGCCTGGAAAAGCGGCATCCCGGGCCTGGTGCCAGAACCACCCGCAGCCCCGGGCGAGGCGCCGCCGGCCGATGCCGAGCCAACCGCAGAAGAGGAATGGGCGGGCTTCGTGCCGCAGTCGGCCATTGATGCCGCGCGCGAGGCCGGCGAGGCCGGAAATGAAGAGGCAGCCGAATTCGCCGATGTGATGGAAGATCCCGCGCGCCTTGCCCGGCAGACGCAGGAATGGATTCCGCGCCTGATGTTCGTGCTGCTGCCGGTCTATGCTTTGCTGCTGGCGCTCACCTATCTCTGGCGCCGCCAGTTCCTGTTTTTCGACCATCTCATCGTGTCGCTGCATTTCCATTCGGCGCTGTTCTTCGCGATGTCGGTCGGCTTCCTTGTCTCGCTGCTGATCGGCGCCGGTTGGGTCATGCTGGCGCTGCTTATCTATTCCAACTGGTATCTCTACCGGCTCCACCGCGTCGTCTATGGCCGCAGCGGCTATTCCTCGGTGCTGCGGACGATCACGCTTGATGTGATCTATCTCTTCGTGCTGCTGTCGGGGCTCCTCACGGCGGTGATCCTTGGCGCGCTGTCGCTATGATTTCGCCGGCGAACCTCCGCAAGGCAGCGCTCGCCTTGCCGCGCGCGCTGGAGCGCCCGCATTTCGATTGGGCCAGCTTCCGGGTCGATGTGCCGAAGGGCAAGATCTTCTGCACCCTGCCGCCGCACCATGAATTCTCGAACGTCTTCCTGACGCCGGAAGAGCAGCGGATGCTGTGCGAGGCAGAGCCGGACATCTTCTTCCCGGTGCCCAACAAGTGGGGCGAGAAGGGGGCGACCTCCATCCGCCTCAAGGCCTGTGATGCGACAACGCTACGCTCGGCGCTCGTGATGTCCTGGCGTCATGCGGCCCCGGCAAAGATCCATCCTGAACTGAAGCTCTGATCTTTCAAACGCCCTTGAACACCGGCGGGCGTTTCTCGACGAAGGCAAGCGAGGCCGCCTTGTGGTCTTCGGTCATCATCGTGCGCACCATGTGCGCCGCTTCCATGTCCAGCACCTCGGAAAGCGTCGCGCTGGCGGCAAGGTTCAGGTTCTTCTTCATATAGCCGATCGCCACAGTGGGCAGGCCGGCCAGATAGCGCGCCTTCTTCTTCGCAGCCTCTTCAAACTGTTCCGGCGCGACGGCCTCGTTGACGATGCCTAGCCGTGCGGCCTCCTCGCCGGAGATCACGTCGGCAGTAAAGTACAGCTCCCGCGCCTTCGCCTCGCCGACCAGCTTGGTGAGGAAATAAGAGCCGCCATAGTCGCCGCTTGCGCCGATCTTGGAGAAGGCCGTCGTCAGCTTGGCAGTGGTGGTGCAGATCCGCATGTCGCAGGCCAGCGCCAGAGACAGGCCCGCACCCGCCGCCGGACCCGGCATTACGGCCAGCGTCGGCTTCGGCATTTCATGCAGCCATTTGGCCGTTTCCATGCCTTTCCGCAGGCCGGCGATGCGCTGTTCCATGTTGAAGGGCGCTGCGCCCTTGCCCGAGGTGCCCGCCGGCTGCGCGACGAAGCCTTTCACGTCGCCGCCCGCGCAGAAGGCCGCGCCCGTCCCGGTCAGCACGACGACCCGCACTTTCGGGTCGAGGGCGAGGCGGGGCACCGCGTCGGCGAGCGCATCCAGCAGTTCGCCGGTCAGCGCGTTGCGCGCTTCCGGGCGGTTCATGGTCAAGGTGGCGATGCCGTCCTCGAAGGTTTCCAGCAATTGGTCGGTCATGTGGCGCTCCCCGTGAGTTTGGTTCTTCCGCGCGAGCTTAGGCGCCGGGCAACAGGCCAGCAATATTGACCCGGCGTGAGTCCCCGAACGGACACTTTGAAGCGCAGCGGAAAAAGGCTAGCTTCCCGACATGCCTGATACCGTAAAGACCCACGACCCCATCGCCGCCGTCCAGCCACTGCTGGCCGAACTCGCCGCCCGCGCCGCCGAAATGGAAGAGGTGCGCCGCCTGCCGGCCGACCTTGCCCGGAAGCTCGCGGCCACGGGCGTTCTGCGGATGGTGACGCCGAAACGCTTCGGCGGCCTGGAATCCACGCCGCGCGAGATCGTCGAGATTACTGCGACCATCGCCCGCGCGAATGCCAGCGCTGGCTGGTGCGCGATGATTGCCTCCACGACGGCGCTCAACGCGGCCTACATGGAACCGGTCTTTGCCGAGGAAATCTACGCCGATCCGATGGCCATTACGGGCGGCGTTTTTGCGCCGATGGGCCGCGCTGTCATCGAGGGCGACCACTACCGCGTCACCGGCCGCTGGCAGTGGGGCTCGGGTTCGGCCAACTGCACCTGGCTCTGCGGCAGCTGCACGCTCTGGGAAAACGGCGAGATGAAGCGGCTCGCGTCCGGCGCGCCGGATACGCGGATGATGGTCTTCCCGGCCGGTCAGGCGACCCTTCTGGATACCTGGCACGTCATGGGCCTGAAAGGCACGGGCTCGGGCGACTTTGAAGTGAAGGACATCCTGGTCCCGGCCGGACGCTCCGTTTCGCTCGTCTCGGACACGCCGCGCGAAACCGGCGCGCTCTACAAGTTTCCCGCGTTCGGCCTGCTCGCGCTCGGTGTCTGCGGCGTGGCCCTCGGCAATGCACGCGGCGCGCTGGATGCGTTCCATGACCTCGCCACGGTCAAGAAAAGCCAGGGCTCGTCCAAGACGCTGTCAGAGCGCCAGTCCATGCAGGCCGCCTATGCAACCTGCGAAGCGCAGTGGCGCGCCGCGCGCGCTTACCTCTTCTCGGAAATTGACCGGGTTTGGGCTATCGCTCAGCAGACGGACGACATCCCGATGGCGCCGCGCGCAGACCTGCGCCTCGCCTGCACGCACATGACACGCACGGGCGCCGACATCTGCCGCACGCTCTACGATCTCGGCGGCGGCGCGGCCCTGTTCGAATCCAGCGACCTGCAGCGCCGCTTCCGGGACGCGCATGCCATCACGCAGCACATAGTGACCGCCCCCTCGACACTGGAACTGACAGGCCGCATCCTGTTCGGCCTGCCCACCGACGCGGGCATGGTCTAGCCTCTCACCAGGTCTCGTTCCAGGGGCGCAGGTCCAGCTCGTGCGTCCAGGCGGAGCGATGCTGGCGGTACAGCCAGACATAGTTCTTTGCAATCTCGTCCGGAATCAGAAGGCCGTCGCGCGCGCGGCGTTCGTCCGCATCGGGAAGATTTTCCCGGATGAAATGGCTGTCGATGGCGCCGTCGATGATGACATGCGCCACATGGATACCCTGCGGCCCGAGTTCGCGCGCCATCGATTGCGCCAGCGCCCGCAGCGCATGCTTGGCGCCGGCGAAGGCTGAAAATCCTTCCCGGCCGCGCACACCGGCGGTGGCGCCCGTAAACAGGATCGTGCCGCAGCCCCGCGGCTTCATCACCCGCGCCGCTTCGCGCCCCGCGAGGAAGCCGGAATAGGCGGCCATCTCCCAGACCTTGTGATAGACGCGCGCCGTCGTGTCGGTGATCCCGAATCGCACGTTGGCGCCGATATTGAACACGCACACTTCCAGCGGACCGACCTCTGACTCGATCTGGTCGATGAGAGCAATCGTCGCGTCTTCCTCACGTGCATCGACGCCGAACGCGCGCGCCTTGCCGCCTTCGGCTTCGATTTCCGAAACGAGCGCGGAGAGCGAATCGAGATTGCGGGCGCGGCGGGTCACGCAGGCGGTCATGCCCTCGCGCGCGAAGGCCTTTGCGATGGCGCCGCCGGTCGCGTCGCCGGCTCCGACAATCAAGGCTGCACCCTTGGACATCGCGCTCTCCCGTTTCTTTTCGGAACTCACTCTCGCGCAGACTTGCGCAACACACAAGGAGCAGGGCTAAACAGGCAGATGAGTCGAACACTTTCCATCGGGATCGCCGGCGCCGGAATTGGCGGCCTTGCGGCTGCTGCCTTGCTGGCGGGGCAGGGGCACCGCGTCACGGTGTTTGACCAGTTCGCGGCCGCCGGTCCGGTAGGCTCCGGCCTGATGCTTCAGGAAACCGGGCTCGTCATTCTCGGCCAGCTGGGTCTGCGGGAACGCGCGGAGGCCCTCGGCGCGCCGATTGCGCGGCTGTGGGGTGTCTCGGCTGACACCGGGCGGGCCGTGCTGGATGTACGCTACAGCGCGTTGCGTGCCAGCTTGCGCGGCATTGGTATCCAGCGTGCGACATTGTTTGCGCTGCTCCATCAAGCGGCCGTCGCCAGCGACGCCCGCCTTGTCACCGGCGCCCGCATTACGGCAGCGAATGCGTCGAACGGGACGCTGGTGGATGCCACCAGTGGTGCGCATGGGCCGTTTGATGTTGTCATCGATGCGCTGGGCGTGCGCTCGCCGCTCTCCTCGGCGCCGGTCAAGGAACTGCCCTATGGCGCGCTTTGGGCGACGCTGCCTTGGCCGGAGGACGGTCCCTTTGATCGCACGGCGCTCGAGCAGCGCTACGAAGCCGCGCGCAAGATGGCGGGCGTGATGCCGTCCGGGCGCCCGCACGAGGGTGCTGGTCAGAGCCTCACCTATTTCTGGTCGATCCGCGGGGATGCCCATCAGGACTTCCGGTCTGCCCCCTTGGTGCACTGGAAGGATGCCGCGCGGGCCCTTTGGCCAGAGACGGCGATGCTGGTTGATCAGATCACGGATCATGACCAGCTGACCTTCGCGCGCTACCGCCACCGTACGCACTGGCCGGCCACCGAAGGGCGCCTGATCCATCTCGGCGACAGCTGGCACGCCGCCAGTCCGCAACTCGGGCAGGGGGCGAACATGGCGCTGCTGGACGCGTATGCACTCGCACGCGCGGTCGAGGCCGGCGGTGAGGCGGCCGATATCGCCGCGATGTATGTCCGCCAGCGCGCGGCGCATGTGCGGCTCTACCAGCTGATGACCTGGGCCTTCACGCCGGTCTACCAGTCGGATTCCGAA
>JBBSDJ010000022.1:0-31230 GCA_038249555.1 Caulobacterales bacterium
ACGGAGACGATCAGGAGTTCACGCCGCTGCCGGAGGGGTGAAAGGATGGTGCGGGCGGCCGGGCTTGAACCGGCAAGGCCTTGCGGCCGAGGGATTTTAAGTCCCTTGCGTATACCAATTTCGCCACGCCCGCACGTAACGGCGAGGGTTACGGCGCCTGTGTACCAATGGCAAGCCGGGGCCAAGGTTTGCCGTCCCGGCAAAGCGCGCTAAGCCTCATTCCAAAGACCTTGGGGTTTGAGGAACACTAGATGACCGAGACGGGTGAGACATCCCCGCCGCGCGAAGGCATGCCGGCTGCAAGCACCGGGTTTGCGCAGAAGCTCGGCCTCTGGCTCGGCCCCGCGCTGGGCCTGATGATCGCACTGATTCCGGCCCCCGGCGGCCTCGAGCAGAGCGCCATGCTGGTGGCCGGCCTGTTCGCGCTGATGGCCGTGTGGTGGGCGACCGAAGCGGTGCCGATGGCGGTGACCTCGCTGCTGCCGCTGGCCGTGCTGCCCCTGATCGGGGGGATGCCGCTGAAGGACATCGCGGCGCCCTATGCGGACCCGGTGGTGATGCTGCTGCTCGGCGGGTTCATCGTGGCGCTGGCCATCGAAAAGTGGAGCCTGCACCGGCGCATTGCGCTGAATGTCCTTCGCGTGTCCGGCGCGCGACTGAAGCTGCTGGTGGCCGGCGTGATGCTGACGACGGCGCTGCTGTCGATGTGGATTTCCAATACCGCAACCAGCCTGATGATGGCGCCCATCGTGCTGTCGGTCGCGCTGGCGGCCGGCGGCGGCCCCCGGTTGGCGATCGCCTTGCTGCTGGGTGTCTGCTACGCGGCCTCGATCGGAGGCCTAGGCACGCCGGTCGGCACGCCGACCAACCTGATCGCCATGGGCTGGCTGCGCGAGAATGCCGGCATCGAGATTGGCTTCAGCGAATGGATGGGCATTGGCGTGCCGATGATCGCGCTGATGTTGCCGGCGGCCTGGCTGATCCTGACCTGGGGGCTGAAATCCTCGCCCGATCAGGCGAAAGCCGCGAGCGAGTCCATCCGTGTACAGCATGGCGCGCTCGGCCGCATCTCGCAGGCGGAAGCGCGGGTGGCCATCGTGTTCGGGCTGATTGCCGGCGCGTGGATCCTGCGCGAGCAACTAATCAAGGTGCCCGCGTTGGCGGGCCTCAGTGACATGGGCATCGCCATGCTCGGCGCCGTGGTGATGTTCCTCGTGCCGCATGGCGATACCAGTCCGAAATCCGCCGGGCGGGGTCGCGCCTTGCTGGACTGGGAAGACGGCAAGAACATTCCCTGGGATGTGGTTCTGCTGTTCGGAGGCGGCCTGTCGATGGCGGCGGCGATCCAGGCCTCGGGGCTGGCCGGATGGCTCGGCACCAGCCTGGCAGGGTTTGCGACCCTTCCGCCGGTGCTGCTGATCCTGATTATCGTGACGATTGTGGTGTTCCTGTCGGAGATCATGTCGAATGTGGCGGCGATGACGACCTTCCTGCCCGTGCTCGGCGCACTGGCCGAGGCGACGGGGCTGGATATCCGCAGCCTGGTGATCCCCTGCTGCGTGGCGGCTTCATGCGGCTTCATGCTGCCCATTGCGACAGGCCCGAATGCCGTCGTGTTCGCGACGCGGAAACTGACGGTGCGGGACATGGCCCGGGCCGGGCTGGCCCTGAACCTTACGTGCATAGGGATCATCGCGCTCTACTTCGGCCTGTGAGCGCGCGAAGGTACACTTAAATGTAGGTTTGGTGTTGACGTTCAGGGCCTTGCTCCTTAGCGGGCTGAAGTTTGTTGTCAGATTTGTGTCAGCTTCCCTGCTCTATGGCGCCCTCATGAAACGCACTTTGCTTGCCTTTGCCGTCGCGGCAGCCTGCGCCGCACCCGGCGCCTTTGCCGAAAACGAGATCTGGACGACCTATGAGATCGAAAAATCAGCCACCGAGCGATTGCCCTTCATACTGTCCCTGAACGCCGAAGTGCGCTTCGAGCCGGACGCGGTGGCGAGTCAGTTCGTACTGCGCCCCGGGATCGGCCTCCAGGTGAACGACCGGCTGGAGATCAGCGCCGGCTACCGCTACGGCCAGACGGCGCGCGACGGCGACGACCAGATCGAGCATCGTCTGTGGCAGCAAGCGGAATTTGATCTCTTCAGGGTAGGCAAAGTGGAAATCGAGGGGCGTACGCGCCTGGAGCAGCGACAGCGCGAAGGTGCCGATGGCACTGGCTGGCGGGTTCGCCAGCGGATCTCGCTTGAACGCCCGCTGGAAGGCACAAGTTTGACGCTCGTAGTCAGCGACGAAGCGTTTATCGGATTCGCGGAAACGCCTTGGGGCAACGCCGACGGCCTGCAGGAAAACCGGGCGCGGGTGGAGATCGAATGGGAAGCTGCCGGGATCGGCTGGGAAGCGGGCTACCTCAACCGGTATCGGAACGGCGTGAACGGCGCTGAAGACACGACCGACCACAATATTTCGCTGGGCATCTCGAAAGAGTTCTGATCGGATCTACGGTCGACCGCTCCGCTCTGCGAGCTGATCCGGATTTCTTTTTGTCTTGGCGGTTCCGGCAAGAAACGGGTTCCCGTGTATTCGCCCGCAGCTTCAAGAAAAAAGCGCGCCCCGTTGCCGGAGCGCGCTTCTTCAGTTTGCCGCTGAGGCAGCTGCGCCGAAGCGCAGCGCCAGCAGCTGCCTGGCTTAAGCCAGTTCGATCGTGCTCACGGCGACCTTGCCGGAGCGCTGATCTTTAGCCGTGTCAAAATTGACTTTCTGGCCTTCGTTCAGGTGTGCGATGCCCGAGCGCTCAAGCGCGGTCACGTGCACGAAAACGTCGTTGCCGCCGTTTGCAGGCGCAATGAAGCCGAAGCCCTTTTGGCTGTTGAAGAATTTCACAGTACCGTTCGTCATAGTCATAGAAGTAAGTCTCATATAAGTTTGTGGACTGACAATGCGTCAGCCCTTGCATATCGAATTTTGGAGGGGTTGTCTGAAACTGCGCCTTGTTAGGGGAGCTGCGCCTGAGTGGCCGGCCAATGTCGATAAAGGGCATATGCGCCCCTGACCTGCCAATAGCAAGTTATTTCTACGTTAGGCGCTGCGTAATCCGCCGTCTGAGAATTCTCAGTTAACGCGCTCGAAAATCGCTGCCAGCCCCTGCCCGCCGCCGATGCACATGGTTTCAAGGCCGTAGCGCGCTTCGCGCCGGTCCATCTCGCGCAGCAGCGTGGCAAGGATTCGCCCGCCAGTCGCGCCGACCGGGTGGCCCAGCGAGATGCCGGAGCCGTGCACATTGAGGCGCGCATAGTCATCAGCGGAGAAGCCCATCGCCTTGGTGCAGGCAAGCACCTGCGCGGCGAAGGCTTCGTTGAGCTCGATCAAGTCAAGATCCTTCATCGTCAGGCCAGCACGCTTCAGCGCTTTCTCCGTGGACGGAACGGGGCCGATGCCCATGACCGCCGGGCCGACGCCTGCGACGGCCCAGGAGACCAGCCGGGCGAGCGGCTTCAGGCCGTACTGGTCCGCCATCTCGCGCGTCATCACGAGGCAGGCCGAGGCGCCGTCATTCTGGCCGCTGGCATTGCCGGCCGTCACCGTGGCCTCGGAGTCCTGCTTCAGGCGGATGGCTTTCAGCTTGCCCAGCACTTCGGCGGTCGAATCCGCACGCGGATGTTCGTCGCGGGTGACCACAGTGTCGGCCTTCTTGCCTTTCACGGTGACCGGGATGATCTCTTCATCGAACACACCGCTTTTCTGGGCAGCGACGGCTTTCGCATGCGAGGCGGCGGCGAACTCGTCCTGCGCGGCGCGCGTGATCTGGTATTCGCGGCGAAGGTTTTCGGCGGTTTCCAGCATGCCGCCGGGCACCGGGAAATTCTTGCCGCCCGCCGTGAGGCGGCCGGTGATCAGGCCGTCGTTCACCGTCATGTTGCCCTGGCCGAGGCCCCAGCGCCAGTTGGTGGAATAGAACGGCGCATTGCTCATCGACTCGGCGCCGCCCGCGATCACGCAGTCCATCGCGCCGGTGGCGATCTGCATCGTCGCGTTGATGATCGCCTGCAGGCCGGAGCCGCAGCGCCGGTCGATCTGCATGCCGCTCACTTCGATGGGCAGGCCCGCATCGAGCGCCACGACGCGGCCGAGCGCGGGCGCGTCCATCGAGGGATAGCACTGTGCGAAGATGACATCGTCCACCTTGTCCTTCGGCAGGCCGGTGCGCGCCATCAGGCCTTCGACGACAGTGGCGCCGAGCACATGCGCGTGGACATCCTTGAACGAGCCGCCAAAGCCGCCGACCGCCGTGCGGACAGGTTCACAGATCACGACATCGCGCATGGTTTTCTCCCGGAGTTTTTGCTGGGGCGTTGATAGGCCGGGGGAAGGCCTTCGCGCAACTCCTGGCGCGGCTATACCGTTGCGGCATAGGTGTTAGGCCGCCCGTGCGGGCTGACATTCCGGGCGCGCCCTCCCTAGATGGAAGGCTGCCGATTTTGCCGGAGGATTGCCCCGTGATTGCGCCGATCTTTGTTTCGCATGGTTCGCCGACGCTGATGTTTGACGATGTGCCCGCGCGGGACTTTCTCGTGGCGCTCGGCCAATCCCTGCCCCGGCCCAAAGCCATCCTCGTCGTCTCGGCGCATTGGGAGACGAACATCCCTGCGGTGAACGCCGTGGCTGTCAACGAGACGATCCACGACTTTGGCGGCTTCCCGCAGATCCTGTTCGACCAGCGCTATCCGGCGCCGGGCGATGCGGCGCTGGCGCAGCGGGTCGCCGGGCTGATCCAGGCCGTTGGCCTGCCGGCCGGCATCGACACCGCGCGCGGGCTCGATCACGGCGCCTGGGTGCCACTGAAGCTGATGTATCCGGCGAACGACATACCGGTGCTGCAACTGTCGGTCCAAACCCATCTGGGCGCCGCGCACCATTACAGGCTCGGCCTGGCGCTGCGTGCGCTGGCAGAAGAAGGTGTGCTGATCCTCGGCAGCGGAAGCTTCACGCATAACCTTCGCAGCGTCGACTGGCGCGGGAACAATGTGGCGCCCGGCTGGGTGACAGACTTTGCGGACTGGGTCAACGCCGCGCTGGCGGAAGGCCGGATAGAAGACCTCCTGAACTACCGCCGCCTCGCGCCGCATGCCGCGCGCAACCATCCGACCGAGGAGCATTTCCTGCCGCTGTTCGTCGCGCTGGGCGCCGGCGGGACAGCGGCCACGTCGCTGCACCAGTCCCTGACCTTCAGTGTGCTGAGGATGGATGCGTTCGAATTTGCGGCTTGAGCCTTCTCCCCTCTCCCGCAAGCAGGAGAGGGGTTCAAGCTCTGCTAACCCTGCTGGTCCCGGCCCCGCGCCGTCACCTGCTTGCGCGCTTCCTCAACCGATTCCGCCGACACCGAGGCCGAATGCTCGATCGAGCGTTTGATTTCTTCCTTCATGGCCTTGCCGAATTCCATTCCGAAGCCGTCGTCGATCAGCGCCTTGTACTTCTTCAGGAGCACGGGCTGCGTGCCCGTCATCTCGGTGGCGAGCTGGAGTGCGGCGGGCACGAGGTCTGCCGCCGCATAGACGCGGTTGACGAGGCCCCATTTCTCCGAGGTGTGGGCATCGATGAAGTTGCCCGTGAAGGAAAGCTCCTTGGCGCGGCTGATGCCGATCAGGCGCGAGAGTTTCTGCGACAGGCCCCAGCCTGGCACGATGCCGACGCGGGCATGCGTGTCGGCAAACTTGGCGTTCTCCGAGGCGAGCAGCACGTCGCACATCAGGGCGAGTTCAAAGCCGCCGGTGATCGCGAAGCCGTTGATCGCGCCGACGATCGGCCAGGGATAGGCCTCCAGCGCGGCGGCCATGTTGATCGATTTGGAATCCTCATCGGCGCCGAGGGCAAAGCCGGTCTGGCCCGCTTCCTTGAGATCGATGCCGGCGGTGAAGGCGCGGCCGGCGCCGGTGAGAACGACAGCGCGGATGTGCGGATCGTCTTTCAGCTCTGTGAACACGCGCACGATCTCGGCGCGCAAGGCTCGGTTGAGCGCGTTCAGCGCGTCCGGCCGGTTGAGGGTGACGAGGGCAACGGCGCCGTGGCGCTCGACGAGGACAATCTGTTCGGACATTGCGGCTTCTCCCTTGAGTGTTCGGACAATGCTACCGCCGGGACAGGGCCCTCGCCAAGCCTGACCTTGGGGAGACCCTAGGCCTTCTTCTTCGTGATCACCCGGTAGAGCGCGATGCCCGCCGCGACGAGCGCGATCAGGGCAGCGAGATAGAACAGGTTCATCTTCAGCGGCGAAACCCACTCCTTCGGCTCCAAGACATAGGCCGCACCCGACAGCGTGATGGCCTGCAGCGTGTTCTCGGTGAGATCGACGATCAGGACCACGAAACCGGGGATCGCCGCGAACGGGCCGAGCTTGCCAAAGAAGCGCCAGGCCATGCCGGCGAAGAACAGGCCGAAGCTGAGCGGAAAGGCGGTATCGAGGAGAACGGTGATCCAGAAGTGGACCATGCGCTCGCTGGAAGTCATTGCGTCGAACACGGCGCGGGTATCCTCCGGCTTCGACACCATGTCGAGGAACTGGCCGCCGACCATAGGCTCCAGCGCCCCGAAAACGACAAAAATGACGACCGTCAGTACAAAGAGTGTCCAGAGGACCGGTGTGCGGGTAATGAAACTCATGCTTCGATCTCCGGTTTGACGCCGAGGGATTCGGCGAGGTCGATGAGTTGCGCGCGAACCGCGCCGAGCGCGGCTTCATCGGCGGAGCGGGCGACCATCGAGACGCCGTGATCGTCCACCGCCCTGTACCAGGGATAGGAGCCGACCGAAACCGTGGGCGCCGCGGCGGCGATCTCGCCCAGCTTCACGGCAAGGTCGCCTTCGCGCAGGCCCTTGCCCATCACGGTGACCTTGTGGACCACCGCGCCGGTCTCCAACCGGTGGCCGATGTCCTCAAGCATCGCCCGCGCGATCTGCGGCACACCGGCGAGCGTGAACACGTTTTCCATCTGGAAGCCCGGCGCGCCGGAGACGGGGTTCGCGACAAGGCTCGCGCCATGCGGTACGCGCGCCATGCGGCGCCGGGGCGCGGTGAACTCGGTGTTCATCGCGGCGTAGCGGGCGGCCATGTCGCGAATCGCGTCCGGGTGCTCCGAAATGCCGACACCGAAGGCGGCCGCGATCGCGTCCGCCGTGATGTCATCATGTGTCGGGCCGATGCCGCCGGTCGTGAAGACATAGGTGTACTTCGCGCGCAGGGCGTTGACCGCGGCGACGATCTCGGCCTCGATGTCCGGCACGGTGCGGCATTCCATGACCGGAATGCCGAGAGGTTCCAGATACTGCGCGATCTGCTGCAGGTTGATGTCCCGAGTGCGGCCGGAGAGGAGTTCGTCCCCGATGAGCAGGACGGCGGCGGTGGGGTTACTCATTCGGTGTTTCCAGAGCCTGGTAGACGAGGCCGGCCGATTCCGTACGCGCATCAAACTCAGGCCCGCCCTGGCCGAAGCGCTGCACCATGCCGATGAAGTAGAGATCATTCGCGGGGTCTACCCAGAACCAGGTGCCCGCTGCGCCGCCCCACGTATAGGCGCCCTGCGGAAAACCGCGGGCGTTGTCGGCGTCAAGGATGACGCCGACATTTAGGCCGAAGCCGACGCCTGCCGCTTCGCTGCTGGCCGTGCCGTCGAAGCCGAGGAAGGCGCCGTCCGGCAGCACATCGGTCGCCATCATCGCGACAGTTTCCGGTTTCAGGATCTGGACGCCGTCGAGGCTGCCACCGTTTGCCAGCATCTCGGCAAAGCGCGCATAATCGTCCATCGTGCTGACGAGCCCGTGCCCGCCGCCTTCAAAGGCGATCATCCCCTCGCGGTACTGGAAAGCCGGCATCGGCAGCGCGGCGAACGCCCCCTGCTCAGCGCTCCAGCCCCAGACATCGGAGAAACGGTCATAATCCGCCTCCGGAACAAAGAAGCCGGTATCCTTCATGCCGAGCGGGCCGAACAGCCGCGTCTCGAAGAACTCGCCCAACGTCTGGCCGGACAGCCGCTCGATCAGCGCGCCCTGCAGGTCCACTGCGATGGAATAGTCCCAGACTTCGCCCGGTTGGTGCAGCAGCGGAATGCTGGCCACCCGCGCCACCATCTCCTCCATGGTGGGAGACTGGAACACCTGCTTCTTCTGGAACATGTCGTTGACATAGTCCCCGCCGCGCAGGCCGTAGCCGAAACCGGCCGTGTGGCTCATCAGTTCCCGGAGGGTTGCCGGGCGCATGACGGGCTCGAGGATCGGCTCGCCCGCCGCATCGAGCCCGGTGAACACCTGTAGGCCCTCGAACTCGGGAAAGTATTTTGTGACCGGGTCATCCAGCTGGAACGCGCCCTCTTCCCAGAGCATCAGCAGCGCGACGCCGGTCACCGGCTTCGACATCGAATAGATCCGCCAGATCGTGTCGTCTTCCACCGGCGCGGCATCGGCCTCACGGCGGATCCCGTAGCGCACATCGCTGATCACCTCGCCGCCGCGCACCAGACGAGTCGCAATGCCCTTCGCCGCCCCCTCCTCGACATAGGCCGCCATGCGGGCCTCGAGCCCGGCGATCTCTTCGGCGCCGAAAGCCGGGGGCGGCACTTCGGCGGCGAGCGACACCGGCGCCTCGGCGGGAGGCGGCGCGCTGACACAGGCCGCGAGGCCCAGCGCGGCGAGCAAGGCAAGGCTTGCCACCTGGATTGACCGGGGTTTGCGCATGCGTTGTCTCCCTTAGGGGTTTGATGACCTGTTTTCCGGCCAGGTTTCTGGGCCGCTACCTGACAGCGGGCAGCCGTTTCGGCAAGAAGGGAGTGGAAAACCGGCGTGCGGCCTACCATATTGCTCCGATGACAGATACAGACCTCCTCCTGCCCCTGCGCACAGGCGAAATCCGCACCCACGGCCCCGAGGGCTTCGAGGGCATGCGCCGCGCCGGACGGCTGGTGGCCGAATGCCTCGACATGCTGGTCCCGGAAGTCAAACCCGGCGTGACCACCGACTATCTTGACCGGCGGGTCTATGAGTTCGTGAACGACCATGGCGCGACGTCCGCGACCATCGGCTACCGCGGCTATCGCCACGCCTCGTGCATCTCTGTGAACCACGTGATCTGCCACGGCATCCCCGGCCCGAAAGCCCTGAAAGACGGCGACATCGCCAACATCGATGTCACGCTGATCGTCGATGGCTGGCACGGCGACCACAGCCGGATGTTCGGCGTCGGAGACGTCAAGCGCAAGGCTGAGCGCCTGATGGAAGTGACCTACGAGGCCATGATGGCCGGCATCGCGCAGATCAAGCCCGGTGCCCGCTTCGGCGACATCGGCGGCGCGATCAGCGAAGTGGCGCGCTTGAACCGCGTGTCCGTGGTCGACGAATTCTGCGGGCACGGCCTCGGCCGCCTGTTCCATGATGAGCCGAACGTGGTGCATTCCTCCGCCTACGGAACGGGCCCGGTGATGAAGGCCGGCATGTTCTTCACCGTCGAGCCCATGCTGAACCTCGGCCGCAAGGACGCGGCCATCCTGCCGGATGGCTGGACCGCCGTGACGCGTGACCGCCAGCTCTCCGCGCAGTTCGAACATTCCGTCGGCGTGACCGAAACCGGCTACGAGATTTTCTCCGCCTCGCCGAAAGGCTGGCACGAGCCGTTCAAGGTCCGCCCCTGATGCGATCCCTGGCCGCCGCGGCCATACTCCTGCTCGCGGCGGCCTGTTCGGGCCCAGGAGGCACGCCTGCCATTCCGCAGACCGAGATTGAAGCAGCGGCCGCCAACATCGTCTCCTATCCCCTGTCGCTGGACCCCACCTGCCGCGACGGGCGCGCGATCGCCTATGATCAGTGCTCGAACCAGATGGACCTCTACACCGCCGCCGTTGACCGCGCGAAGGCAGAGGGCAAGGCTGTGCTCGTCATCATCGGCGCCGAATGGTGCGGCTGGTGCCGCGCCTTCGATGCCCACCTGAAAGGCACTACCGGCCGCTATGATCATGTGACGAAGAAACGTCGCGGCGATGTCAGCCGGGACGCGCTGGAACTCGTTTCCTACGCCGCCCAAAATTTCGTCGTGGTACACATCGAGGACGACTATGCTCCGGGATCGGACGAAGTCGTGGCTGCAGCCGGTGCGCAGGCACACTTCCAGGAGAAGTATCCGACAATCCTGGCGCTCAGCCCGGACGGAAAGTTCGCGGCCAAGCTCGACCACCCTTATGTGAAAATTCAGATTTCCGGCCAGGGGGCCTATCAGGGCTACGACCGGTCGCTGGTGCTGAAGGAACTCAAACGCTTGCACAAGGCCGCCTTTCCCGCATGACCGTGGTCGCTCCCCGTTGGCAGGGCCACCGGGAGCGGCTGCGCACCAAGCTGCTGACGCGCGGGGCCGAGGCGCTGGATGACTATGAAATCCTAGAAGTGCTGCTGATGGCCTTCATCCCGCGCCGGGACGTGAAGCCGATTGCCAAGGCGCTGGAGCGCCAGTTCGGCGGTCTCTCCGCCATTCTCGCGGCGCCCGCGGAGGCGCTGATCAAGGTCGACGGGGTCGGCGAGACGGTCGCCGCCTATCTCAAGGCCATAAATGAGCTTCACTCGCGCGCCGCGCTGGAAGAACTGAAAACCCGCGAAGTCATTTCTTCCTGGAGCGCACTGATCGAATACGTCCGCCGCGAAATCCAGCACGAGACGCGCGAGCAGTTCCGCGTGATCTTCCTTGACCGGAAGAACCAGCTGATCCTCGACGAGATCATGGGACGCGGCACCGTCGACCATGCGCCGGTCTACCCGCGCGAGATCGCCCGGCGCGCGCTGGAAGTGCAGTGCTCCAGCCTGATCCTCGTGCACAACCACCCCTCCGGCGACCCCAAGCCCTCGCGCGCCGACATCGAGATCACACGCGAGATCACACGCGAGATCATCGACGTGCTGCAGCCTTTCGATATCTCCGTACACGATCATCTGATCGTCGGCACCAGCGGCGTGGTCAGCTTCCGGTCATCCGGCCTGATCTGAGGTCTATCCGCCGGACCGCGCCGATCCGTTCCAGAAACGCCTCATCATGGCTCACCACGAGCAAGGCGCCGTCATAGGCCACCAGCCCCGCCTCGACTGCCTCCAGCGAGGCGATGTCGAGATGGTTGGTCGGCTCGTCGAGGATCAGCAGTTGCGGCGGGTCTGCCCCGCCGAGCACGCAGGCGAGTCCGGCGCGCAGCCGCTCCCCGCCGCTGAGCGTGGCCACCTGTTGCAGCGCCGCGCCGGCCCGGAACCGGAAACGGGCGAGCGCCGCCCGGCAGGCATTTTCATCCGCCTGCGGATTGAGATGGCGAAAGTTGTCGAGGATCGTCTCGCCCGGCGTCAGCAGGCTCACGTCCTGATCCAGCATCACGAACGGCACGAGCGCCCGCACGTTGCCCGCGAAGGGCGCGAGCGCGCCGGTGATCACCCGCAGCAGGGTCGACTTGCCCGATCCGTTGGCGCCTACAAGAGCGATCCGTTCCGGGCCGCGCACTTCGAAGGACAGGTCATTCAGCACCGGCGCGGCAGGATCGTACCCGGCCGTGACGCCGCGCAGCGAAAGCACCGTCTTGCCCACCGGCAAGCGGGTCGAGGGCAGGCTGACCTTCATCGTTTCCAGGATTTCGATTCGCTCCCGCGCCGCCCTTGCAGCGGCTTCCGCGTCAGCGATCTGGCGTTCGGAAAGGTTTTGCAGGTCGCCGCTCGAGACTTCCGCCCGGCGCTTCATCGCCCCGATCAGTATGCAAGGCGCGCCGCCCCTCGCCGCCTTGCGCTTTCCGGCGGCGTCCTTCCAGGCTTTCTTTTCTGCGGCGAGCTGCACTTTCTCGCGCGTTGCCTCCATCTGGCGTTCGGCGTCCGACAGGTCCTGCCGCGCGGCCTCCAGTTCCAGCGCCTTGCGCGCCCGGTAAACGCTCCAGCCGCCGCCATAGCGCGTTGCGCCCAGCGTAGTCAGTTCCACGATGGCGTCCATGCCTTCGAGCAACTCGCGGTCATGGCTGACAACCAGAGCGCCGCCGCGCCAGCCGGCGAGCAGGCTCGCCACCGCCGCACGCCCGTCGCGGTCGAGATTGTTGGTCGGCTCGTCCAGCAGCAGGAAATCCGGCTCCGCGAAGATCATCGCGGCGAGCGCCGCGCGCGTGCGCTGCCCGCCCGAGAGTGCATTGAGCGGCGTCTCCGGCGCCGCGTCCAGCCCGGTCCGGCCGAGCGCTTCGGCGAGGCGCGCCTCCAGCGTCCAGTCCGCCGCCTCCCACGCATCCGCCTCGCCCGCTTCGGCGCGGCCCAGGTTTGCGAGCGCCGCGCTGACCTCGAACAGGCCGGCAATCGTCTCTCCCCCTTCGCCGCCGACATTCTGGCGCAGTACGCCAAGCTTGCCGCTCACGGAAATTCTACCGGAAGTCGGCGACAGGCGCCCGCTGATGAGGTTCAGCAGCGTGGATTTGCCGACGCCGTTTTGGCCGACAAGTCCGATGCATTCCTGATTGAAATTGAAACTCAGGTCTGAAAACAAAACCCGGCCATCAGGCAGGGCAAAGCTGAGCGAAGACAGGGTGATTGAAGCGGGCATGGACAGGGCTCATCCGGCAAATTGATCCGAGGGCGGTCATTTTGCGGGCGATAACCATCGTGCAGCGCTCCCAAGTCTGGCTTGCATCCGGAAACTAAGCCTCAAGCGCGCCGGATACAATGCCCGGCGGAGGGGAAATCCCGGGAGGCCGTCGCCTGCCCTGACGATAAGGCTTGCAGGCGGCAGCGGGCAGGTTACCGTCACGCCACATAACAGCGCGCCGACAGAAGCGCGTTTCCCCTGGGAGGCGAGACAGACAATGACGGCCACTGCAGCTGCGGCTGACAGCGCGAACGGGCACATCACGGGCTACGGCTCGAAGGGCTATCGCTCTTATGTCCTCATCGCCCTGACGCTGATCTACACGCTGAACTTCATCGACCGCACCGTCATCACGGTCGTCGCTCAGCCGATCATCAACACGTTCTCGCTCAGCGATGCGCAGTGGGGCCTGCTGACTGGGCCGCCTTTCGCGCTGTTCTATGCGATCATGGGAATCCCGATCGCGATGTGGGCCGACAGGTCCAACCGGGTGAAGATCATAGCGCTTTGCGTCGTTATCTGGTCGCTGATGACAGTGTTCTGCGGCCTTGCCGCCAGTTTCCTCTGGCTGCTTGTCTTCCGGATTGGTGTTGCGATCGGCGAAGCCGGGTGCACGCCGCCCGCCAACTCGATAATCACCGACTATTATCCCCCGAAGAGCCGCGCCAATGCCATCGGCATCTATTCTATGGGCGTCACCGTCGGCGGCGTCCTCGCCCAACTTTTCGGTGGCCAGCTCGCCAGCCTGAAGGGCGAAACATTCGGCGGCTGGATGAATGCCATCGGCCTGGAATTCCTGTTCACCGGTGTGAATTGGGCGGAAGTAGAAGGCTGGCGCCTCGTCTTCGTGATCGTCGGCGTACCTGGGATCCTCGTGGCATTGATCTTCTGGCTGACCGTTCGCGAGCCGCCGCGCGGATTCTCCGATCCGAAATCGGCCATTCCAGACAAGGCCGGCTTCTTCGAGGCGTTCAAGGAATTCGGCCGGAAGCCGACCTTCTGGACGCTTTCGCTCGGCGCGGCATTCGTAGCCTTTGTCGGCTATGGCCTGATCAGTTTCCAGGCGCCTTTCCTGATGCGCGTGCATGGGGTGAGCGTCGCCGAGGCCGCGATGAACTATGGCGCGCCGCTCGCCGCCGTAGCTGCGTTCGGCACCTTCATGGGCGGGTTCCTGTCCGAGAAACTGTCGCCGCGCTTTCCCTCGGTCGCCGCCTGGCTGCCGGGTGTCGGCCTGCTGATCGCCATCCCCGCCTATGTCGGCGCCTTCCTCAGCCCGACGCTGACGATGGCCTTCTGGCTCTGGGTCATCGCGGCCATCGCGCACTATGCTTACCTCGGCGCGCAGTACACCGTGTCCACATCCATCGTCAGCCCGCGCTCTCGCGCCACGACGGTCTCCGTGATGCTGCTGATCATCAGCCTCATCGGCAATGGCATCGGTCCTCTCTTCACCGGCATGATGAGCAGCGCCTTCATGGGCGGCATCGTCAAGAAAGCCGGGCTTGAAGAGGCGTTCGCGACCTTCAATCCCGGCCTTTGTGCCGGGCGCATTGCAGAACTGGGCGAAACCGGCCCGGCGCTCTGCTCGGCCTATGCCGAGGGCCTGCGCCAGTCGATGGTGGCGACCGTGCTCTTCTTCGGCATCGCCGCCCTGTTCTACTTCCTCGCCGCCCGCACCTACCAGAAGGACCGCTGGAGCCCTGCTACCTGATTTCGCAATGCCCTACCGCCTTTATCTGGAGACGCCTATGACCGACGCCGCCAATTCGAGCCAGACGCAAGCTGTGAGTCTCCCGCCCCACGAGACGGGGTTTGGAACCAAAGCTTATCGCAGCTATGTCCTCGGCTCGCTGCTGCTGGTCTACATCTTCAATTTCATTGACCGCACGATCATCAACATCCTCACGGAACCCATCAAAAACTCGTTCGGCGTTGAAGACTGGCAGATGGGCCTGCTGGGCGGCCCTGCCTTCGCCATTCTCTATACCATGCTGGGCATCCCGATCGCACGCTTTTCAGAGCGCTCACACCGCGTCGGTATCATCGCAGCCGCGGTTGTATTCTGGAGCCTGATGACGGTTCTCTGCGGGTTTGCAACGACTTTCCTGATGCTGTTCCTATTTCGCATCGGGGTCAGCGTCGGGGAGGCGGGCTGCACACCGCCTGCGCAATCCCTTATTGCAGACTATTTCAAGCCTGGCAGCCGCGCCACAGCGGTTTCGATCTATGCTCTTGGTGTGCCCTTGGGGGGCATGTTTGCTGCGGTCTTCGGTGCATTCGTGGCCGGCAATCTCAGTGGGGCACAGATCGCAGCGGCGCTGACGGACTGGGGCTGGACATGGGCGCTCAACATGCTGGATTGGCCTTCCATTGAAGGATGGCGCGTCGCATTCGTCGTAGTTGGACTACCTGGCTTGCTGCTTGGCCTGGTCGTGTTCCTGACAATCCGTGAGCCGCCCCGGGGTTACTCCGATCCACCGGAACTTCAGAACAAGACCGGGGAGCGCACGAGCTTTGTTCAGGTTCTGAAAATTCTAATGAAGAAGCCAGCCTACGTACACGTTGTTGCAGGCGCGACCATTGCGTCTTTCATCGGTTACGGTGTCGGTCAGTTCACGACCTCCTTCCTGATCCGCACTCACGGGCTGAACCTGCAACAGGCAGCACTTCTGTTTGGTGTGATTCTTGGTGTCATGGCCGCGATCGGTGTCTTCCTTTCGGGATACCTCTCGGACAAGATGGCGAAGACCCGCCCGACTTCGCTTTCCTGGCTTCCGGCGCTTGGTATGGGCCTTTCGGTTCCCCTTTATGCGATTGGATACTCTGTCGATAATCTCTGGCTGGCCATGCCCTTCCTGATGATCGCGGCAATGATCCACTACTTCTATCTGGGTCCGATGTATGCTGTCTCTGGAGGCGTTGTGGACAGCAGAATGCGTGCAAGCGCAGTCGCCGTGACCTTGTTCGTTGTCAACCTGCTCGGCTACGGGCTTGGCCCGCCGATTATCGGTGCGCTTTCGACATTCCTTAAATCCAGCTTCCTGTCAGGAGCGGACCTCGGACTGACGCTCGACATCTGCAAGGCAGCAGTAGCCCTTAGTGCCGAGCAGCTGGCAACCTGTGTGAGCGCTGACGCACGCGGACTGCAATGGTCGATCATCATATTCAACGCACTTTATGCCTGGGCCGCCCTGCACTACCTGCTGGCGGGCAAGACACTGGTACGTGACATGGTGAACAAGACCGCTTAGTCCGGCAGGATGGCGGTCTACACGCAAGTTTCCGATGAGGCGTTGGCGGAGTTCCTCTCCGCCTACGACCTCGGGGCGGCCCTGGCTTTCAAGGGCATCGCCGAGGGCGTGGAGAATTCGAACTATTATCTCGAGACGGAAAAAGGACGCTTCATCCTGACGCTGTTCGAGAAGCGGGTGAATGCGGCGGAGCTTCCGTATTTCATCGGCCTCAAACAGCATCTCGCGGCAAAGGGCTATCCCTGCCCCGAGCCGGTGATAGGGCGCGACGGGACGGCACTGCGCACGCTGGAAGGCCGGCCGGCAGTGATCATCACCTTCCTTGACGGGCTGTCGCCGCGGCGGCCGAATGTGCGTCAGTGCCGGGCGCTGGGCGAAGGCCTTGCGAAGATGCATCTGGCACTCGCCGACTTTGCGATGACGCGCGAGAACTCCCTCGGGCCGAAAGCCTGGGCGCCGCTCTGGGCGGGCCGGGCCGGGGATGCCAATGCGCTGCAGGCCGGACTTTCGCAGACGGTTGACGCCGCCTTCACC
This sequence comes from Caulobacterales bacterium, assembly GCA_038249555.1. Classification (GTDB taxonomy): domain Bacteria; phylum Pseudomonadota; class Alphaproteobacteria; order Caulobacterales; family Hyphomonadaceae; genus Hyphomonas. Next base: position 16,411 of record JBBSDJ010000022.1, read on the forward strand.
GAGATCCTCCGGGCGCGGAGCAGTTTTGCGGACCTGCCGCGCGGGACGAGCCATGCGGACCTGTTTCCGGACAATGCCTTCTTCCTCGGGGATGAGTTTTCCGGCGCCATCGACTTCTATTTCGCCTGCACCGATGTGCTGGCCTATGATCTGGCCGTGTGCCTGAACGCTTGGGCCTTCGATGAAGGCAATGCGTCTGACGCCTCGCGGCTGGAGTTCAACTTTTCCAAAGGCGCGGCGCTGATTGCGGGCTACCAGTCCGTGCGGCCGCTGGCGCGCGACGAGCTGGACGCCCTGCCCGTGCTCTGCCTTGGCTCGGCGATGCGTTTCTTCCTGACGCGGCTGGTGGATTGGACCTCGACCCCGGCCGGCGCCTTGGTGCGGCCCAAGAACCCTCTTGAATATGCCGCACGCCTCGCGTTCCATCTGCGCATGAAGGGTGCGGAAGGATACGGGGCATGACCAACGAGGCGGAAAGCGACAGCCAGCTTCCCGCCTATGCGACATCGCCCCGGCCGAAGCGGGTGAAGCGGATCCGGCTGGCCTTGCTGGTGTCTTCCTTTGCGGCCTGCGTGAGCGTGACGCTGATGGGATATGTGTTCCTTGGACTGATGGAACTGGCCTTCGGCATCCTGGGTTGGGGCGGGCTGGCGGTCGGGCAGACCGGGTTTCTCAGCGGCGTGCAGACCGGGCTGCAGCTGGCGGCGCTGAACTTCTTCCTGTTCTTCATCACGGTGCCGGCGGCTGCGCTGGCGCTGGGACTTTCCATCGGGCGGCTGCCACACCGGGGCATCACCGCAATGCTGCCGTACCTGCGCTGGGGTGCAATCTGGGGCGCGATCCTTGTGGGCGGCACGACATTTGTTTTCGGGTGGTTCGGCGGGCCGGCGGCGGCCGCGGGCGCGCTGGTCTCGGGCGGCGCGATCGGCGGGGCGGCGGGCGCGTTCTGCGGCTTCCTGCTACACCGGATAGTGGCGCCGGCAAAGCAGCTGACCGAGGTGGATCTCAGCGTTTTCTGAGCGGCTTGACGCGTCCGGCGAAGCGGGCCACCTCGCGGGGCATGACCGATACCATCGACACGATCGAAATCTGGACCGACGGCGCATGCAGCGGCAATCCCGGCCCTGGCGGCTGGGGCGCGATCATGCGCGCCGGTGGCCATGTGAAGGAACTGCATGGCGGCGATCCGGCGACGACCAATAACCGGATGGAGATGATGGCGGTGATCGAGGCGCTGAATGCGCTGAAGAAACCGTCAAAGGTCACGCTACATGTGGATTCCACTTATGTGAAAGACGGCCTGACGAAATGGATCAAGGGCTGGAAACGCAATGGCTGGAAAACCGCTGACAAGAAACCAGTGAAGAACCAGGAACTCTGGATGGCGATGGAAGAAGCTTGCGCGCGCCATGCTATAACTTGGAAATGGGTGAAGGGGCATTCGGGCGACCCGAACAATGACCGGGCGGATGAGCTGGCCCGTCTGGGTACAGACGAAGCGCGGGGGCGGAAATAGCGCGCGCAGCCGGACGCGTTCGGGGAGCGACCGGTTTGAAGCTTTGCCTATACCCTCTCCGCAAGCACCTGTGCAGGCAGGTGCCCAGCAAAAGAAGGATGCATTTTCCTTGTCTGGCCCCCTGCCTGTCGCAGGGGTCTGCGGAGAGGGAGTTTTATGCCTCCTCGATTTTACCTGCACTCATTTTCCGCTCATCCCGTGGCAAGACGGGATCCAATGAGGTGGGTTTTGCAGCGCGCTTCAAGTCTGGGTCCCGGCTTTCGCCGGGATGAGCGCCAGATCGCTAGCTGGAATCGAGGGGCGAGGGCAGAGTCCCCACCGACTCGCACCTGCGGTGCGAGCTACCTCCCCCGCCAGGGCGAGGGAGGATCGGAACAAGCCGCAGCGCTTCGAATGCGGCGAGGTCTGCTGCGAAGAGGGGAAGGTCGCTGCCCAAGCTTTCATCCGTCAGGGGACGGAAGGTTCTTGGGTGGGGTTTGTAGGTGGCGGGATCTTGTCGGTCGCCGGCGTGGCGCGGGGTGATGAAGCCCCAGGCGCTGACGCTGCAGAGGACGCCCGGGATGCCCTGGCGTTTGCACCATCTGAACAGCGTATTGAGCTGCCACCAGGGGAGCGTCAAGCAGATGACATGCACATGCGCGAACAGGTCGGTGAAATGCTGGTCGGCTCTGAAGGTGCGCATCGGGATCATGGACGGTAAAGTAACCCGGCCTGGAACCCTGCCGGTCGCAAAAAAGTTCAGTGGCTTGTCATTTCGGTTTCGCCACAGGCGAAGACCGGTACCCAGGAATCACTGCAAAACAAGGAAGTATAGGGCCCGGACATCGGCTGCGAAGATTCCGGGATGACGCCCCATGGAGGGCGGTTTTTTGGGGGGATGTGGGCGCAAGGCGAAACTTGTGCACCCAAAAAAAACGCCCCGGCGCAGAGCCAGGGCGTTTGGGTATTTTGGTTTCGGGCGTCTTAAGCGGCGACTTCGACTTCGCCGGTCTTAGACGCCGGGCGGGGGTCCCGAAGCACATAGCCGCGGCCCCAGACGGTTTCGATATAATGGTTGCCGCCGGTCGCCTGCTGCAACTTCTTGCGGAGCTTACAGATGAACACGTCGATGATCTTGAGTTCCGGTTCGTCCATGCCGCCATAGAGGTGGTTGAGGAACATTTCCTTGGTGAGCGTCGTGCCCTTGCGCAGGGAGAGCAGCTCAAACATCGCGTATTCCTTGCCGGTCAGGTGCACGCGGTCGCCTTCGACTTCGACGGTCTTGGCATCCAGGTTGACGAGGATTTCGCCGGTGCGGATGACGCTTTCGGCATGGCCTTTCGAACGACGGACGATCGCGGTGATGCGCGCGATCAGTTCGTCCTTGTTGAACGGCTTGGTGAGGTAATCGTCGGCGCCGTAGCCGAGGGTCTTTACCTTCGCTTCGATGTCCGGGTTGCCCGAGAGGATCATGACCGGCGTGTTGACGCGGCTCATGCGCAGCTGTTTCAGCACTTCGAAGCCCGAGATGTCCGGCAGCGACAGATCGAGAAGGATCATGTCGTACTCGTAGACCTTGCCGAGATCGACGCCATCTTCACCGAGGTCCGTCATATAGACGTTGAAGCCGGCAGCCTTGAGCATCAGCTCAATGGAGCGTGCCAGTGCCCGGTCATCTTCAATCAATAGGACGCGCATCGCTCGTCTCCCGAATCAGCTTGAGGCTGGTGTAGCCCGATTGTTAACCTTTGTGAATCTTAACGCCGCAGGGTATTCAAAGTATTAATGCGGCGCTTTGACTCAGACGAAATCTTCATAATTCCCAGTACGGATCAATTCCCGATCGTTGCGGGTTGCCCCTCGCCGATCAGCATTTGAGCGATAGCCATTACATCCTGAACTGGCTGTGCCTGGGGATCTGTGGAAATCAGTGTCTTCTGACACCGGATTGCATCGCGAACCTTCGGGTCGCGCATGACGGTGCCCGCATGGCGCGGGCGGAAACCGAGGAAAGTCGTGCAGGCGCGGGCGATCGCTTCGTACGTACGCTGACCAGCGGCGCGCGTGTCGGCCTGGTTGATGGCGATGATCGGCTCGACGTTCGGCGCGTAACCTTTCAGCACCTTGATGAAGGCGTAGGCGTCGGTCATCGAGGCAGGATCGTCGGTGATGACGACGAGGGATTTGTCGGCCGAGCGGGCAAGACGCATGCAGTTGGCTTCGATGCCGGCGCCAAGATCAAGCACGAGGTGATCGTACTGAAGCGCGAGTGCGGTGAGGCCGGCGGCGAGACGCGCGACTTCCTCGGTCGGCAGTTCCGCCAGCGCTCCGGAGCCGGAGCGGCCGGGCAGCACGTCAAACCCGCCACCACCTGCCCCGCCATCGACGGGGGTGACAGCGTCATCGAGTTCGACCCAGCCAGCCACGACGGCGGCGAGATCGGTTTCAGGCGCAATGCCGAGCTGGACGTCCACGTTGGCGAGGCCGAGGTCGCCGTCGACCAGCAGCACGCGGCGGCCGGCTTTCGCCAGCGCCGAGGCGAGCGTGATCGACATGAAGGTCTTGCCGACGCCGCCCTTGCCGCTGGCGACCGCAATGATGGAAGCGGGCGTCACGCGCGGAGGCGGGCGAACGGAGGGGCGGTCCTGGGATCGTCGCATGGTGAAGCTCATGGGATCAGGCTGCTCCTCTGAGGGCGATGACGTCGCCGCGCGCTTCTTCCATCAGAAGCGCCGACAGACGCGAGGGCGCCGCCGGCACCAGGCCGCCGCCGATAAAGGGCGTGATGGCGAGGTGGGAGAAGGCGATGCCCGCTGACGTCAGGGCCGCAATGGCGCCGCCGCGGCGGCGGACGACATCGAGTTTGGTGAGAATGGCGCGGCGCACACCGGCGCGCTGGAAGGCGCGGGCGGCTTCGGCGAGGTCTTCGGGATGGCCTTCGGCGGAGAGGACCAGCACGGGCTCGGCGCGGATGGCGGCCACGAGATCGGCGAGGCTGGCGAGGTCATCGCCTTCGAAGGGGTTGATCGCCGGCAGGTCGATGACGCAGCGGCGGTTTTCCTTGCGCAGTGTACGGAGGGTAGCAAACAGCGCGTCCGGCGTATCGGCGACGCGGATCTGGTCGCGCTCGAGTTCAAGGTAGGCCGCGAGCTGGGCGCCGGCGCCGGAGCCGTCGAGATCGGCGGCGAGCGGGATGACTTCGGCGCGGGCCATCGAGGCCCGGCGGGTAAGCTTGGCGGCGGTGGCGGTGCGGCCATGGCCGGGCGGGCCGACGAGGAGGATGTCGCGGTCGAAGCGGGCCGGGATCGGGTCACAGGTGACCATGCGGCCGAGGGCTTCGGCCATTGCGTCCTCGGGGGCGGAGAACTGGCCCGGCAGGCGGCCGGCGCCTTCATGGGCGACCCGGTCGGCGAAGCGCTGCGGGGCGCCGTGCCAGAGGAGCGCGTCGCGTACGCGGGCGTACATCGGGTTGTCCATGCCCCGGCCATGGCCGCCGGCGCGGGCATCGCGGAGGAAGACGGGCTCGTTACCGACAGCGGCGGCGCCCTTGCGATCGGTCGCGGCGCGCACTTCCACGCCGCCATCGACTTCGCGTTCGGAAAGAATCACGGCATCAGAGCCCATCTCCGCGAAGATCATCGCTTTGGCAGCTTCCATAGACTCTGCAGCGAACATCTTCATGCGCATGGGGCGGCTTCCTCGCGACGCTGGGCGGCCCCTGACAGTGATTCTGCCTGAAACCGCGAAACTCAGGGTGCAGAAGAGACGCGAAATGGTTAATTTTTTGCCAAGCGAAGTTAGGATTTAACCTAAATTCACGTCCAGAATCCGGGCTATGGGCAGCCAAAACGGGCGCATTCACTAACCTTCCGTAGCGTAAATCAAAACGCTAGTGCGCTGCAGAGACTTAACTTCTCTCCAATCGCTTTCGCCCTATCCTTTGTGCTTTGGTGCAGAGGGGTCCGGCCATGCATTTCGGTGAAATTCTCGCGCTCCTCGGGCTCGGCGCCGGAGCCCTGATGGGGCTGGGCGCCCTGTTTTCCCCCAACTGGGCCGCCGGCGTGGTGCGCCTGCAGGCCGATCCCGCCAAGCCCGGCGGGTATTCCGAGTTCAGGGCGACCTATGGCGGACTTTTGCTGCTGATCCACCTGACGGCGTTCATCCTGGTGCTGCATGCGCCCGATACGGTGGCCGTGTTCGTGGTACTGCCGATTGCGGCGGGCTGGTTTGGCGCGGCGATGGGGCGGACTTTCTCGATGGTGCTGGACCGCGGCAAGGGCGGCGAGGCGAAGATCATCCCGATCTGGATGGCGACTGAAATCGCTCTCGGGCTTGCCATTGCGGCGCCGATCCTCCAGTTCACAAGCTGAAACCAGAAGAAAGAAAAGACCATGCCGGAGCGTCGCGAGACGGGCCGCCCCAACCGGAGACCTTCCGGCGCGCGCCCTGCTGCATCGAAAAAGTCTGCCTCTCCCCAGGCCCCCAAAACCGATGAAGAATGGAGCGAGGGCGGCGAACGGATCGCCAAGTACCTCGCCCGCGCCGGCATCGCCTCGCGCCGCGAAATCGAGCGGATGATCGAGGCGGGCGAAGTCAGCGTCAACGGCAAGACGCTGACCTCTGCGGCGTTCAAGGTGACGGGGCGGGAGACGATCAAGGTGGGCCGGCGCACTGTAGAAGCGCCGGACGGCACACGGCTGTGGCGCTATCACAAACCGTCGGGCCTTATCACCACGACGGATGACCCGGCCGGCCGGCGCACGATCTTTGATGAGCTGCCGAAGTCCCTGCCCCGCGTCGTCACCGTCGGGCGGCTCGACCTGACGACCGAGGGCCTGCTGCTGCTCACCAATGATGGCGAACTGGCGCGGTTTCTGGAGCTGCCGAAATCCGGGCTGGAGCGCACCTACCGCGCGCGCGCCAAGGGCACGGTGACGCCGCAGAAGATTGACGAACTGGCGAGCGGCCTGACGGTGGACGGCGTGCGATATGCGCCGATCCGGGCGGTGTTCGACCGGGAAATGGGCGCCAATTCCTGGCTGACGGTGACGCTGTCGGAAGGCAAGAAGCGCGAAGTGCGCCGCGCGCTGGAAGCGGTGGGCCTGATGGTCAACCGGCTGATCCGGGTGAGCTACGGCCCATTCCTGCTGGCGGAGCTGAAGCCCGGGCAGGTCGAGGAGATTCCCGCCGGCCTGCTCGCCGAAGCGCTGGCGAGCCTGGGCGCGCCGATGGACAAATCATCCCTGACCAAGCCGCCTGCCGCCAAGTCACACCTTGGCAGGGGGCCGCGTGCGGATACACTACAGACGAAGCGGAAGACCCCGCGACGCAGCTAAAATCCGGAGCATCCCACATGGCCGACACTGTCGCCCTCGCCACGCCGCCGCAGACAAAATTTGACCCCTTGCGGACCATGAGCCAGACGGCGTCCGAGACGTGCGACCTGATCGTGACGCCGGCCTTCTATGCCGACCACAAGTTGCAGGATGCGACTTTCAGCCGGCTGCGCAAGGAAGATCCGCTGGCCTGGTGCGAGCCGGAGGCGTTCCGCCCCTTCTGGGCGGTGACCAAGCATGCCGACATCATGGAAGTGTCGCGCCAGAATGCGCTGTTCACCAACGGCCAGCGAGAGATGCTGTCCTACGCAGCAGCGGAAGAGGGCGTGTATGCGAAGTTCGGCCAGCCGCACCTTCTGAAAACGCTCGTCCAGCTGGACGACCCCGTTCACTACAAGCTGCGCCACCTGACCCAGGAATGGTTCATGCCGCAGAACGTGAAGAAGCGCGAAGACGCGATCAAGACGATTGCCAAGCAGTATGTCGACCGGATGGAAGACCTTGGCGGCGAATGCGACTTCCAGCGCGATGTGGCGCTGTACTATCCGCTGCGCGTGATCATGCAGATCCTCGGTGTTCCGGAGTCGGACGAACCGATGATGCTGAAACTGACGCAGGAAATATTCGGCGCACAGGACGAAGACCTTATGCGCGACAAGTCGCTCGCCGAGGAGCGCGATGTGGAGAAAGGGCTCGCCTCGATCCAGGCGACGCTGGCCGAGTTCTTCATGTATTTCACCGCGATCACCGCTGACCGGCGCGCCAACCCCAAGGACGACGTCTCGACCGTGATCGCCAATGGCATGATCGACGGCGAACCGATCGGCCAGCTGGAAGCGATGAGCTATTACATTATCACGGCAGCCGCCGGCCATGACACGACGAGCGCCTCGACCGGCGGCGGCGTGCTGGCGATGCTGCAGGACCCCGGGCAACTGAAGAAAATGATGGCGGACCCGAAGGGGATGTCGCGCACGGCGGTGGACGAGGCGATCCGCTGGACGACGCCGGTGAAGCACTTCATGCGCACGGCGCAGGATGACTATACCCTCCGTGGCAAAAAGGTTCTCAAAGGCGAGAGCCTGCTGCTCTGCTATCCGTCCGGCAACCGCGACGAGGAAGTGTTCGACGAGCCGTTCAAGTTCAAGGTGGACCGCAGCCCGAACAAGCTGATCTCGTTCGGCCATGGCGGCCACATGTGCCTCGGCATGCACCTGGCACGCCTCGAGATGCAGGCGATCTATGAGGAACTTTTCAGCCGCGTGAAGAGCATGGAACTGGCCGGTGAGCCGAGCTTCATCAAGGCGAACTTCGTGGGCGGGCCGAAATCCATCCCGGTACGGTATAAATTCTGACCTGCCCCGGTCTCGGGCCCCGGGGCCCGGACCGCAAGTGGCCCGGCAATCAAGGGAGACCCGAATGACCCTCGTCAATGTGACCGAGACCTACCAGGTTGAAGCGCCGCCGCGCGAACCAAAATTCAAGCCCGCCTCGGCGTTGAAGCCGCCGGTGGACCTCACCGACGCGGAAGTGTTCTCCCGCCATGGCGGCTACACGCATGCCGCCTTCGCCGAGATGCGCGACAAGGCGCCGGTGATGTGGCACCCGGAAATGATGGGCGCCGGCTTCTGGGCGGTGACGAGCTATGACCTGGTCAAGAAGGTCGAGCTGACGCCGGAAGCCTTCTCCTCCCAGAAAGGCGGCATACTGATGAATTACGGCATGGAGGGCGTGCCGCGCCATCCGCTGCTGCATTCCTCGTCGCTCAATTCGCTTATCAACCTGGACCGACCGTACCATACACCGCTGCGCATGGAGCACATGGCGTATTTCCGGGCGGATTTCGTCGCCGAACTGCGCAAGCGCGTGGACGTGGAGGTGAACCGCCTGCTGGACCGTATGCAGGCGCAGGGGCCGGTGGTCGACATGGTGGAGTTGTTCTCCGCCGAGCTGCCGCTATTCACACTGTGCGAAATTCTCGGTGTTCCGCCTGCGGATCGCCCGAAACTGGTGCACTGGATGCACTTCCTCGAAACCTCGCAATACCAGGCGCAGCAGGAAGGCCTCGGCAATGTGTCGCCCGAGCAGATCATGACCTTCCTCGGCGAGATCCAGGCGATGTTCGAGTATGGCCGCCACCTGCTGGAGGAGCGCCGGAAAAATCCGCAGCCGGATCTTCTCTCTGCGATCGCCAACGTGAAGATTGACGGCCAGCCGCTGTCTCCGGAATTCCTCGACGGTTCATGGCTGTTGATCGTATTTGCCGGCAATGACACGACGCGCAATTCCCTGTCGGGCACGATGCGGCTGGTCACGGAGTTCGTGGAACTGCGCGACCAATTGGCGGCGGATGCGAGCCTGTTCCCGAACTTCGTGCACGAGGCGATCCGGATGGTGACGCCGGTGACGTACATGCGCCGGACGGCGACGCAGGACACGCAGCTCGGCGACCAGAAGATCGGCGAAGGCGAGAAAATCGTCATGTACTATCCGGCCGCAAACCGCGACCCGGCGAAGTTCGACAAGCCGGACCGGTTCCAGATCGACCGCCCCAACGCGCGCGAGCATCTCTCTTTCGGGCACGGGCCGCACGTCTGCCTCGGCCAGCGCGTCGCCAACATGCAGCTTGAGAGCGCCTACAAGCATATCCTCGGGCGTTTCCCCAAGGCACGCTGGACCGGCGAGCAGGTGCTGGCGCCGAACAATTTCGTGCACGCGATCTCGTCGCTGACCGTGGACCTCGGCACATGAGCAATCTCGTCACCCGCGCCGACAAGGACGGCCTCGCGGTCCTGACGCTGAACCGTCCGGACAAGCTGAACTCGCTGACCGTGGGCATGTTCCGCGAACTGCGCGAGCATGTCAGCGATCTGTACAAGGACGACACTGTCGGCTGCGTCGTGCTGCGCGGGGCGGGCAAGTGTTTCTCGGCCGGCCATGATCTCGCCGACATTGCCGAGGGCGAGAAAGTGCCGTCGCGCGGATGGCATTCGGAGACGCTGCGCCTGATGGAACGGCTGCCGAAACCGGTGATCGCCGCCGTACACGGACATTGCTATACCGGCGCGCTGGAAGTGGCGCTGGCGGCGGATTTCATCCTCGCGGCGGAGAGCGCGCGGTTTGGCGATACCCATGCGAAATGGGCGCTGACGCCGGTCTGGGGCATGAGCCAGCGCCTGCCGCGCCGGGTGGGTGTAGCCACCGCCAAGCGCTTGATGTTCACGGCGGAGATGATCAGCTCGGCCGAGGCGTTCCGCATTGGCCTTGCCGAAAAGGTTGTTCCGGATGCGGAGTTTGAGGCCGCCATTGAAGCAATGGGCAAGCAGATCCTGGCGAACTCGCCGTTCAGCCACGCGGCCAACAAACGTTTGCTGGAAGCCACCGATGCGCGCGACATGGACAGCGGCCTGCAATGGGAAGTATTGAACTGCGAAGGGGTTGGCCCTGACATGCAGGCCCGAATCGGCGCTTTCATGGGCAAACCGAAAAACTGACATCCAAGGGGACGGACGTTCATGGCAGATTTCCTGATCAAGCGCGCAGACCTGCGCGAGGGCACATGGACCGACACGAAGCCCGGACCGCTGGCACCGGGCGCCGCGCGGCTGAAGGTCGAGGCGTTTGCGCTCACGGCGAACAACGTGACCTATGCGACTTTCGGCGAGGCGATGGGCTACTGGAACTTCTTTCCGGCGGCTGATCCGGCGTATGGCCGCGTGCCGGTATGGGGCTTTGCGACGGTGACGGACTCGAATGCGGACGGCGTCGCCGTGGGCGCGCGCGTGTATGGCTACCTGCCGATCTCGGAGAGCTTCGATGTGATGCCGGTGCGCGTGGGCAAGGAAAGCTTCATGGACGGCGCCGCGAACCGGCAGGGTCTCGCGCCGATCTACAATACCTACATCTTCACTGCCGCAGATCCCGGCTATGACGCGAAGCTGGAAGCGCAGCAGATGCTGTTCCGGCCGCTATTCACGACCGGTTTCATGATTGACGACTGCCTGATGGAAGCGGGCGAGAACGTGCCGGAGACGGTGGTGATCTCGAGCGCATCCTCGAAGACGGCGCTGGCGCTGGCGCATTGCCTGAAGCAACGCGGCGGGGTGGATGCTGTCGGGCTGACCTCGCCCGGCAACAAGACGTATGTCGAGGGGCTTGGCCTCTATGCGCGGGTCGAAACCTATGACGCGGCGGACCGTCTGCATGCGCGCGGGCTGACGGCGTATGTGGATTTCCTCGGCCGCCCGACGCTGACGGCGGATGTGCACAATGCGCTGAAGGACCGTCTGGTGCGCAGCCTGGTGATCGGGGTGACCGACTGGGAAGGCAACCGCGCGCCGATTGCCCTGCCCGATCCGCAGCCGGAATTCTTCTTTGTACCGACTTATGCCGCCGACCGCGCCAAGGCATTGGGGCCGGACGTGCTGAATGCACGCCTCGGCAAGGCGATGCGGAGTTTCTATGCCGCGTCAGCCCGTTACCTGACGCCGCAGACGGCGAAGGGCAAGGACGCGATTGCGACCGCCTGGCTGGATACGCTGGACGCGAAAGTGCCGCCCTCGAAAGGACTCGTGCTGAGCTTCTGAGGCTTAGCGGGCGATGACCTTGAACTCGGTACGGCGGTTCTGGTCGTAGGCTTCCGGCGTTGGCGCAGGATTGAGCGGCGCGGTTTCGCCGTAGCCGACCGAGAGCAGAGCATCTTCCGAGACGCCCTTGCTGACGAGGTAGGCGCGAACGGCGTCGGCGCGGGCCTGCGAGAGCTCCAGGTTGTAGTCATCGGCGCCGCGCGAGTCGGTGTGGCCGCCGATCTCGACGACGAACTGGCTGCACAGCGTGGCGACGCCGGTGACCGCGTCGAGCAGGCGCGCGCTGACCGGCGAGATGCGGGCATTGCCGGATTCGAAGGTGACATTGCGGCCGGCCATCGTGTCGGTGAAGGCGCGCTGGCAGCTCTCGAGGCTGGCGCCGGTATCGGCGAGAAGGGCGAGGCTTTCGCCGACGCCGCGTTCGCCGCGTTCAACCGAGATGGCATCGACGACGATCAGGCCGGCGCGGCCCGCTTCCGGGTGGGCGGCTATGGCGGCTTCGCCAGCGGAGAGAGCGGCGGCCTTTGCGTCGGCGCTGGGGGCGGTGCCGATCAGGGTGGCGACGCGGTCACGCACTTTCAGACCCATCCAGGGAAAGCCGGCGCCGGTGAACGCCGTCTGCATCTCGCCTTCCCAGCCGGACGCGCCGCTGAGGGCGAGCGTGGCGGCGGAGACAGCGAGGAACTGGCCATCATTGAATTCGTAAAGGCCTTCGGCGAGCGTCACGCAGTCTGGAGAATTCGTCGCGGCGGCCTCCGGCGCGGGCATGCCGGGCGGCGGCGCATCACACGCGCCAAGCAGCGCCAGAACCAGGACGGAGGCGCAAAGTGTACCAGAGCGGATCGCAAGCATGTTTCGTCTCACAGCCAAGGGACCGGGGAGCCGGCCATTAACCCCCGTCCCTGCAAGCCTTAAGCCGCAGCTGCGCCAAGGTCAAAACCCCGGCGCAGGCCTTTGCAGCAGGGTTAATCGAGCGGCTTGATGACCTCGCCGCCCTTCATGACGAAATCAACCGACTCAAGTTCCTTGATGTTCTTCAGGGGATCCTTGGTGACGGCGATCAGGTCAGCATATTTGCCGGTCTCCAGCGTGCCGATGTCCTTGGCCATCTGGACGTGCTCAGAGGCGACGACGGTGGCGGCGCGGATCGCTTCTTCGGGCGTGAAGCCAGCCTCGACCATCAGGGCGAATTCCTTGGCATTGTCGCCGTGGCGGGAGACGCCGGTATCGGTGCCGAAGGCGACGTTTACTCCGCCATCTTTTGCCCGGCGCAGCATGTCGAGCATCAGCGGGCCGACGATGGCGGCCTTGGCGCGCGACGGCGCAGGCATCCAGGGCTCGTTGGTCCAGCCCGACACGGTCACACCGGCGAGCACCGTCGGCACGAGGGTCGCGCCGTTCTCCTTGAAAAGGGCGATCGACTCGGCGTCGAGATAAGTCCCGTGTTCGATTGAATCGACACCGGCGCGCAGGGCGGCATCGACGCCGCTCTTGCCGTGGGCATGGGCGGTGACTTTCCGGCCCATGGCGTGCGCAGCCTCGACGATGGCTTTCAGCTCCTCGTCGGAGAATTGCTGCTCGAGACCGGCGGCGGTGTTCGAGAGGACGCCGCCCGTCGCGGTGATCTTGATCAGGTCTGCACCTTCCTTGATCTGCTGGCGCACGGCACGGCGGCAATCGTCGGCGCCGTTGCAGACGGACGAACTTGTGAACGCCGCCATGACGCGGGCGGAGTAGCCGTTGATGTCGCCATGGCCGCCAGTGATGGCGACCGAGCCGCCCGACGCGCGCAGGCGCGGGCCGGGAACGGCGCCGCGCGCGATGGCGTCGCGCAGGCCGAACACGGCGTCATTCGCGCCGCCGACATCCTGCACGGTCGTGAAGCCGGCCTTAAGTGTTTTCAGCGCGAAGGCGGCGCCGTCGAAGGCGGCGTCCACATCGGAATCCTCGAACTCCTTGATCCGGCCTTCAGGCCCGTTCTCGCTGGTGATGTGCACATGGCTGTCGATCAGGCCGGGTAGGACATAAGCCTTCTTCAGGTCGATCAACGGATATTTCTTCGGCGTGGTGAAGCCCGGCGTGATGGAGACGATGCGGCCATCCTCGACGAGGATCGTCTGGTTGGTGAGATAGCCCTCGCCCGGCACGGCGAGGACGTAACCGGCCTGGATGACGGCGTCCTGCGCGTGAGCCATCGCAGCAAAAGAGACAGCGCCGATCAGCGCGGCAGCGAGCTTTTTCATGATTGGGTCCTTCCCCGAAATGTGTGGGGCGACCGTAATGGGTTTGGCTGTGGAATCAACGCGGTAAGGCGAAAACTGTGCGCGGATTGAACGCCTGCAGTTTGCGGAAATCAGCTTCTAGCCTTTGCTCGTCATCGTTGGCGGTTTATAAGCGGGAATGGTCACGAAAGAAGAAAAAGCTCGTCGTATGGAGCTGCGCAAGCAGAGCGGGACACGCTCAATTTACTCCGCTCAACGCTCACCGCATGCCAAAGGCCCAGAATACCTCGTTGCGCATGCATGCTTTAGGTGTCGAAAAAGCTTCAAACGAAAACCTCGCGAACAGAGAATTCCATGTCCGCAATGCCGCGATGCGCTTTGCGAAATGGGCCGATCATTTAAAGCCCCGAAAAGTACAGAAAGAAATCAATGGAAAAAGGTGCAAATACTTTGGGAAGCGGGATTTCGCTTTCCGACTTCCAGTGTCCACGCAGCGCCGTACCCGGAGAAATTATCCGAAGTAGATTCGTTCATTGAAATGAATCCAAGGCACCCATATCGCCATCTAGGCTACTGAACCTGGTGACAGTTGCGGGTCAAAGGACGACAGTTTCAGCGCCGCGGCCTCAGTCCTCAACCAGATTCCCGTCTGCATCGCGCCGCTCCGGCCCGTCCACTCGCGCGCGGCCGTCGCCGAAGGCGGCGTCGCGGGCGCGGAGGGTGGGCTTGAGGCCATTCTCCTGCACCGACTTGCGGAAGCCGCCGGCGGCGCGCGTGTTGTGTCCGCGTACGTCGTTTTCGACGGCAAGGCGTTGCAGCGTGCGGGCGCCCATCAGTTCCATCGCGAGGTTCACGATGCGCTTGTTGGCGGAGAGGAGGTCCGGGTCGATCAGGGAGAGGCGCGCGGCTAGGCCGGTGACTTCGGCTTCGAGGTCGGCTTCCGGCACGGCCTTCATCACGAGGCCGATCTGTTGCGCCTCCTTGCCGGTGACCGTGTCTCCGGTCAGCATCAGGCGCTTCGCCCATTGCGGGCCGCAATGGTAGACCCAGAACTGGTTCGGTAGCGCACCGAGGTCGCGCGCCGGCGGGAAGCCGAAGGTGGCGGTGTCGGCGGCGATCACCATGTCGCTCATCAAGGCGAGGTCGCAGCCGCCCGCGAGGCAATAGCCGTGGACCTTGGC